>DATBHD010000001.1:0-1605 GCA_036557635.1 Gemmatimonadaceae bacterium
CCCACTCGTCTTCTTCCTTCTGGAGCTGGCGTCGACCACTCGCCGTCAATCGATAAAATCGCGCGCGGCGGCCAAGCTCCGACACGCCCCACTCGGACGCGATCCAGCCCTGTTGCTCGAGGCGGTGCAGGGCAGGATACAGTGAGCCCTGGTTCACGCGGAGCACGTCCTGTGACAGTTCCTGAATGCGCTCGGAGATCGCCCACCCGTGTCGAGGATCACCGGTGAGCGTACGGAGGATGAGGAGATCCAGCGTGCCCTGCAGGAGGTCGAGGCGTGTGGTCACGGTCGTTTCATCATGATGTCGAGTGCCGACACCAATGATGATGCTGCCCTTGATGTCGAATGTCAACACCAAGAAAGCGGATCGCTACGCTGGCGGGCGCGCCGCTCCCGCCGTCACCAGCAGGACCGGAATCTCACTGCCGCGAACGACCTGCTCCGCGACGCTTCCGAGCACCATCCGCCGCACCCCGCCCGCTCCGCGCGTCGTCATCGCGATCAGCTCCACCAACTCGGCGCGAACTGCCTCGAGAATCACCTCATGCGCATGCGGTGATTCGATAACGCGAATGTCAACGTGGCGACCTTCGGCGCGCAATGGATCGGCGAGCGTCGTCAGCCGCTTCTCGGCGACGACAGCGCCAGCGTGCGTCCACTCGGCGGCTGGATCCGCATCTCCTTCGACGTTCGGCGGCATGACGTAACCGCCCGTTCGCTCGGGAGCGACGACTTGGACGAAGACGAGCTCCAACTCGTCGGCGCGGGGAAGGGCGAGCAAGTGCTGCATCGCGCTCAGCGCAACGCGCGATCCGTCGAACGGTACGAGCACGCGCCGAAACTGAAGTCGGTTGCCGCTCAGATGTGCCGCGCGTGGCGGAACGAGTAACACCGGCTTCGGCGATTCGCGGACCAAGTGATCGGCGACGCTTCCGTGAATCGCCCGCCCGACGGCGCCCGCGGCGCGCGTCGCCATCACGACAAAAGCAGCAGCTCGTTCTTCAATCTGGCGGAGCAGCGTTTCGGCGACATCGGCTCCGGGCACCACATCGCACGTCACTTCCCCGGGAATCTGCTGTCGAAGCTGCTCGGCTACGGTCTCGAGCTCACGCTCGACTGCATGACGCGCGTTTGCCTCCTGACTCGTGGTGACGAGCGCTTGGGTGAGGGCCGAGAGGCGATCGGTCTCCGGGGCAACGACGCGCACGATGGAAATGCCTGCCGCGGCGAGCTCCGCGAGCGCGGCAGCACCGGCGATGCCACGCTCGTCCTTGTCGGAACCGTCGAGGGCGAGCAGTACCGTGGAGCTCATGGATGCACTTTCCTTTTCGATCGTTTGAATCGTGGCTTGCGCTTCATTAAGCGAGCCACGATCTACGACCGTGCGTGCTCACGGCAGTCGCGGCTCAACCGCCCGGGGCCAGCGGTGCAGGGTCGCCGGAATCGACTGCCCGCTGCGCGATGGCACTGAGTCGCGTGTCTTGATTGCGGCGCAGGCCGCGGATGTTGCGCCGCGCCCGACGGTAGGCCATTGGCACAAACACGCGTGCGCAATCGAGCTCGGCGCGCGCGCCATCGGCACCGGCGCGCTCGAGCGCCGCCGTC
>DATBHD010000002.1:0-50366 GCA_036557635.1 Gemmatimonadaceae bacterium
TCGCGCGCGCGCACGCGGAAGATCCGGAGCTTGGTGCCGCGGTCGAGGCGTTGCTCAATGACGCCGAGGCGGCACACTACTTCGAGTCTCCCGCCGCGGAATTCGCCGCGCCGTACCTCGCGCGCTTTCCCGAAGACGAGCGCGCCGCAACGGCTCGCTCGCGCGTGGGCCCTTACCGGCTCCTTCGACAGATCGGAGCCGGCGGCATGGGGACCGTGTATCTGGCGGAGCGCGCGGACAGCCAGTACGAGAAGCGCGTCGCGCTGAAGCTCCTTTCCGGGTATAGCGGCGGGAACGAGCGTGCGACACGGCGCTTCATCGAAGAACGGCAGATTCTCGCCGCGCTCGACCATCCGAACATCGCGCATCTGCTCGACGGTGGGGTCACCGACGAGGGGTCGCCGTGGTTCGCGATGGAGTACGTTGAAGGCATTCCGATCGACCGATACTGCCGCGAGCGAAGCCTAACGATTGAAGGCCGACTTGTGCTCTTCTGCGATGTGTGCGCGGCGGTCCAGTACGCGCATCGGAATCTCGTCGTGCATCGCGACCTGAAGCCTGCCAACATTCTCGTGACGGCCGACGGATCGGTGAAGCTCCTCGACTTCGGCATCGCGAAGCTCCTGTCGTCAGATGGACCGGACGGCTCGGCGGCCTTGACTCTGACAGGCGAACGTTTGCTGACTCCCCTCTACGCGAGCCCGGAGCAGGTCCGCGGCGACCCGATCTCGACGGCGAGCGACGTGTACTCGCTGGGCGTCTTGCTTCATTACTTGCTCACCGACACGCATCCCTTTCGACTCGACGCGATGCAGCCTCACGCGATCGCGCGAGCGATCCTCGAGCGTGAGCCGGAGCGGCCGTCGGTTGCCGTACTTCGTCAACGCGCGGAAACGACAACGGCGAACGTTATCCCGGATCGGCGCGGGCTGGCGAAGCTGGCGGCGCGCTTGTGCGGCGATCTCGACACCATCGTTGGCGTCGCGATGCAGAAGGACTCTGCGCAGCGATACGGCACGGTCGACCAACTCGAACAAGATGTTCGGCGTCATCTCGCGAGACTTCCGCTTCTGGCGGAGCCAGAACACCGCATTGCACGGGTTCGCAAATTCGTTAGGCGCAACCGGATCGGCGTCGCTGTTGCGGCGGGGTTCACGTTCGTCATCATCGCGTTCGGGGCCGTCGCGACGCTCCAGGCAGTACGCATCGCCGCCGAGCGGGACAACGTGCGACGCGTGGCAGCGTTCCTCGCCGGCCTGATCCGCACTTCCGACCCCTACGGAAGTGCTCCATCGACGCTCACGGCGCGCGCGCTGCTCGACAGCGGCGCGGAACGCATCGACCGCGACCTCGCGCAACAGCCGTTGGTTCGCGCACAGTTGCAACTCGAAATGGCGCGCGCCTACTTCGGGCTTGGCGTCCGGGATCGCGCTCGCCGATTCGTCGAGACCGCGCTCGCGCTCCGTCGACGCCTCGCGCCTGACGCCAAGCTCGAGATGGCGGAGGCCCTGGACTTTCTGGGGCGCGTGCTTCGCGAGCAGGGTGAGATCGATGGAGCGGAACGCGCATACGGGGAGGCGCTGTCCATCCGTCGCGGCATATCGCGCTCGCCGCCGCGCGATCTCGCGGCGACGCTCGATGGCATGGCAGCCGTGCTCCGCGACGCGGGACGCTATGACTCGGCCGAGGTGGTCTCACGTCAGGCGGTTGCCATCGACGAGCTCCATGCCGAGGACGACCCACTCGGTCTCGCCGAGAGCCTGGACGGTCTCGCCGAAGCGCAGCAGGAACGAGGTGACCTGCCGGCGGCGCGACAGCTGTACCGGCGCGTCCTCGAGCTGCGTCGGCAAGGACTCGGGGACGAGCATCCCGAAGTCGGGCGTAGCCTGGTACGCCTCGCCACGGTGCTCGACGATTCGAGTGGCGCGTCACTGTCCGACTCGCTGTTTCGAGCGGGGCTGGCTATCGAGCGTCGTGTGCTCGGCGACGAGCACCCCGACGTTGCGTCCGACGAAACGGCATATGCGTCCGTGCTGCATCGGCTCGGACACGATCGCGAGGCGGACAGCCTGTATCAGCACGCTCTGGCGACGGCCGGCCACCGCCTGCCCGCGGTGCACCTCGTCACCGCGACGACGCTGCTCGGCGTCGGCGAGCTCGAGCTCGACCGCGGCGCGCCGGTGCGCGCGGAGCCACTGCTTCGGGAATCGCTGGCGATTCGGCAGGCGCTCATGCCTCCGGACCACCCTCACATTGCCGAAGCGCAGTTGGCGGTCGGAGCGGCGATTCTCGCCCTCGGGCGATATGGGGAGGCCGAACGTTATCTGGTGCCGAGCTATTCGGCACTGCGCGCGGCGTACGGTGGCGACGATGCGCGCACGGAGCGAGCTCGCTCGACGTTGATCGCTCTCTACACCGCGTCGCGGCGGCCTAACGAGGCTGCTCGCTATCGCCAGCCACCGGCGTCACCGGCAAGGGCGGTGGCCGAGTCACGCGTCGAGGGCAGTCATGTGACGAACGACTTGACGGTTCGGCCTTTCCGAGCCGGGAGCTCGCCGGGCCTCGTGGATCTGCGAGACTGGCTCCAGGACCTCATCGCATCGCGGATGACGCGAGAAGCATTTCTGGGCCAATTTGCATTTGGAACACGCTACGCGCTCGACGGCGAAATTGTTGGCTCAGCGCGTAGCGTGCGAATCGAGGCGCGCCTGGTGAGCGCCAAGGGTATGGTACGCGGGCCGTGGCGCGTGGCCGGTGCCGCCGATAGCCTCGCCGATGTCGCCGATCGTCTCGTCACCTGCGTGGTCGCTTCACTGGCGGCCGCACACGGGGAGGATTCGCTCGCGCTCGCGGCAACCTCGTTGAGCGCGCTCGAGGCGTATCTCGCGGGGCGGTCCGATTTTCGGCATCAACATCTCGCTGAAGCACGTGGCCATTTCGAGCGCGCCATCGCGCTCGATTCGACCTTTGCGCCAGCGAGCCTGTGGCTCGCAGCGTCGTTAGGCCTCGAGCAGAGCACGGGCACGCCCGATGAGCGCTGGATCTTCGACGACGCGTGGAGTCGGCGCGATCGGCTCTCCGCGCCCGAGCGCGCCTTGCTCGTCGCGATTCTGGGACCGAGGTACCCGCGCGCATCACCCCTCGCCGAAGTGATCGCGGCGAGCGAGGCGGCGACCCGGGCGGCTCCGAATTCGGCGGAAGCGTGGTCGCTTCTGGCGACGAACCTGGAGCGATTCGGGTCGCTGGTCGGCTATCCCGACTCGGATCGCGGCAGTCTCGCCGCGTTGCGGACCGCGGCGTCACTGGATACCGAGAACGTGCAGCTGCTCGACGCACTCATCGAGTGGTTCGGCCGCGGCGGTGACACGGCGGCGGTCCGACATTACTCGAATCTCCTCTTCGCGCGCACACGCACCACCGACTCGCTCGGGTTCGATCGCTGGTGCTCGGCGTTGGTGCTGGGCGACAGCGTCGGCATCGCGCTCGTTAGGTCGCGATTCGCCGGCCTGACGGCGACGGAGCTGGTGCGCATCGCCATCTGGAGCGAGTGGACTGGCATTGGGCTCGCCGATGGTGCGCGCGCCGCGGAGGTGCTGCGAGAGCGTCGCGTCCTCGCGCAACGAACTGTCGCTCTACTCTTGAATCGCGGCCGCGCCACCGAGGCGAACCAGATGCTGGAACGAGTCGATCGAGGCGTCGGCAGGAACCAGAACGTCGGTGGCATCCGCGAATTTCAGATCTACGCGGCGCTGTATTGGGACGGCGATTCATCGGCGGCCGCCCTGGCAGCCAATCGACTCGAGAGCTTCCTCCGTGGCAGCGCGATGCGACCCGGCGAGGTCGGAGATCAGCAGACGGCGTCCTGCGCGCTCGCGCATTGGCGGCTCGGCAGGGGTGATGCGAACGGGGCGCGCCGCGCAGTGTCCGCCTTCGGAAGTCTGCCTTCTCGCACGGATGCTCTCGGTCCGATGGTCAGCCCGGTTTGCACCGCCGTCGTGTCAGCGCAGCTCGAGAGCCATCAGGCCGCCGGCGCGCGGAAGGCCCGAGCGCTCGCCAGGCTCGATTCTCTTCTCGACGCGACAACCAGCGCGCGAGATCAGCTCGTCACCGTCGGCACCCTCGTCTCCGCGCGCCTGCACGACGCGCGCGGAGAAACGACGAGGGCACTGGAGAGAATACGCCGGCGCGCCGGATGGAATTTCTACTTCTCTACACAATTGCGAGAGGAGGGACGGCTCGCGGCGGTGGCCGGCGACACGGCCGAGGCGATCAACGCCTACCGCGCCTACCTTGCCTTGCGAGCCGACCCAGACCCCAATTTGCGAGACGACGCGGGCCGCATCCGGCGGCAGCTCCGGACGCTCGAGCAAGCAGTCGTTAGGCGCTCCAACCGCGCTCAGTCGCGCCCGTGACGATCGTCCTCGTGATGATGGCGTGAGAGTCGCGTGCGCGTCGACATCCAGATGTCCTGAAAGCCCAACGTGGGGCGCGCGTTCGCGCCAGCCGCGAAAAAAAGCGTCGTGCCGTCCCGCGAGAGCGCGGGCGTGAAATCGGTACCGACGGTGTTGACCGGTGCGCCGAGATTCTGCGGCGCGGACCAGGGATCGCGGGCGCTGCCTCGTGTGGCGAACCAGAGGTCCGCCCCTCCAACGCCCCCCGGCCGCGTCGACCAGAAGATCAACTCTCGACCGTCAGCGCTTACCGTGGGATCGGTGTTATTGACACCGGGAAAGTTCAACTCTTCGACCGGCACGGCTGGTCCGACGGCTTCACCATGCCGCTTCAGCTCGACCTGAAGGATGCTGCCCCCTCGGGAAAAGTAGAGCGTGTGGTGCCCGAACCCTCGATGATTGGGGAGCAGCAACGGGCCCGTCTCGTCTTCAGCGGTGTTCACCTCCGGCCCGAGATTGACGGGAGCGCCCCAAGCGAAATCGTCGTCGACATTCTCGCGGTGCGTGACCCAGATGTCGTCACCGCCGAATCCTCCGTCGCGCGGACTCGAGAAGAAGAGCAGGTGACCGTCGGCCGAGAAGCCCGGTGAGCCGTCGCCTCCTGGAGAATTGATATTCGGACCGAGATCTACCGGTGACTGCCAGGGACATTCGAGACACGTGCGTCGCGAAGCCCAGAGGTCGAAACCGCCCAACCCGCCGGGTCGGTCCGAGGTCAGGTACAAGCTCAGTCCATCAGGCGACAGCTCGGGCCCGATGTCATGGCTCGACGAATTGACGATGGGACCGAGGGATGCCGGCTCGGACCACGGCGACCACTCCGGATCGGTGTCGTGACCGAGCCGTGACTCGGCTGGCTGCACCTGCTTGGCAGTGGGTCCGAACACGCGTTGAGCAGGCTCCGTTCCGCACCCCACCAGCAGCACGGTGTTCAGCAACGACACAAGTGTGACCATCTGCGCCTTTCGCATGACGATTCCTCCTCGTTGACGTGAGGCAGCCGCCGGACGCTTGGCCGCCTTTGTGCCCGGTTTACGCGTCAGGAGATACGGGCACGAAGCGTTACCGATCACCACTTGCGCACGGCGACCGTGAGCGGATACTCAATGGCGGACATTCTTCTGGCCGATGTGCATGAACGCGCAGACACGTGTCGGAAGCGGCCAAGACAGTCGCTCACGCTGGTGGCAGCCGGCGGAGTCCGGGCGCGTGGATAGCCCGCACGACATCACGGGGCTCCTCATCGCTTGGCGATCGGGTGACCGCGGCGCGTTCGATCGATTGTTCTCGCTCGTGTACGAGGAGCTGCGAGGCATCGCGCACCGTGGGCTCGCACGCGAGCGGCTGGACCACACGCTCGGGACGACGGCTCTCGTGAACGAGGCCTATCTCAAGCTCGTCGATCAAACGCGCGCGCAGTGGACGGACCGCGTGCACTTCTTCGCCGTCGCCGCGAGCGCGATGCGGCGCATCCTCGTCGACTACGCGCGACGCCATCAAGCGCTCAAGCGCGGTGGCGCGCCGACCCAGCTCAGCCTCGACGACGCACAGGTGGCGAACACGACGATGATCGTTGCCGGCGAGCGCGCCGAAACGATGCTCGCCCTGAACGACGCGCTCGTGGAACTGGCGGAGCTGGACGAGCGCATGGCGCGCGTCGTCGAGTGCCGTTTCTTTGGCGGCCTCACCGATGAGGAGACTGCCGAGGCGCTAGGCATCTCGCCGCGGACCGTGCGCCGGGAGTGGGTGAAGGCCAAAGGCTGGCTGCACCAGCGGCTTCGCGAATGACGGGGCGCCGCCTGATGCTCGCCGCGGCCTGTGTGCTGTTGCCGCGAGCACTCGACGGCCAGGGTATGACCACTGCCGCGATCGAGGGGACGATCGTGCGCGCGGATGGCGCTCCGTTGTCAGGCGCGAGGATCACCATTGTCAACGCGTCCAACGGGCATCGCTGGGAGACCGGGACGCGATCGGGCGGACGTTACCTCATCGAGGACGTCGGCATCGGAGGGCCGTATCGCATCGAGGTCCGTGCCCTCGGCCTGGCACCCGCGACGCGCGAAGGCGTCGTTCTCGCGTTAGGCGAGCGGTTCGTAGCCGACTTCGTGCTGACGACGGCAGCCGTGGGCCTTCCGCCGATCACGGTCACCGCAACGGTTGATCCTTTGCTCAACCCAGGCCGCCACGGGGCCGGCGAGACGATCTCCGCGGCACGCATCGCCGCGTTGCCGAACATCGGCCGCGATTTTCTCACGCTGACGACACTCAGTCCGCAGACGGTCATCTCGCCACCCTCGGGTACGGTGCCCACCGGCGGCATCTCGATCAGCGGCCAGAATCGCGTGTACAACAGCTTTCAGGTCGATGGCGGAGCGAACTCCGACCTCTACACCGGCGGCTTACCCGGTCGCAAGACGCTCCCGCGCCCGATCTCTCTCGAGGCAATCGAGCAGGTCGAAGTACTGGCCGCACCGTTCGATGTGCGCTATGGCGGTTTCGCCGGCGGCCTCGTGACCACCGTGACGCGCTCGGGCACGAACGCCGTCCATGCTTCAGTGTTCACTCATTTTCAGAACGCAGCCCTCAGCGGACCCGGAGTCAGCGGCAGGCTCGCCGCCTTCCGCACCTGGCAGTACGGAATGTCCGTCGGCGGACCCATTGTTCGCGACCGCGTCCAGTATTTCGTGAGCGCAGATGTGCAGCAGCGCGTCGTTCCTGACCCTGGCCCGTTGCTCACCCCTGGGCCGGTACTACCGGGTGACGTGAGTTACGCGGACGCCGTGCGCTTCCAGACCATCTTGCGCGACTCATTCAACCTGGATCCCGGCACGCTGGGTCCGGTGAATGGGCAGCAGCCCGCTCGAGACCTGTTCGGAAAGATCAGTTTCCAGCTCGGGGCAAACAATCATCTCGAGGCCTCGCATCATTTCGCGAGTGGCGAGAACGACGTCTTCGCCGGCCGTCGCTCGGGGCTTTATGCGCTTTCGTCGACGGCGGCGGCAAACTTCTCGACGGCGAATACGTCGCGGCTGATTTGGACGAGCGTGATCGCCGCCCGCTGGTCGAGCGAGACGATCCTGAGCTACCTGTATCTGGACGACGCATGCCGGCCCGCCGTGGATTACCCGGCGATCTCGGTGCGGGTCGGGGCAGATTTGCAAGAGCAGGTTTGGGCCGGCCGGATGGGATCCTGCAATCCAAGCGCAACTGTGCAACAGGATCTCGAGCTCACCGAGAATCTCACCGCGGGGTTCGGCGCCCACGTCGTCACGTTAGGCGTCCAGGGTGCCGCCCTGCATTTCCGGGACAATCTCGTCGGCAACACTCTCGGTGCCTGGAGCTTCCTCAACCTCGACAGCCTCGCCGCGGGTGCCCCTTCCAGATATCAGCGCACTCTACTCGAGCCCACGAGCGCTGGTCCCCTCAGCTTTGGCGCGCGCGAGCTCGGCATCTACCTGCAGGATCGCTGGACGCCAACGCCACGACTTGCCATAACCGGAGGCGTTCGCCTGGATTTGACGGGCTTTCCGGACACGATCGCGGGGAACGATTCACTCTACGACACGCTCCGCATCGATAGCGCACATCTGCCCGGCGGGCGCATCGCGTGGTCGCCGCGCGTCGGCTTCAGCTATGATGTGCACGGCGACGGCAAGCGGTTCGTTCGCGGGGGCGTGGGGCTGTTCACGAGCCGGGTGCCGTACCAGTGGATCTCGAGCGCCTATCGAGACAACGGCGTACGTGAGTCGTTCCTCGCCTGTCCTGCGAGTATTGCGCCGAAGCTTACGACGATCACGCTCGCCCAACCGAATTCAACCTGTACGAACCTCAAGAGTCCCGCGCTCCGCTCCGGCTTCTTCGATCCCAAGCTCGAGCTGCCGCAAAACTTGAAGGTCGTGGTGGGCACCGATCAGCGACTTCCGTGGGGAGTGATCGGGACGGCAGAGCTTCTGTACACTCGCGCAATTCGCGCACTCTACCTGACAGATGCCAACCTGCTCGGGCCCGTTGATTCGGCTGCCGGTGAAGGGAATCGGCCATTGTACGGCACCATCACTGGCAATCAGACGACGGTGAGCGTCAATCCCGCTAGGTGGACGGGTCCGATGTTTTCACAGGTGGCGCGTGTCATGAATCGCAGCGGGGACGATGCACTGACGCTGTCAGCGCAGCTTCGAAAGTCGTTAGGTGCGCGCGGCGAAGTCGACGCGATGTACGCGTTCTCACGAGCACGGGATCGAATGTCGCTCGTCAACATCGCTACGAGACAGAATCTGGAGCACACGCCGCTCGACGGAACGCTGGACGATCGGGCGTTGCGCCCTTCGTACTTCGACGTACCACACAAGCTTCAACTCGGCGGGACGATGCATCTGCCGAGCACCGTCAACATCTCGCTGCTTTACTCCGCCCAGGCGGGGACGCCCTACACCTACGTGATCGGGCCGGGGGCTGGTGGCACCGCCGACGCGAACGCCGACGGGATTCCGACCGGTCAGCTCACGCCGGACATCATTTATGTACCGCTGCACGCCTCGCCGGGCGGCGACATCGAACTGGTGGAGTTCAATCCGATAACCCAACGATTCGAAGCCGCTGCGGACTCGACCTACAGCGCGCTCGACTCGTTTATTCGCGCGGAGCCCTGCTTGCGCAATCAGCGCGGCCGGCTGCTCGCACGCAACAGCTGCCGCAATCCGTGGTTCGGCACGCTCAATGCGCGATTGACGAAGGCGTTTCCTGCCGGAGGGCGCTCGGTGGAGCTCGTCACTGACATATATAACTTGCTAAACCTCATCGACCGGCGCTGGGGCCTCTACCGCGTCACCGTGCCCACGCCCGCGTTGCCGCTGCTGAACCTCCAAGGGTACGACCCGATTGCGCAACGTGGCGTTTACTCGATTGCGCAGATCCCGACTCTTCATGCCATCACGGACGACAACGGCCGCTGGTCGCGCTGGATCATCGAACTGGGCCTCCGCTACGCCTTTTGAGGCGTGCGCGCCGCAGCCAGTGCTGACCATGAAAGGACTATGAACGAAGCGTCGCGAAAAGTTCCTGCTGGCCGCGGAGTATCCGCGCCGTCTCGACGGGATTCGGTTCGAGACTCCACTCTCCGCGCTCGTGCGTGCCCCCGAGGACGATGCCGTCCTGGCGCGGCATCATGTACAAGTCGCCCGGCCCGATCGTTATGTAGTCGATCTCAGGCTGCGGCGCGAGCACGGTGAGCTGTCCCTTGATCGGCATCACGTCCGGATCGTCGAAGAGCTTTCCAGCCGACAAGCCCGTGCAGTTGATAATCACTGGCTCCGGAAGTGCCGCAATCGATCGCGCGTCGGCGAACTCGCGCAGCACGACGCGGCCGCCGGCAATCCGAAAGTCCTGGAGCACCTGGGCCAGGTAGACGGCGGGCTCGATATGCATCGTGAGAAAACGCGAAACGTGGAATCCCTCGAAGGGACTCTCGTCAGGCGACAAGACCGTTCGCGGAAGAATGCCTCGCAGCAAACCGGCCTCCCACGCCCCGCCGCTCGGGGGCGTCGTCGAAGGCGACGACAGCGAGTAATTCTCGCGCCAGGTGATGCCGTACCGCGCTCCGACCAGGTTCTGGAAATACCGATACGCGAAGCGCGACGCGCGAACGAACTGCGCCTCGAAGGTCGGTGTGACCTGGTCGGCGTCAGCGACCGTCACCGGCGACCATTGCGCGCCGGCAATGTTGGACGTCGTGTTCGGGGGAAGATCGCGAGCATAGATCGTGACCGCGAAGCCACGGTCCTGCAACAGACGCGCGGTCGCGAGCCCCACCGCGCCGCAGCCGACGACCGCGGCCTGCCGCTGCGCCGACGCGAGCGCGAGCTCCGCCGCCATGTCGGCCGTGCCCCACGACAACGAGACGCCGCCGCCGCCATGACCGTAGTTGTGGACGAGCACCCTATCGTCGAGCGAGTCGGCGCGGACGAGAAAACCCGAACGCCGAAAGGGACGCAGGCCGACGACCTGGCGGATCACCCGATCTTGAGACACGCGCACTGGGGCGAGACGACGACGACTCGCGTTACGGCCTGACTCTCTGGCGCCGACACCCCACGAGGCGCACCCGCCCAACGCCTGCGCGCCGCACGCGAGCGCCATCCATTTCAATGCGCTCCGGCGCGACAGCGTCGGCGGTGCCTCTGCTTTCAAGTACAGCGATGCCATTCGCGGTTGGCGTTGAACACAATCCTGAGCGACCACATCGGGCCGTCATGCCTACAACGCCGCCGTGGAACCACGCAAGCATCACCCAACCGCTACCGGCCGAAGGCAATCCCCCCGCGTCGGGAAGTCACCCCCGGTCGGGCGGCCGATCAGAACAGAATTCCGAAGCTCACCGGAACCGACTGAATGGACTTCAGGTTCGTCATTCCCTTTTGCGTGTACACGTTCTGAACGCGACCCTCGACGAACGCGGACAGTCGCCCTATGCTGACGGCCAATCCCGCGCCTCCATCCAGACCAAAGCTGAACTGCGAGGTCGACGTCGACAGGCCGCTTGTCGACGTGAGCATGTTGGTGACGTTGAACCCACCGACTCCGGCGAGGATGTAGGGGCGTACCGGTCCGGGCAGCAGATTGATCTGAGTCCCGGCGACCCCGCCCAGAATACTGCTCGATCCGTCAGCCGTGGCCCCCGCGCCAGCGCCCGATTGCGCAGATTTGAGCGCGTCGGCCAGGCTGAAATGCTGGTAGCCCAGGTTCAACCGCAGTGGAAAACCGCCGAGGTTGAAGAGCAGGAATCCCTGTCCTTGGACACCGGTCTTGAAAGCATTTCGCGCGTCGGCCGTCGGCACGACAACGCCGCCGGCGAAGCCGATCCGAACCAGGTGCTGGTCCTGCTGCGCCCGTAGGCTCCCCAGTGGAGCAAGCAAGGCCAGCGGGAGCGCCAATCGAATAGCGAGAGATGTCGTCATGGTACCATCCTCCGGGAGAGTGTGCGGCCCGATGGTACTCGGCGAACATCAGCGCTACCTCACGGGCAAATCATCTCGCGTGAGAATCGGCGCAAACCGACAGGTTGAGGCACCCAGAATCTGCCGCTAGTCAGCTTGGCAAGGGACTGTTCGGCGGAAACCGAATCGCTCGCGGGCGAGATCCGTGACGCGCTCGCGCATCTCGGCGGAAGGCGTGTCCGCGCTGTAGAGGTACGCGACGATCGATCGGGGCACTTGGTCGTCGAGGATGCACCAGCGCACGAGACGCTGGCCGTCGATGGCGAGCGAGGATCCGTTGCCGTGTAGCGTCATCGCGCGAAGACCGCGCTCATTCGTGTAAATCCAACACTCGGACATGACACGGCGCGCTTCGGCGAAGTCCTGCGGAGCAACCGCGATGTCACACGATTCCATACGCGTTCCGATGGCGAGGAAGGACGTGAGCGGCGTCCTCAGGTCAAATATCGGATGCGTCGGTGAGATCTTGAGCGGCGGAAGAGAAAGAACAACACAGCGCGCGCCAAATTGGCGCTCGTCTTGTGTCGGCCGCCGCCGACCTCCATGGCGCAGGTCGCGGACGTGGTGTCCGTGGAACGGTGAAAAACGCTGGTCGATCACGACCGGCTCCTGATTGGCAGTGCGATTGGGCCCGGCTAGCTTTGCCTCATGACTGACGTCGTGGCGCTCGCGGCGGAGCTGTTGGCAATCGACTCATCGACCGGCGCCGAGAGTGGCGCGATCGATTTCGTGGCGCGTTGGCTCATTGCGCGTGGCTGGAACGTGAATCTCCAGGAAGTGACGCGTGGTCGCGCGAACATCTGGGCGACGCGCGGTGGACGTGGCGTCACGCTTTCGACGCACCTCGATACGGTGCCGCCATACCTTCCTCCCAAGCTCCAGGGCGATCGCCTCACCGGGCGTGGCGCGGCCGACGCGAAGGGGATCGCCGCCGCCATGCTCAGCGCCGCCGATCGGCTCGCGACCAGCGGCGAGGAACGTGTCGATCTCTTGTTCGTCGTTGGTGAGGAGAAGGGTTCGGATGGCGCGCGAACGGCCAATCGCCTGCCGGCAACGAGCAGGTTCCTCGTGAACGGCGAACCGACGGAGAGCAAGCTTGCAAGCGGCGCGAAGGGATCACAGCGAGTCACGGTGCGTATTCGCGGCAAGGCGGCGCACTCGGCGTACGCGCATCTTGGCCGCTCCGCGATCGAGCCGATGCTCGCGCTTCTACCCACGATTCGTAGTCTGTCGCTGCCGACGGACCCCGTCCTCGGTGACACGACGGTGAACATCGGCACGATTCGCGGCGGAACCGAAGCCAACATCGTCCCCGAGCTCTGCGAGGCCGAGGTGATGTTTCGCCTCGTCGGACCGGTCGAGCCCCTGCGCGCCATGCTGGCGGAGTGGGCAATGGGCAAGGCAGAGCTCGAGTGGGGCTCCTACATTCCCGCGCAACACTTTCACACGATCAGCGGCTTCGACGTCGCGCCGGTGGCGTACACGACCGACATTCCGCTGCTCAGTCGCTGGGGAACGCCGTTGCTCTTCGGCCCCGGATCGATTCACGTGGCGCACACGCCCGACGAGTACATCGACGTGCGCGAGCTGCGCTTGGCAGTTGACTCGTATGATCGCATCGTCAGGTCCCTACTCGCGAGTTGATCATGATTCCACGACCGGAGCACTCTCAGGGAAATGGGAAGCGTCGGCCCGTCGCGGTGCTCGGCGCGACAGGCGCGGTTGGACAGACTTTCGTCCGCCTGCTCGAGAATCATCCCTGGTTCGAGCTCGCCGAGGTGGCTGCGTCGGAGCGATCGGCTGGTCGCGCGTATGGCGAGTCGGTGCGGTGGGTGACAGCGGGACAGATGCCGCGCAACGTCGTCGAGAAGAAAATCATCACTTGTGATCCAGCCGCCGTTTCGTCCGACATCGTGTTCTCCGCACTCGACTCGAGTGTGGCGGGCGAGGCGGAGCTGGCCTTCGCGAGAGCGGGGAAGATCGTCCTGAGCAACGCCAAGAACCACCGCATGGCGCCGGACGTGCCGCTGGTCATCGCTGAGGTGAACCCGGGCCACCTGCGCGTGCTGGAATCGCAGCGCCGGAATCGCAACTGGCGCGGCGGCATTGTGACCAACGGGAACTGTTCGTCGATCGTCATGGCGCTGGCGCTCGCGCCGATTCATGAGCGTTTTGGTATCACCGATGTATTTGTCTCGACGATGCAGGCGGTTTCCGGAGCGGGCTACCCGGGCGTCGCGTCGCTGGACATTCTTGGCAACGTGATACCGTTCATCAACGACGAAGAGGATAAGGTCGAGAGCGAGCTGCGAAAGTTCCTGGGAACAGCCGACGGCGATGAGATCGCCTCAGCGCCGATGACGGTGAGCGCGCACTGCAACCGCGTCGCGGTGGAAACCGGACACACGGTGTGTGTTTCGATGCGTCTTCGGGAACGCGCGAGCGCAGCGGACGTGGCGGATGTCCTGAGAGAATGGCGGGGAGCGGACATGGCTCGCGGACTGCCCTCGTCCCCACCGCGTCCAGTCGAGGTCATCGACCAGCCCGACCGCCCGCAGCCGCGACGGGACGTGGCGCGTGGCGGCGGCATGACGGTGACCGTGGGCCGCATTCGTCCCGATACGCTGTTCGACGTCAAGCTCGTTGCCATGGGGGACAACGTCGTGCGAGGCGCCGCCGGCGCGTCGGTATTGAACGCGGAGCTAATGGCAAACTGCGGGTTGCTGCCCCCCTGACCCGTGATCGTCGTCAAGTTCGGCGGCACATCGGTCGGGGACGCTGAGGCGATTCGACGCGCCGCGTCGATCGTCGTCTCCCGCCGCGACCGGCGCCCGATCGTCGTCGTGTCGGCGATGGCTGGCGTCACCAACGCGCTCCTCGCGATCGCCGAGCAGTCGTCGCGCGGCCAGCTGATCGGCGCGATTCGCAGCATCGAGGTGTTGCGCGAGCGGCACATGCAGGAGGCGGAGGCACTCCTTGGCGACAGCGACGAGTGCGCCGACGTCTGCGCCGAAATGAGCGCGATGATCGACGAGCTCGCGCACCTCACCGAGGCGCTCAACACGTTAGGCGACGTGACCCCACGGAGCCTCGACGCGATCGCCGCCTACGGCGAACAGCTGTCGTCGCAGCTCATTGTCGCCGCGTTCAAGCGGTGTGGCGTGCCCGCCGAGCACGTCGACGCGCGCGACGTCGTCATCACCGACGACGCCTTCACCCGGGCCGAGCCTAACGTGGATGCCATCGGCGAGGCGTCGCTGCGCTTGCTCGCGCCGCTCGCCCGCGATGGACGGATTCCCGTGCTCGGCGGATTCATCGGCTCGAATACGCGCCACCTAACGACGACCCTCGGCCGCGGCGGATCGGACTACAGCGCGGCGCTCATTGGCGCGGCGCTCCAGGCGGAAGCGATCGAGATCTGGACCGACGTCGACGGCATGCTCACCGCCGATCCGCGCGTCGTGGACGGCGCGCAGCTCCTCGAGCGTGTCGGCTTCGATGAAGCATCGGAGCTCGCGTCATTCGGCGCCAAGGTGCTGCACCCGATGACGATCTATCCCGCGGTGCGACTCGGGATCCCCGTGTTCGTCCTCAACTCGCGGAAGCCGGAAGGGAAGGGAACGCTCATCACCTTCGAGGCGCCACGTCGGCCGGTGACGGCGATCGCCGGGAAGAACGGGGTCACGCTCATCCGGTTGCGCACTCCGCGCATGTTGCTCACGGAGGGGTTTTTGCGCACGACCTTCGACATCTTCCATCGGCACCGCGCCTCGGTGGACGTCGTGGCGACATCGGAGGTGTCGGTGTCGCTCACGATCGACGACGCGTCGCGACTCGATGCGTTGTTGCCGGATCTGCGTGAGCTGGGCGACGTCGCCATCGAGCGCAATCGCGGCATCGTCGCCGTGGTCGGCGCGACGCTCAGCGCCGGCGGCGAGCACATGGCACGCGCGCTCAACGCGCTGCGCGACACGCCGGTCCACATGCTCTCCCTCAGCGCCACCGGAATAAACCTGACGATGGTCGTCGACGGCGAGCAGGTGACGCCCGTGATGCGCCGACTGCACGAGGAGTTTTTCGGCGACGGAGCGCCGCTCGCGTGACCGCCCAACGCAAGGTCGCCCTGATCGGCACGGGGAAGATGGGTCGCCTGCTCGCCCAGCTCGCTCCCGAGCGAGGCTGGGAGGTCGTCGCGCGAATCGGCGCCAGGGACAATCTCGACGGCGCCGGCATCACTCGCGAAGCGCTCGCGGGAGCGGACGTCGCGATCGAGTTCACGACCCCTCTCGCGGCGGCGGCGAACGTTCGCGCCGCGGTCACCGCGGCCTGCCCCATCGTCGTCGGCACCACCGGCTGGCTCGCCGAGCTCCCGGCGCTCTCCGAGTGGGTCGCCCAGCGGAACGGTGCGCTCCTCGCCGCGAGCAATTTCTCACTCGGCGTAAATGCGTTCGAGCAGATCGTGGCGTTCGCGTCGCGACTGCTTGCTGGCCTGGGCAGCTTCGACGCACACCTCATCGAGACCCATCACGCAGCCAAGAGAGACGCGCCCTCGGGCACGGCGCTCACGCTCGGTGGATCAGCGAGCCGGGCCTGGCCGCGCGAGATTCCTATAACGAGCGTTCGGACGGGCTCGGTCCCCGGTACGCACGAGCTGGTTTTCGACGCGCCGTTCGAGACCGTGACGCTGACGCACGTCGCGCGCGATCGGCGCGTGTTCGCGGAAGGCGCGCTCGTCGCGGCCGCGTGGCTCATTGGTCGCAAGGGAGTGTTCACGATGCGCGATGTGCTCGGAGCACCTTCAGGAGCGGGTGGATCATGACGAGGCGACTTGCCGGCTGCGGAACCGCGCTGGTGACACCCTTTTCGCGAGACGGCGCCGTGGACGAGCGAGCGCTTTGCGCGCTCGTGGAGTGGCAGATCGCGGAGGGCGTCCATTTTCTCGTGCCGTGCGGCAGCACCGGTGAAGCGGCGACGATGTCGCCTGACGAGCAGCGGCGCGTCATCGAGATCGTCGCGAAAACGGCGAGGGGACGCGTCCCGATCGTCGCCGGTGCGGCGTCGAACGACACCCGACGCGCGATCGCCCTATCCAAGGCGGCAAAGGAAGCTGGCGCGACGCATCTGCTCCACACCTCGCCGATGTACAACAAGCCGCCGCAGCGGGGCATCATCGCGCACTACCGAGCGATCGCCGACGCGGTCGATCTGCCGATCGTCGTCTACAACATCCCGGGGCGCACCGGGAGCAACGTGGAAGCGAAAACGACACTCGCGCTCGCATCGACGCCCGGGATCGTTGCCATCAAGGAAGCGTCGGGGATCCTCGCCCAGATCACGGACATTCTCAAAGACCGCCCGAAGGAGTTCAGCGTGCTATCGGGCGACGACGAGATGACACTGCCCGTGATGGCCGCGGGCGGCGACGGCATCATCTCCGTCGCTTCGAACGCGACCCCGCGTCTGATGAGCGAGTTGTGCGATTGCATGCGCGCGGGTGACGTCGCTGGAGCGCGCGAGCGGCATTTTCGGTTGCTGCCATGGATGCGCGCCGCGTTCGTCGAATCGAATCCGCTGCCGGCGAAGGCGGCATTGGCGATGATGAAGAAGATCGAAAACGTGTTGCGCCTGCCTCTCGTGCCGATGGATGAGAAGCACGCGGGCACCGTTCGCGCCGCACTGTCCGCGGCGGGAGTCTCGTTGTGAGCCACGCCGCCGCAAGTCACGACCTGCTCGCGCGTCGCATCGCCGAAATGAGCGCCGTCACGAGTATCGGCGCGATGCCTAACGACGCCGAGGAGGTGGTGGCCGCCCTCTTCCGGGCGCTCGAGGCGGGTGACGTGCGCGCGGCCGAGCGAAGCCCGTCCGGCGCCTGGCGCGCGGTGCCCTGGGTGAAGCAGGGGATCCTGCTCGCCTTTCGCATCGGCCAGGTCATCGACATGACGAACTACGACGACAAGGGCGCGCCGGCGCGACTGTTCTTCTTCGACAAGCATACCATTCCGCCCCGCGGCTTCGATCTCACCGACGGCGTTCGCGTCGTGCCCGGCGGTTCGTCGATTCGGCGCGGCGCCTTCGTCGCTTCGGGCGTGGTGTGCATGCCGCCAATGTTCATCAACACCGGCGCATACGTCGGCAAGAACACGATGGTCGACTCGCACGCTCTCGTCGGCTCGTGCGCGCAGGTGGGCGAACGGGTGCACCTGAGCGCGGCCGCGCAGATCGGCGGCGTGCTCGAGCCCGTGAGCGCGGCGCCCGTGATCATCGAAGACGACGTACTCGTCGGCGGGAACTGCGGCGTGTACGAGGGCACCGTCGTTAGGGCGCGCGCCGTACTCGGCGCCGGCGTCATTCTCACCCGCGGGACTCCGGTCTACGACCTCGTGCGGGAGACCGTATACCGGGGCGACGCCCAGCACGCGCTGGAGATTCCCGCCGGCGCGGTCGTCGTGCCAGGCGCGCGGCGCCTCCGCGGGGCGTGGGCGGCGGAGCAGGAGCTTTCGTTGCAGACACCCGTCATCGTGAAGTATCGCGACGAGCAAACCGATCTCGCGACGACGCTCGAAGCATGGTTGCGATGAGCGCGTCGGGTGACGCCGAGGTCGCGATCGTCGGCCTCGGTGTGATCGGGGGCTCGCTTGCCTTACGATTGACGGAGCGTGGCAGCCGCGTCGTTGGGTTCAGCACGAGTGCCACGGATTGTGCCGGCGCGGCGAAGGCGGGGCTGACGGTCGCCGCGACGGTGGACGACGCGGTGCGCGAGGTGGGCCTCGTCCTTCTCGCGGTGCCGTTGAATCACATCTGCCGCGTCTCCGCCCAGGTGATCGGCGCCGCGCCGTCCCGCACGACCATTCTGCACGCTGGCAGCCTGCAGCGCGCCGAGGCCCTCCGGACGCCCCCCGAGATTGCGGCCCGGCTCATCGGCACGCACCCGCTGGCGGGAAGCCACAAGAGCGGTTTTTCTGGCGCGCGCGCCGACCTCTTTCGCGACGCGACCGTTTTCGTCGAACAACGCGCCGACGCGCGCCAACGAGAGAACGCGGAGCTTTTTTGGAGCATGGCGGGCGCGCGACACATTACCTACGCGACGGCCGCGGCCCATGACGACGCGATGGCACTCATCAGTCACCTCCCGCAGCTCGCCTCGACGGCACTTGGCGCGACATTGTCCGACTCGACGACGCGCAGGCCTAACGACGGCCTCGCCATTCAACCGGGACCGGGCGCGCGCGACGCGACGCGGCTGGCGATGAGCGCGCTCGACATGTGGCAGCCGCTCCTCGAGGCTGCTCCCCGCGCGACGGTCGATGCGCTCCACGCCCTGGAGCACAACGTTCATCGGCTGCGCGTCGCGCTCGAGGAGGAAAACTGGGCTGATTTGAGCGAGCTGTGGGAGAGCGCGCGGGCATGGCGCGCCGCCGTGGAGCGCGGAGAGAGCACATGAAAGTTGGCGGGAGCCTGCGAGTGCCGGGCGACAAATCCATCTCGCACCGCTCGCTCATGCTTGCCGCGCTGGGTGACGGCGAATCGCGAATCACCGGAATCCTCGAGTCAGCCGACGTCCACTCGACGGCCGGCGTCCTCCGTGCCCTGGGCGCCGAGATTCCCGCGCTCAGCGAGGACATCACGGTGCGAGGCGTGGGCTTGCGTGGACTGCGCGCGCCGGCTCACGCGCTCGATTGCGGGAACAGCGGTACGACGACGCGACTGATGGCCGGTATCGTCGCCGGCTTGCCGATCACCGCGACATTCGTCGGCGACGCGAGCCTGAGCCGCCGGCCGATGCGACGCATCGCCAAACCGCTCGAGGCGATGGGCGCGCGGCTCGAGCTGCCGCCACACGGCGGCTTACCAATGGTCGTGCACGGCGGCGCACTCAAGGACATCGTATGGCACAGTGAAGTCGCGAGCGCGCAGGTAAAGAGCGCGATACTCCTCGCCGGCGTTGTCAGTGGCGTGCGCGCGACGGTCGACGAGCCGGCGCCGACCCGCGATCACACCGAGCGCATGCTCAGCGCGCGCGGGATCGACATCGTTAGGCGTGGCACGCGTATCGAGCTCGCCCCAGGGCATGTGTGCCTCCGCTCGCTCGACACGGTGGTGCCGGCCGATCCGTCGTCGGCGGCATTCTTTGCCGGACTGGCCGCGCTCGCCGATGAGGGCGCGCTCTCGCTCACCGATGTGTGCGTCAACGAGACGCGGACGGGGTTTCTCGAGACGCTGCGGCGCATGGGAGTGACGGTCGAGTTCGCGCGTGACCGCCTCAGCGGCGGCGAGTGGATCTCGTCCGTCGTCGTTAGGCCCCCCCGCGATGCGCTTCGCGGCGTTCAGGTCGGTGCCGAGATCGTGCCATCGATGATCGATGAATTGCCCCTGCTGGCTTGCCTCGCGACCCGCGCCGAGGGCGAAACGGTGATCACCGGCGCGGCTGAGCTGCGAGTCAAGGAGAGCGATCGCATCGCCGCGGTCGTTGCCAACCTGCGCGCGATCGGCGCCGAAGCGTCGGAGCTGGACGACGGCATGCGAATCCTCGGGTCGCGCTCGCCGCTGTGTGGGTCCATCGTAACGCAGGGCGATCACCGCCTTGCGATGTCGTTCGGCGTGCTCGGTGCACTGCCTGGGAACGACATCACAATCGACGAGCGTGACTGTGTCGCTGTCTCGTATCCTGGATTCTGGTCCGATCTCGCAACGGTGGTTCGCTGATGGCGAATCGGCACATCGTCGTCGCGATCGACGGGCCCGCGGCATCGGGAAAATCGTCGACGGCGCAATGGGTCGCGCAGCGACTCTCCTTTCGACACGTGGATTCCGGCGCCCTCTACCGAGCGGCGACGGCCGCGCAACTGCGGCGCGGCACTCGGGAGGACTCCTGGACGGAGCAGCAAGTGTGCGAAGCAGCGCGCGCGGTTCGTCTGGTTCCCCGCGGAATGTCTTTTTCCCTGCTCATCGATGGGAAGAACGCCGACGAGGAGCTGCGCGGACTCCAGGTGACGCGACACGTCTCGAAGGTGGCGGCGATGCAGCGCGTACGCGCGTGGGTGAACGAGAAAGTGCATGAGGCGGCGCGAGATAACGATGTCGTCGTCGATGGCCGCGACATGGGAACGGCGGTTTTTCCCGACGCGACCGTGAAGGTGTTTCTCGTTGCCGATCCTTGGGAGAGAGCCCGTCGCCGGCTCGTTCAGCAGCTCGGCAGGAGCCCATCGGACGAAGAGATCGCCGAAGAGACCGGTCGCCTCGTCCAGCGCGACGCACGCGACGCGACCCAAACCGTGCAGGCGAAGGATGCGATCCTCATCGATACGACCTTCTTGACGCAGGAGGAGCAGGTGGAACGGATCGTGGCTCTGGTGAAAGCCGTAACTCAGCGTGATGACACGACTTCGGCTGTTGACGATAATTCTGCTTCCGGTTAGCTTACGAGGTTCACTTTGTCCGTCCCCAACCTGGGGCGGAAGTTTACAGCACTCTCAACTCTCGCCGCGGCGAGGCTAAAGATCCGCGATCTCCAGGAGATCTTCTCAAGTCATGTCCGAACTCGAAACCCAAAACCCCACAACCGGTACGCTGTCGGAGCGTGAGCGACGCGACGCAGTGCGCGGCCAGCTTCGTCCGCTTGCCAACCGCCGTCCAGAGCTCTACGACGAAGACGAATACACCTCCGCCGACTACGAGCGGATGATGGAGCTCTATCAGGGCTCCATGGCGTCGATCGACGAGGGCGAGATCGTCAAAGCTCGCGTTCAGTCGGTGAACGACACCACCGTCGTCCTCGACATCGGCTTCAAATCGGAAGGCACCATCGCGCGCGAGGAATTCAAGGACCTCGAGCCGATCAAGCCTGGCGATGAAGTCGAAGTCCTTCTCGAGCACCTCGAGGATCAGGAAGGCGCCGTCGTCCTCTCGAAGAAGAAGGCTGACTTCATGCGCGTGTGGGAGAAGATCCGACTCGCGTACGAGAACGATCAGCCGGTCGAAGGCACACTCGTCAAGAAGATCAAGGGCGGCGTGGTCGTGGACCTCATGGGTGTCGACGCGTTCTTGCCTGGGTCCCAGATCGCCTTGCGTCGCGTTCCCAATATCGACGAGCTGCTCGGCCAGAAGTTCGAGTTCAAGATCATCAAGCTGAACAAGCGTCGTCGCAACATCGTCGTTTCGCGCCGCGTGATCCTCGAGAACGAGCGCGCGGGAAAGCGCGAGAAGCTCATGAAGGAGCTTCAGAAGGATCAGGTGCGCAAAGGCGTCGTGAAGAACATCACCGACTTCGGAGCGTTCATCGATCTCGGCGGTGTCGACGGACTCCTCCACATCACCGACATGTCGTGGGGCCGCATCTCGCATCCGTCCGAGCTCGTGTCGATCGGCGCGGAGCTCGAGGTCAAGGTGCTCGACATCGACTGGACGCGCGAGCGCATCAGTCTCGGGCTCAAGCAGCTCCAGAGCTATCCGTGGAAGGACGTTGCGGAGAAGTATCCGGTCGGAACGCGCGTCACGGGGAAGGTCGTCTCGATCACCAACTACGGGGCATTTATCGAGCTCGAACCCGGCATCGAGGGGCTCGTCCACATCTCGGAGATGAGTTGGACGCGCAACGTCCGCCATCCGTCGAAGCTCGTGTCGATCGGCGAGACGATCGAAGCCGTCGTGCTCAAGGTCGATCCGAACGAGGAGAAGATCTCGCTCGGTATGAAACAGACCGAGCAGGATCCGTGGATGGTGTTGCCACTCAAGTATCCTGTCGGCACGCGGATCAACGGGAAGGTCCGGAACCTCACGAGCTTCGGAGCGTTTGTCGAGATCGAGCCAGGGATAGATGGCCTGATCCATATCTCCGACATGAGCTGGACGAAGCGCGTACAGCATCCGTCCGAAGTCGTGAAGAAGGGCGACGCGGTCGATGTTGTGATTCTCAATATCGATTCCGAGAACAAGCGCATCTCGCTCGGTCTCAAGCAGGCCGAGGAGGATCCGTGGCTGCGCATCGGCGAGACGTATCCGGTGGGGACGGACATCGCCGGCAAGGTCGTGCGCTTGATGGACAAAGGCGTCGTCGTCGATATCGGCAACGATATCGAAGGGTTCGTTCCGATCTCGCAGCTGAGTCCAACGGGCAAAGCAGTGAACAATCCCGCGGACGTTGTCTACGAGACGATGAACCTCGAGATGCGCGTCCTCGAAGTCGATCCGATTCACCGTCGGATTGTTCTTGCCGTCACGAATATTCCGGAGGATCAGCCGCCGCGTCCCGAGAAGCCGTCGGAGGTGTTGCCGATGGACGAGGGTCACGAGGACGGCTACGCCGGCATCGATATTCCCCCGATCGAGAGTTGATCGTCGCGGGCGTGATCGCGCTGCCTGAGACGCCATGTAGACGTAGACAGCGAATGGGGGGAACACCGAAACGGCCGGAAACTGCACGGAAAGTGCGCGGATGAAAAAGAGAGAGCGATCGCGATGCTTCGGTGACATCGCAGTCGCTCTTTTTTTATCAGCGCTGTTTACGGAATAGATCCGCGCTTCTCGTTTCCCCCGGGCAGGACTACTATAACCGGCATATGACCATGCGCGAGAAGCTCGAGCAACTCGAGCGCCGCATTGCGGAATCGGAGCTTGGTGGCGGCGCTGAACGCCTCAAGTCACAACACGCGAAAGGCAAGCTTTCCGCGCGCGAGCGTCTCGATCTGTTGCTCGACGATGGCTCCTTCGTGGAGTTCGATCGGTTCGTCGTTCATCGCTCCGACGACTTCGGGCTGGCCGAGCACAAGGTGTATGGCGACGGCGTCGTCACGGGCTACGGGCGCATCGACGGCCGGCTCGTATACGTGTTCTCGCAGGACTTCACCGTGTTCGGCGGCTCGCTGTCCGAAACGTTCGCCGAAAAGATTTGCAAGATCATGGACCTCGCTGTGCGCAACGGCGCACCCGTGATCGGGCTCAACGACTCCGGTGGCGCGCGCATTCAGGAAGGCGTGCTCTCGCTGGGCGGCTATGCCGACATTTTCCTCCGCAACACGCTGGCGTCGGGAGTGGTGCCGCAGATCTCGGCCATTCTCGGGCCATGCGCCGGCGGGGCCGTGTACTCGCCGGCGATCACCGACTTCACGTACATGGTCCGTGGCAGCTCGTACATGTTCGTCACCGGGCCAAACGTGGTGAAGACGGTGACGCACGAGGACGTGACGATGGAGCATCTTGGCGGCGCCGACACGCACGCGCGCACCTCGGGCGTGGCCCACTTCGCCTTCGACTCCGAGCCGGCGTGTCTGCAGGCGATTCGCGAGCTCTTTCGCTTCATTCCGTCGAACAACATCGACGATCCGCCGCGCGGCAGGTCGACCGATCCGCGCGATCGGCGCGATGAGCAATTGCTCGACATCGTCCCCGACAATCCGAACAAGCCGTATGACATGCACGAGGTCATCAAGCGTGTCATCGACGACGGCGCGTTCTATGAAGTTCAATGCGACTACGGCGCGAACATCATTTGCGGGTTCGCGCACCTCGGCGGCTTCAGCATCGGCATCGTCGCGAATCAGCCGGCGGTGCTGGCCGGCGTATTGGACATCAATGCGTCGCTCAAGGCCGCGCGGTTTATTCGTTTCTGCGACGCATTCAATATTCCGATCATCACGTTCGAGGATGTTCCCGGTTTCTTGCCTGGTGTTGCCCAGGAGCACGGCGGCATCATCAAGCACGGCGCGAAGCTGCTGTTCGCGTACTGCGAGGCGACCGTACCGAAGTTGACGGTCATCACGCGGAAGGCGTACGGTGGCGCCTACGACGTCATGTCGTCCAAGCACATTCGTGGCGACTACAATGTCGCCTGGCCGACGGCGGAGATCGCCGTCATGGGACCCAAGGGCGCGGTCGAGATTCTGTTTCGCAAGGAGATCGCCGACAGCGGGGACGTCGAGCGCGCAACGGAAGCCAAGATCGAGGAATACCGCCAGAAGTTCGCGCATCCGTACGTCGCCGCCAGCCGCGGCTTTGTCGACGACGTCATCGACCCGCGCGACACGCGTCCCCGCCTCATCGATGCGCTGGAGACGCTGCAAACCAAGCGCGATAAGAATCCGCCGAAGAAGCATGGGAACATACCTTTGTAGGGGAATGTCATCCCGAGCGAAGCGAGGGATCTGTTTTTTGAGGGCCGCATGAACAAGCAGACCGCTCGTCGCTGCCGCTCCTCGGGATGACAGGGCGCATGTTTTCAAAGATCCTCATCGCCAACCGCGGCGAAATCGCGCTGCGCGTCATCCGCGCCTGTCACGAGCTCGGCGTACGTGCCGTGGCCGTGTACAGCGATGCCGACGCGCGGGCCCCGCACGTGCGCGCGGCGGACGAGGCGATTCGCATTGGCGCCGCGCCATCGGCCGAGAGCTATCTGCGCGGCGAGCACATCGTCGACGCGGCGCTCGCGACCGGCGCCGAAGCGATACACCCCGGCTACGGCTTTCTCTCCGAGCGCGAGTGGTTCGCGCGTTGCGTGCGGGAGGCAGGACTCGTGTTCATCGGGCCACCGGCGGAAGCCATCGCGGCGATGGGCAGCAAGACCGCCGCACGCCAGCTCGCGATCAAGGCGGGTGTTCCCGTCGTACCTGGCACGACCGAGCCGCTGCGCGACGCTCGTGAGGCATCGGAGATCGCCGAGCGATTCGGCTATCCGATTCTGCTCAAGGCGGCCGCGGGCGGCGGTGGGAAGGGAATGCGAGTCGTTCACAAGCCGGAGTCACTCGCTTCCTCGCTCGAGACGGCGCGTCGTGAAGCGAAGGCCGCGTTCGGCGACGACGCCGTTTACGTCGAGAAGTACATCCTTGGCCCCCGGCACGTCGAGATCCAGGTGCTCGGCGACATGCACGGTACGATGCTCTCGCTCAACGAGCGGGAATGCTCGGTGCAGCGCCGCCATCAGAAAATGATCGAGGAAGCGCCGAGCGTCGCCGTGAGCTCGGATCTGCGGCGTCGCATGGGCGCGACCGCGGTGCGCGCCGCGAGCGCCGCGGGATATGTGAACGCCGGAACGTGCGAGTTCCTGCTCGACGCCAATGGCCAGTTCTATTTCCTCGAGATGAACACGCGGCTCCAGGTCGAGCATCCGGTAACGGAGCTCGTGACGGGGATCGACCTGGTGCAGTGGCAGCTGCGCGTCGCCGCCGGCCAGCGATTGCCCTTCGCGCAGCAGGACATCGTGCCGCGTGGCTGGGCAATGGAATGCCGCATAACGAGTGAGGACCCCGCGAACGGCTTTCTCCCGTCGACCGGACGCGTACGCCATCTCCACCTTCCCACCGGGCCCGGCGTGCGCTGGGACGGGGGCATCGAGGTCGGGAGCGAAGTCTCGCTGCATTACGACCCGATGCTGGCGAAGTTGATCGTGTGGGCGCCGACGCGTGAGCTCGCGATCGCGCGCATGCACCGTGCGCTCGAGGAGCTCACCATCGAGGGAATCGAGACCTCGCGCGACTTCCATCTGCGCGTGATGGAGGACGACGAATTTCGACGCGGCGCGATCGAGATTCAGTGGCTCGAGCGACGGCTGCCGTCGTTGTTAGGCGCCGTCGCGCCCGCGGCGAGCGCTCGTATCGCCGCGATCGCGGCGGCGCTGCTCGCCGATCGCGAACGCGCCGCGCCGCACCGGAGGGTGACGGCAGTGGGCGCCGCTGACGCCGCCACCGATAACTGGAAGCGCGCCGCGCGATTGGACGGCCAAAGATGAGCGTCGTCGCCACGCCGAGCGTCGTCGAGCTCGAAGTCGAGAGCATCGCCGCCGGCGGCGACGGTGTCGGGCGCACCGAGGGTCTCGTCGTGTTCGTGCCACGAACCGCGCCCGGCGACGTCGCGCGCGTTCGCGTCGAATCGGCAAAACGCTTCGCGCGCGGCCGCCTCGTGTCGTTGATCGCGTCGTCTCCGGATCGCGTCGAGCCGCCATGCACGCACTACCGCGTCGACGACTGCGGCGGCTGTCAGCTGCAACACATGCGATACGAGGCGCAGCTCGAGGCCAAGCGGCGAATCGTGAAGGATGCGATCACCCGCATCGCGAAGAGGCCGATCGACGTACCCGGTACGCGTGCGAGCGCACGGGCCTGGCGCTATCGGACGAAGCTCACGCTCGCAATGCGTCGCGCTGGGAACTCGTGGACGATGGGGTTGCATCCCTATCACGATCCGGTCGCCGTGTTTCAGGTCGACGATTGCCCGATCACCGACGAGCGAATCATCGCGACCTGGCGCGAGGTCATGGCTGCCGCATCGCTCCTTCCGCTCGCAACGGAGTTGCGAGGCACGGTGCGCCTGGCCGGCGACGAGATCGTCGTGCTCATCAAAGGAGCATCCGCATGGCCCGCCCGCCGCGGCTTCTTCGACGCCGTGGCGTCGGCGAGCGCCATATGGTGGAGCCCGGACGACCGCCCGCTGGAACTGGCTGGTGAACGGCGACTGGTGCCGGCGGGAACGTCGTTCGGCCAGATCAACGCGGAGGTCGCGCGAGCGCTTCAGGCGTACATCGTGGACCGCGTCGCCTCGCATGCACCCAAGACGGTGATCGACGCGTTCGCGGGCACCGGGGACACGGCCGCCGCGCTCGCCGCGTTAGGCGCGCGCGTCACCGCGATCGAGCTGGACCGCGAGGCGGCGGCGCTCTGCGCGACGCGCCTCCCCGCCGGCTCGCGCAGTCTCGTCGGGCGCGTTGAGAATGTACTCACGAGCGCGCTGCCGGCCGACGTCCTCATCATGAATCCGCCGCGCGTCGGCTTGCACGAGCGGGTCACGATGACGCTGGAGCGGGAGCCGCGGCGCCCCCGCGCGATCGTGTACGTCAGCTGCGATCCGGCGACGCTCGCGCGCGACTTGGCCCGTCTCCCGGGCTATCGCATCGCCTCGATCGAGACCTTCGACATGTTTCCGCAGACGGCCCATGTCGAGACCGTGTGCGAGCTCGTGCCGGCCGCGTCATGAAGTACTACGTGAGCGTGAACGGCGCCGAGCTCGAGCTGTTTCTCGACGGCGAGGACGTCCGCGTCGGCGACGCCAGCGTGCGCGCGCGGCTCTTCGAAGCGGATGGACCCGAGCGCATTCTCACCCTCGGCGACGAGATTCATCGCGTCTTCGTTCGTGTCGGGGATGCGCGCGGCCGCTACACCCTCTGGGTCGATGGCTTTCGCTTCGAGGTCGAGGCGCTGGACGAGCGCTCGCGCGCCATTCGCGAGCTGTCGGCGGCGACCGAGAAGCCGCGCGGTCCCGCGCCACTCGTCGCGCCGATGCCGGGGATGATCGTACGCGTCAACGTGAGCGAGGGCGATGCGGTACAGCCGGGCCAGGGCTTGGTCGTGATGGAGGCGATGAAAATGGAGAACGAGCTGCGGGCCACCTCCGGTGGGGCCGTCAAGCGTATCCTCGTCGCCCCCGGGACCGCGGTGGAGAAGGGCGCTCTGCTTCTCGAGATGGAGTGAACGATGAGTAAGTTCGAAACGATGCTCGTGGTGGGGCTCATCGGCACGGCCTCGTCGTCGCTGGGCGCGCAGGCGGCGCCGCCTTCGACCGACATCTTTCTGGCTCCGGTCCACATGGAGCGCGGCACACTGGCGGTCGGTGCGCCGGTGAACGTGACCAGTCGTCCCGGCTACGACAATCAACCCTCGTTCACGCCGGACTCGCGCGCTCTGCTCTTCACATCGGTGCGGGGCGACGGCCAATCGGACATCTACCGTTACGATCTACCATCGAAGGCGACCGCCCGCGTGACCCGCACGCCGGAGAGCGAGTATTCCGCGACGGTGTTCGGCGACGCCTCGCGTTTCAGCGTCATTCGCGTCGAAGCCGACTCGACGCAGCGCCTGTGGAGCTTTCGAATCGATGGCAGCGATCCGCGTCTCGTGTTCGACGCGATCAAGCCCGTCGGTTATCACGTGTGGGTCGATTCCACGACGGTGGCGATGTTCCTGCTCGGCAGGCCCAACGCCCTCGTGCTCGCCGACACTCGTACGGGACATCCCGACACGCTCGCGCGCGACATCGGCCGTTCCTTGTTGCCCCTCCCGAACGGCGCCGGCTTCTCGTTTCTGCAACACGCCAGGGACAGCTCGTGGATCCTGACCGCGGTCGATGTCCGCGGATCGGGCCGAGACCGCCGGAGCGTGCCGATGCCCCTCGTGCGAATGCCGTCCGGCGCGGACTACATCGCCTGGGTCGCGCCTGCGGTCGCCATTGCCGGTTCGGGAAGCAAGCTCCTGATCTGGCGCGGAACCGACAAACCCGCTCAGTGGACCGACCTCGCCGATTTCGCGAGCGCCGGGCTCCAGCGCATTTCTCGTTTGGCGCTCAGCCCGGATGGAAAGTGGCTGGCGATCGTTGCCGAAGATGCCATCCCGAGGAGCGGAGCACGGATTTTACGGATTGAACGGATTTGACGGATCGCTCCGAAGCCGTTCAGTACTCCTCGCGCGAGCAAAGACGAAAACTTGCTGAACGAACCACAGGTTGCTTCGAGCTCGGCTCAATGGGTGTGCCCGTAACGAGTTTCTTCGCGCTCGTGGCGCGAGGAGTCATGTGTGCAGAGGAGCGATCCGTCAAATCCGTTCAATCCGTTAAATCCGTCCCCCCCCAGCCGTTGCAACGCGTGCGCCAATTGACATACCGTAAGTGCTTATCTAGCATTCATGTCTGTCAAAAAAGCCCTGCGGGCTGCCGAGACCCGGGTTGCATTACGCACCGGTGAGGCCTGGACTCGATGCAAGGTCAGTCAATGAGGACATTCAGCGCGACACCGCGCGATATCAAGCAAGAGTGGTTCGTTGTCGACGCCGAGGGAATGGTCCTTGGCCGACTCGCGAGCGAAATCGCGAAGATCATTCGCGGCAAGCACAAGCCGATCTTCACGCCGCACATGGACACCGGCGATGGCGTCATCGTCATCAATGCCGCGAAGGTCCGCGTGACCGGCCGGAAAGCCGAGAACAAGGAATACTTCCGTCACACGGGCTACATGGGTCACGCCCGCTTCACGCCGCTCGGCACGATGCTCCAGAAGCATCCCGAGCGCGTGATCGAGAAGGCTGTGTACGGCATGCTTCCCAAAACCGCGCTCGGCCGCCAGGTGCTCCGCCGCAAGCTCCGCGTCTACGCGGACGCGGACCATCCGCACGTCGCGCAGCAGCCCAAGCCGTTGTCATTCAGCCACGCGAGCGAGAAGTAACATGGCGGATACACAGACCGTTCATGCCATCGGCCGCCGCAAGGAAGCGGTGTGCCGTGTCTACGTGAAGCCGGGCTCCGGCAAGTGGGACGTCAATGGCCGCACCCTGGGCGACTATTTCCCCCGCCCGTCGCACGTCACCGCGATTCAGCAGCCGTTCACGGCGACCGACACGCTCGGCCGCTATGACGTGAAGGCGAACGTCGACGGCGGCGGTACGACGGGACAGGCCGGCGCGCTCCGCCTCGCGGTCGCGCGCGCGCTCGTTCAGGTGGATGAAGCGCACCGCCGCAAGCTGCGCGATCTCGGACTCCTGACTCGTGATGCGCGCGCCGTCGAGCGCAAGAAGCCGGGCCGTCCGAAGGCTCGTAAGCGATTCCAGTTTAGCAAGAGATAAACGATGCCTGACATGCAGCCCACGGTCGAGCAGCTGCTCGCGGCCGGCGTCCACTTTGGACACCAGACGCGGCGCTGGAATCCCAAGATGCGCCGGTTCATTTTCGCCGAACGCAACGGGATTCACATCATCGACCTGCAGAAGACGCTCCGGCAAATCGAGATCGCTCAGAAGCTCGCCCGCGATGTCATCATGCGTGGCGACAACGTGCTGTTCGTTTGCACGAAGCCGCAGCTCGCGCAGATCGTCCGTTCGGAAGCCGAGCGCTCCCACTCGATGTTCATCACCGAGCGCTGGCTCGGCGGATTGTTGACGAACTTCACGACGGTGAAGAAGCAGATCCGCCGCATGAAGGATCTCGAGGCGGGCTCGGAAGCGGGGGGCGAGTTCGAGAACTACACGAAGAAGGAGCAGCTGATGCTCACGCGTGAAGCGGAGAAGCTCAAGAAGTACTTGAGCGGCATCCGCTCGATGACGCGCCTGCCCGGCCTGCTCTTCGTCGTCGACTCGAAGAAGGAGCGAATCGCCGTCAACGAAGCGAACAAGCTCGGTATCCCGATCGTTGCCATCGCCGACACGAACGCGGATCCCGATCTCATCACCGTTCCCATCGCCGGCAACGACGATGCGATCCGCTCGGTCGAGCTGATCACCAAGGCGATAGCGGACGCGATCGAGGAAGCCCGGCAATCGGCGCCCGTGCGCGAAGAGGTCGAGGAAGGCGAGATGACGACCTACAGCTCGGACCGCGGCAGTGAGCCGGCCGAAGAGGGCGAGCGGCGCCGGCGGCGCCGGCCGCGGCGCCGGCGCGCCAAGCCAGAGGCGATTGCGGCGCGACTCAAGTCGGCGGAAGGTGAGGGCGGCGGGGAATCAGTTGACGGAGCGGACGAAGCCGAGTGAGCTCTGGACGCGAGTAGATTTCTTGGCGCCGCCGGCATCAGCCGGCGGCGTTTCCACGACAGCACGGCAGGTTTGACATGACGACGATGGTGAGTCCCAAGGACGTGAAGGAGCTGCGCGACCGCACTGGCGCCGGCATGATGGATTGCAAGAAGGCGCTCGAGGAAACGGGCGGCGACATCGACAAGGCTGTTGAGCATCTGCGAAAGACCGGCGCGGCGAAAGCCGAGAAGCGCGCCGGCCGCACGACCAGCGAGGGCGTGATCGGGCACTACCTCCATCACAACGGCAAGATCGCCGTCCTCGTCGAGCTCAATTGCGAGACCGACTTCGTCGCGCGCAACGAGGAATTCCAGCAGGTCGCGAAGTATGTCGCCGAACACATTGCCGCCGCGGCGCCGATCGCTGTGGACAAGGAGCAAATCCCGGCGGAGAAAATCGAGCAAGAACGCCGGATCTTCGTCGAGCAGGTCAAGCAAAGTGGCAAGCCGGCGAACATGATCGACAAGATCGTCGACGGTAAGATCGAGGCGTACTACAAGGACGTCGCTCTGCTCCACCAGGCGTGGGTCCGGGATCCCAAGAAAACCGTCGGTGATCTCGTGAAGGAACTCTCGGCCAAAACGGGGGAGAACGTGCAGGTTCGGCGGTTCGTGAGGTATCAGCTCGGAGAGGCTTGATCATCGAGACGCAACCCGACGTTGCCAATCGAATGACACGGGACACTGATCCGTCAGGCCCTGAGCGCCTGACGGATCTCAAATACCCACGAGTGCTCCTCAAGCTCTCCGGCGAAGCCCTCGCCGGAGAGAAGGGGTTCGCCTTCGATTTCGACATCATCAAGCGTCTCGCTGACGAAATCGCATCGGTGGTGAAGACCGGTGCCTCGGTGGGATTGGTCATCGGCGGCGGCAACATCATTCGCGGACGCGCGCTCTCCGAAGAGGGGATCGACCGCGTCACCGCGGACTATATGGGCATGCTCGGCACCGTCATCAATGCCCTCGCGGTGCAGGATGTCCTCGAGCGTAACGGCCTGACGACTCGCGTCATGACCGCCATCCGAATGGAAGAGGTGGCGGAGCCCTATATCCGTAGGAGAGCGCTCCGACACCTGGAAAAGGGTCGAACCGTCATCTTTGCCGGTGGAACGGGGAATCCGTACTTTTCCACCGACACGGCGGCGGTGCTTCGCGCCATTCAGATGAAGGCGAACATTATCATCAAGGCGACCAGCGTCGACGGCGTGTATTCCGCCGATCCGAAGCGCGATCCGAACGCAAAGTTTTACAGGGAGATCAGTTTCCGCGACGTGATGCTCCAGAATCTGGGCGTGATCGACCAGACCGCGATCACCCTCTGCAGTGAAAATCATCTGCCGCTGATCGTTCTCAACATCCACCAACCTGGCGCATTCGTGCGTGCCGTTCGCGGCGAGGGCGTCGGCACTCTGGTCCGATGATGACTATTCAGCAAATCGTCAAAGACATGCGTGGCGCGATGGACAAAGGCATCGAGAGCACGCGTCGCGAATTCACGTCGATTCGTTCCGGCAAGGCAGCACCCAACATGCTCGACACCGTGCGAGTCGACCTGTACGGCACGTCGATGGCGCTGAATCAGGTCGCGCAGGTCTCGGCTCCCGAGCCGCGCCTTCTGATCGTCACGCCGTTCGACAAATCGCAGGCCAAGATCATCGAAAAGGCGATTCGCGACTCCGATCTCGGACTCGACCCGTCGTCGCAGGGCGCGGTCATTCGCGTTCCGCTGCCGTCCATGAACGAGCAGCGGCGCAAGGACCTCGTAAAGATCGTGCACAAGCTCGGCGAGGAGGGAAGGATCGCCGTTAGGCACGCGCGTACGCACGCGCGTGAAGGACTCAAAAAGCTGCAGGGCGTATCCGAGGACGACGTCAAGCACGCCGAGAAGGACCTGCAGAAGATCCACGACGACTACATCCACAAAATCGACGATTTGATCAAGGCCAAAGAGGCCGAGATCATGGAAGTCTGAGTGTCGGAGCTGACGCGGCGCGTTCTGTTCGGCGTCATCGCCGCGCCGCTCGGCGTCATCGTCGTCTTCTACGGCGGCGCGCCGCTCGCCGCGCTCCTCGCGATCGTCGCGGCGCTCGCCGCCTGGGAGTTCTTTCGCATCGCGCGTGCCTCCGGCCTAACGCCGATGGAGGACGTCGGCATCCCGCTCGCCGGCGTCGTCCCGCTTTTCGTGCACGCGCGCTATCTCGGCCTCTACGAGTTGCCCCTCTCCGGGATGGCGATCGTCATCCTCGGGTTGCTGGCGCTCACGATTTTCACCCGCGGCGTGGATGGAAAACCGCTCGGCGCCGCCGCGTCGACAGCCTTCGGCGTGCTCTACACCGGGGGCATGCTCAGCTTCGGCTACGCGATACGCTACCACGACTACGTCGTCGAGCCGCTCCATGTCCCGTTCGGTCGCTTCACCGTCACGGCGGGAGGGTTGCTCCTGCTTCTGCCATTGTTGTTGACGTGGGCCTCCGATATCGGCGCCTACTTCGTCGGACGTGCGTTCGGGAAACGGAAGCTCATGCCCTCTGTGAGTCCGGGGAAAACGGTCGCCGGCGCGGTCGGAGGGCTTGTCGCGACGGTACTCGTCGGCTGGCTCTATGCGCGTTTCATCTTGACGCCGTCGACGCAGCTCGCGTTCGTGCGAGGAGGCGTCATCGTATTCGCGTTGCTCGTGAGCGTCGCGGCGCAGATCGGTGATCTTGCCGAGTCGCTGCTCAAGCGTGAGGCGGGAATGAAGGACAGTTCGCACATCATCCCCGGGCATGGCGGGGTGCTCGACCGCTTCGACAGCCTCTTGTTCGTCCTGCCGGTCGCGTATGTGCTGTTCAACCTCCTGCTCGTGTGGGCACCGCCGCGATGATGGTCCGCCGCGTGGCGATCCTCGGATCGACGGGGTCGATCGGAACGACCGCGCTCCGCGTCCTCGCTCGCCAGCGTGAACGGTTCCGGGTATCCGCGCTCACCGCCTTCAGCAACGCGGCGCTCTTGCGCGAGCAGGAAGCCGAGTTCCGGCCATCGTTCGTCGGGCTCGTGAACAACGGCGCGAGTCAGCATGACGAGTGGCAGTGCGGTCGCGAATGCCTCATCGAGGCCGCGACGCGCGACGACGTGGACATCGTGCTCAACGCGGTCGTGGGTGCCGCCGGTCTCGACGCGACGCTCGCCGCGCTCGAGCATGGCAAGCGCGTAGCGCTGGCGAACAAGGAGACCCTCGTTATGGCCGGTCACCTCGTCCAAGCCGCGCAACAGCGCGGCGGCGGCGAGCTCGTACCTGTCGACAGTGAGCACAGTGCCATTCTCCAATGCGTCACCGGGCATTCGCGCGTGGACGTGAGACGCGTCATTCTCACTGCGTCGGGCGGACCCTTTCGGCACTGGCCACCGGAGCAAATCGAGCGCGCCACGCTCGCCGACGCTCTGCAGCACCCAACGTGGCGCATGGGACGAAAGATTACGGTCGACAGTGCAACGCTCGCGAACAAGGCCCTCGAGGTGATCGAGGCACATTACCTGTTCGGGTTAGACTTCGATCAGATCGAGGTCGTTGTGCATCCGCAAAGTGTGGTTCACTCGTTCGTCGAACTCGTTGACGGGAGCGTGCTCGCTCAGCTCGGCGTGCCGAGCATGGAACTCCCCGTGCTGTATGCCCTGACTCACCCCGAACGAGTGCCGGACACCGGTGTACCCCCTTTCGACCCTGTCGAGCTTTCCCCGATGACCTTCGAACCTGTTCGCGTGAACGATTTTCCGACGCTGGCGCTCGGCGTTACCGCCGGACGCGCCGGCGGGGCCGCACCTGCTGTGTTCAATGCGTCTAACGAGGAGGCGGTCTCGCTCTTCCTGGAGGGACGTATCGGTTTTGCGGAAATTCCGCGCGCCATAGAATCGGCGTTGAGCTCGTTGGCGGGCGAACAGGGCGAATCACGCGACGCGATCATCGCCGCCGATGAAGCGGCGCGTCGCCACGTAAGGGATCGATTTCGATGTTAGCGATACTTTCACCGATTCTCGTTTTCGGGCTCGTGATCTTCGTCCACGAGCTGGGGCATTTCATCGCCGCGAAGGCGGTCGGCGTTTACGCACCGCGATTCTCGATTGGCTTCGGTCCAGCCCTGTTCCGAAAGCGATGGGGCGAGACCGAATACATTCTCGCCGCGCTTCCCCTCGGCGGATATGTGCGCATGGCCTCGAGGCTGGACGAAGATGCCGCGTTGTTGGAAGGCGGCAGCGAATCTGCTCCACGCGCGGACAGCCCGGACTACGATCCGAACGCGATGATGCCATTCGGACCGCTGCCGATTCCCGAACGCCGACTCTTCGAGAGCAAGCCGCTGCCCGCGCGACTTCTGATTCTCGTCGCCGGCGTGACGATGAACGTGCTGCTCACGTTCGTCATCGGCGTGTTGCTCGCGTTTCACTTCGGCAGGCCGGTGATCGCGACGCGTATCGTCGGGCAGGTGAGGCCACTGCCTAACGCGTCGGCGCTCGGGCAGTTGCAGCCGGGCGACACGATCCTGTCGGTGAATGGGCACGTCGTGAAGAACTGGCTCGACATCGAGCGCGACATTGCGGCGAGCAGCGACAGCGTCGTGTTGCAAACGTCGCGGTCGACGGTGCGCGTTCCGCTCACCGCGGGTGTCACGACAGACGCCGTACTCGCCTCCATCGACTTCCAGCGCCCGGCGGTTCTCGAGACGATCATCGAAGGAAGCCGGGCGGAAAAAGCAGGACTCCAGAGCGGCGACAGCATCGTCGCGATCGATGGCAACCGCGTCTCGACATGGGCCGACCTGGTCGCGCACGTGAGTCAGGCGGCGAATCGCCAGCTTCGCTTCACCGTCGTGCGGGCGGGCCGCACGCTCGACGTGAACGTCACGCCGAAAGACACGGTGGAAACCATCGCCGCGACGCATGAGACGCGATCCGTGGGCAAGATCGGCGCGTCGTCGCGGATTCCAACCGGTCGGGAGACACTGGCCTTCGGTCCCTCGATTGGCGCGGGGGCGCGTACCACGTCGTTCATGGCCGGCGCGATCGTCGAAATCGTCAAGAAGTTGATGACGCGGGAGATCTCGGTAAGCCAGTTGAGCGGCCCGGTCGGCATCACGCGCATGTCAGTTGAGGCGGCGCGCAGCGGACTCGAGAGTCTTTTGACGCTCATTGCGCTGCTCAGCGTGAACGTCGCGATTCTGAACATGCTGCCGATTCCGATTCTCGACGGCGGGCAGATTCTGATCAACGTCCTCGAGTCGGCGAAGGGAAAGCCATTCAGCCTTCGGACGCGCGAGTACATCCTTCGCTTCGGTCTGCTGGCGATCGCACTGCTGTTTGTCGTCGTGATGTACAACGACACGCACAGCTGGTTTTCGCGACTCGCGGAGTGGGTGGGGCGATTGAGGGGCTAGTGGAGTGTGACTGAGATGTCGATTCTCGAGGTGCCGCAGGCTTGGAGAGCTGTCGGGTCGCGAATGGGGCGAATCGCGAGCGAATCCAACCTTGTGCATCCGGGCATCGATCGCGCGTCGGCACTCGGAATTTGGTATGCCCGAAATCGAGAAGTTCGCGCACAATGGGGCAGTTATCGGCAACTAGATATGCTGGCCCCTAGCCGCTAACCCCTATCCCCTGCTATTTTTAGTGGCTCATCCGATCAGACCGACGAATCAATCGCAACCGCGGGAACCGCACAGCATGGCCTTCGACAAGACCGCGACCGTACAGAAGTATCGCGCTTCGGAAAACGACACTGGCTCGACACGCGTACAGATCGCAATTCTCACGGACCGCATCAACTATCTCAACGATCACTTCCGCGTTCACAAGAAGGATCATCACAGCCGACGCGGCTTGTTGAAAATGGTCGGCAGACGTCGTCGTCTTCTGAAGTACATGAAGCAGGCAGACGTCGACGGCTATCGCCGAGTCGTTCAGGAACTCGGGCTCCGGTATTGATCGGGATGAACTACACGCACCGCGCGGGCGCAATCTATGCAGCCCGCGCGTTTGCATTTCCCTGAGGCAAAATCGCAATGAAGCAAAGCGTCGAAAGGACGTTCGCCAGCCGGAAGCTCGTTATCGAAACGGGCGGCATGGCGAAGCAGGCGGCAGGCGCCGCCGTGGTTCAGTTTGGTGACACGAAAGTCCTCGCCGCCGTCACGGTGAGCGAGAATCAGAGTCCTTTGCCGTTCTTTCCACTCACGGTCGAGTACAAGGAACGGCAGTATGCGGCGGGAAAAATCCCCGGCGGATTCGTCAAGCGGGAAGGCAGACCGAGCGATGCCGAGATTCTCTCGGCGCGCATCGTCGATCGCTCCATTCGCCCGCTCTTTCCGGAAGGATTCAAGAACGAGGTTCAGGTCTTCGTTTACGTGATCTCGGCGGATCAGGAGAATGACGCCGACGTACTCGCACTCGTCGCGACATCCTATGCGCTGAATGCGTCGAAGATTCCGTTCAGCACGCCGATCGCCGGCGTTCGCGTGGGACGAATTCAGGGGAAGTGGGTGCTCAACCCCACCTTTCAGCAGCTCGAGTACAGCGACATGGAGCTCGTCGTCGCCGGCTCCGACGATTCCATCGTCATGGTGGAAGGCGGCGCGCTCGAGGTCTCCGAAGACGACGTGATCGAGGCGCTCGGCGTCGCGCACAAGGGTATTCGCGAGCTGATCGCGGCCCAGGAAGAGCTCCTGCAAAAGAGCGAGCGCCACGCGAAGATGTCCTGGGTGAAGTCGGCATTACCCGAGGGCCTCGAGGTCCGCGTGAAGGAGCTCGCCGCGGGACGAATCAGCGAGGCGCTGAACCAGAAGGACAAGCACACGCGCATCGAGGCCGTGGAGCGCGCGAAGCGCGAGCTCGCCGACGAGCTGCTCGTCGACTTCCCGGACGCGGCGAAGGAGCTGCACACGCTGCTCGGAGACGTCGAGTATCACCATCTGCGCAACCAGGTTCTCTCGAGCGGCCACCGCGTGGATGGACGTACGGCCAAGGAAGTGCGTCCGATCACGATCGAGGCCGGGCTCTTGCCGCGCGCGCACGGCTCGGCGCTCTTCACGCGCGGCCAGACCCAAGCGTTGGTCGTCGCCACGTTAGGCACTCAGAACGACGTCCAGCGGCTCGACTCGATCGACGAGCCGCAGGAAGTTACGAAGTCGTTCATGTTGCATTACAACTTCCCGCCCTTCTCGACCGGTGAAGTCAGACCGGTGCGCGGCACGTCACGGCGCGAGATCGGCCACGGGAATCTGGCCGAACGCGCCTTGCAAGGTGTGCTGCCGGTGTTCGAGGAATTCCCGTACACGATTCGTCTCGTCTCGGACATCCTCGAATCGAACGGATCGTCCTCGATGGCATCGGTATGCGGTGGCTCGCTCGCGCTGTTCGACGCGGGCGTCCCGATGCGCGCGGCCGTCGCCGGTGTCGCGATGGGCTTGATCAAGGAAGGGAAGCGCTACGCGATCCTCACCGACATCCTCGGCACCGAGGATCACCTCGGCGACATGGACTTCAAGGTCGCCGGGACGAGCAATGGCATCACCTCGATCCAGATGGACATCAAGATCGAGGGTCTCGATCTGCAGATCATGAAGGAGGCGCTCGCGCAGGCGCGCGAAGGGCGCCTCCACATCCTCGGCGAGATGGACAAGGCGCTGGCGCAGCCCCGTGCCGATCTCTCGCGCTTCGCGCCCCGCATCGTGACGATGCAAATCAGCCCCGAGAAGATCGGCGATCTCATTGGTCCGAAGGGAAAAACGATTCGCGGGATCCAGGACGAGACAGGCGCCGAGCTCACTGTCGATGATTCCGGCCTGGTGACCATCGCTGCCGTTGGCGGCGACGCGATGGAGCGCGCGCGGCAGATGGTGCAGGCGCTCACGGCGGAGCCGGTCGTCGGCGAGATCTACGAGGGACCGGTGAAATCCACGACGCCATTCGGAGCGTTCATCGAGATCATGCCCGGCACCGAAGGATTGTTGCACATCTCTGAAATGCAGCACGGCCGCACGGAGAAGACGGAAGACGTCGTGAAGAAAGGGGATCGCGTTCGCGTCAAGCTCATCGAGCGCGACGAGCGCGGGCGTTTGCGTCTCTCTCGTAAGGCGCTGCTGCCGAAGCCCGAGGCCAGCCCCGATGGTGGGAGCGGGAGTGCGGGCGGGGGCGAGAGCGGCAATGGCTCGTCAGGCGCGGGCGACGGTGAGGGACAGGAACCTGTCGAGCGCGCCGCCGATCAAGCCGGTCGCGGCGAACGCGGTGGCGGCCGTGGCGATCGACCACGTCGGGGCGGAGAACGTTCCCGTCGACAGTGAGCCGAGCAGCCGAGTCGAAAGGCGAGTTCGAGCGTAGCGTACTTCCCAATGGACTGACCGTACTCTCGGAGCACATGCCGGGATTACGGTCGGTCTCGTTCGGAGCGTGGGTGCGCGCGGCCTCCGTGCACGAGCCGGCGGAACGCATGGGGGTTTCGCATCTGCTCGAGCACATGGTGTTCAAGGGCACGGAGCGCCGTACGGCCAAGCAGATCGCGCTCGAGCTCGAGGCCCTCGGTGGGTCGCTGGACGCCTACACGTCGCGTGAGCATACCGTCTATCAGGCGCGCGTCCTCGATGAGCATCTCACACAAGCTGCCGACGTCATCGCCGACATCGTGTTTCGGCCGCTCCTGCGCTCGAGCGATCTCGCCCTCGAGCGGAAGGTCGTGCTCGAGGAGATCGCGATGGTCGAGGACACACCCGACGACCTCGTGTTCGAGCTGCACAACGAGGTGCTGTGGGGCGCCCACCCCTATGGCTATTCGATTCTCGGCACCCGCGACACCGTTAGGCACCTCGGCGTGCGCGCGCTCGAGGATCTCCATGGACGCGCATATCACCCGCCCCAGCTGGTCGTCGCCGCGGCGGGCAACGTCGAGCACACGGCGCTACTGGACGTCCTCGAGCGCACCGGGTGGGCCGGCGTTCCGGGCGGGGATGCCGGCCTCCTGAGGGCGCCTGAGCCCTCGGTCGTCGCGCCGGAGACACGTCATGTGGATCGCGAGGGAACGCAAACGCATCTGGTACTCGGAACGAGCGCCCTTCGTTATGCGGATCCGCGTCGCTTCGCCCTCGTGATGTTGAGCATGCTGCTCGGCGGCGGGATGAGCTCGCGACTCTTTCAGCGAGTGCGTGAGGAGCTCGGCCTCGCGTACTCGGTGTACACGTTTCAGCAGTTCTACGCCGATACGGGCATGCACGGCGTCTACGTCGCGACGTCGCCCGACAGCGCCCGCGCGGCGTTCGACGTCATTCGTGACGAGCTCGCGCGCGTGGCGGCGGAAGGGCTTCCGGAGAGCGAGATCGCGATGGGCAAATCGCAGCTCAAGGGGCAAATGACGCTCTCCCTCGAGAGTGTCGGGGCGCGCATGTATCGAGCGGCAGCGGTCGAGCTCTATGGCGAGCCCTATCGAACGCTCGACGAAACGCTCGCGCTCGTCGACGCCGTGACGGCGGATGACATCGCGAGCGTCGCGCGGGAGTTCTTCGCGCCCGAGAAACAGACTGTGCTCAGCCTCGGCCCTGCGCCCGTGCTTTAGTGTCATCCCAGAGAGCGAAGCGAGGGATCTGCCTCTACCGTCGCTCCGCGGGATGACAAAGCTTGGTTGAAAACAATGGCGGCGCTGGTGAGCTTTCAGTGCTCCGCGGTTCTGCTCACATCCGACGATCCACCCTGTCCATGAAAATCGGCGTTCCAAGGGAAATCAAAACAAACGAAAATCGCATCGCGCTCGTTCCTGCAGGCGCGGAGCAATTGGTTGCCGCGGGTCACACCGTGCTCGTCGAGGTCGGAGCCGGCCTCGGAAGCGGCTTCTCGGACGACTTGTACACGAACGTCGGCGCGAAGATCGCTCCCGACGCCGCGACCGTGTGGCGCGAGAGCGATATGATCATGAAGGTGAAGGAGCCGATCGAGCCCGAGTGGAAGCACATTCGTCGCGATCAGGTCGTGTTCACATATTTTCATTTCGCCGCCGACGAGCGCCTCACGCGCGCCCACATGGACGCCGGCGGTGTGTGCATCGCGTACGAAACCGTCGAGCTGCCGACGCGCGAGTTGCCGCTGCTGACGCCGATGTCCGAGGTTGCCGGTCGCATGGCCGTGCAGGAGGGCGCGAAGTACCTCGAGAAGCTCTACGGCGGACGTGGTGTGTTGCTCGGCGGCGTGCCCGGTGTCGCGCCAGCCAAGGTCGTGATTCTTGGCGGCGGCATCGTTGGCATCAACGCGGCAAAGATGGCGGCGGGGATGGGTGCGAAAGTGACGATTCTCGATCTCTCGCTCGAGCGCCTTCGCTACCTGTCGGATGTCATGCCGGCGAACGTCGTCCTCATTCACTCGAACCGGCACAACATTCTGTCGGAGGTCGTGTCGGCCGATCTCGTCGTCGGCGCGGTGCTCATTCCCGGCGCGAAAGCGCCCAAGCTGATCCGCCGCGACGACCTTTCCAAGATGCAGCCGGGCTCCGTGATCGTCGACGTGGCCATCGATCAGGGTGGGTGCGTCGAGACGATGCGGCCGACGACGCATGAGAACCCGACTTACGTCGTCGACGGCGTGATTCACTACGGCGTCGCCAACATGCCGGGCGGCGTTCCGCGCACGTCGACCCTCGCCCTCACGAATGCGACGCTCCCCTACGCCATGCAGCTGGCGAACAAGGGTTGGAAGAAAGCGCTGTGCGACAATCCCGCGCTGCTGAAGGGTCTCAACATCGCTGACGGCAAGGTGACGTACGAAGCCGTCGCCGACGCCTTTGGTCTTCCGTTCACCGAGCCGACGAAATTTGTTGACTGAACGCTCGTGCGAGGTGACCGGAGCAGGCGCCGTGCGTCTTGGACAATGCCGCTCGGTGAATCATGTGACGAGCCTCACCGCTGTGCTGGCGTCGTAGGTTGCGTCAGGCCAACGCCTTGTACGTGCTCTCCCGCTCGACTACCTTAACGGCTTCTCCCTCCCTCTCTCACAGTTCGATCGCTCCCTCCGCCCTCGGCCGAGCGACGACTGAACGGACGACTGGATGCGCTGGCCCTTCTTCAAAGCGGGATCGCTCTTCCCGGCGAATGCGATCGGTGTCGACCTCGGCACGGCGAATACGCTCATCTACGTCAAAGGCGAAGGCATCGTCCTCAACGAGCCTTCCGTAGTCGCCATCGACCGGGAGTCGAAGAAGATCAAGGGCGTCGGCTTGGAGGCGAAGCGAATGCTCGGGAGAACACCGGATGGCGTGATCGCCGTCCGGCCGATGAAGGACGGCGTCATCGCCGACTTCGATGTGACCGAAAAGATGCTGCGCTATTTCCTCACCCTGATCATCGAGAACCACTTTTTCAAAGTGAAACCTCGCGTGATCGTGTGTGTACCTTCCGGTATCACCGAGGTGGAGAAGCGTGCCGTGCGCGATTCCGCGTTAGGCGCTGGGGCGAAAGAGGTCTTCATGGTCGCCGAGCCGATGGCGGCGGCGATCGGCGTCGGACTTCCGGTCGAGACGCCGACGGGCAACATGGTCATCGACATTGGCGGGGGCACGACCGAGATCGCGGTGATCGCTCTGTCGGGCATCGTCAGTGATACGTCGATCCGCGTCGGCGGCGACGAGCTGGATACTTCGATCGTGCAGTTCATGCGCAAGAATTACAACTTGCTCATCGGTGAGCCGACGGCGGAGCAGATCAAGATTCAGATCGGGTCGGCCGCTCCGGTCGGGGAAGAGCGCGAGATGGAGGTGAAGGGGCGCGACCTCGTCTCGGGCATCCCGAAAACGGTCCGCGTGCACTCGAGCGAGATTCGCGAGGCGATCCAGGAGCCGGTGCAGGCGATCGTCGACGCCGTGCGGCGCGCGCTCGAGATCACGCCGCCGGAGCTCGCCAGCGACATCGTCGATCGTGGCATTGTGATGACGGGCGGCGGCGCACTCATCCGCGGTCTCGATCTCCTACTCAGTCAGGAAACCAGTTTGCCGATCCACGTCGATGAGGATCCGCTCACGTGCGTCGTGCGCGGTACCGGTCGGATCCTCGACGACGAAGAGAAGTACTGGTCGGTCCTGAGCACCTGACGGGGCGGGAGGGGCGGTGGCACGTGCCACGCGGCTGAGCAGCCGAATCGACTTTCTTCTATTTCTCGGGTGCGTCATCGTCTCCCTGGTCGCGCTCGTGCTGCCGCTGCAAATGCGGGAGCCGCTCGCCGAGGTGTTGCGACGCTCCGTCGTCGCGCCGCTCGTCAACCTGCAGAGCAACGCCGAGCGCTGGCACGCCGCGTGGCAGTTGAGCGAAGAGCGCACGGCGCGTCTCGACTCGGCCGTCATGCGCGGCTTCAACTCCGTCGCGCTGCAGAGCGAGAATGACGAGCTGCGAAAGCTGCTCGGCCTCGGCTCGCGATTGCGCACCGGATTCGTGCCCGCCGAGGCGGTGCATAACGCGGTGCGGGAAGACGTCGTCACCACGCTCACCCTCACGGCCGGGACGCGCGCCGGCATCAAGGTCTACAGCCCCGTCGTGTCGCCCGAGGGCGTCGTTGGCATGGTGCAAACCGCGGATCCCTCGATCAGCATCGCGATCTTGTTCTCGCATCCCGACTTCCGCGCGAGCGCGATGTCCGGTGACGGGACCGCTTTTGGCATCGTCTATCCACACTTGCAGCAGAGCCTCGGTGGAAGCGGTGAGTATCTGCTCGAGCTGCGCGGCGTACCCTTCCGAACGACGCTTCCGGCCGGGACGATGATCTACACCTCCGGCCTCGGCGGTACCTTCCCGCGCGGTATTCCGATTGGCTCGGTGCTTCGCGAGCTCAAGACCGCTGAGGGCTGGACGCGTACGTACTTGCTCCAACCATCGGTGAATCCGGCGAAAGTCAATTCCGTGATGGTGCTGACACCGCAGCGGTCGCCGCAGCGCATGGACAATGTGTGGCAGATGGTAGCGCGCATCGATTCAGCCACGCGCAGCGTGGCGAGCGCGGGCGACTCCCTGTCGCGCCGCGCCGCCGCCGATTCAGTGCGTCGCCTCCAAGCGGATTCCGCGCGTCGTGTCGGAGCGGATTCGACGCATCGATCGGTAGCGACGCGCCCCCCCCCAGCTGCCGCGGCCGATACCTCGCACGTCAGTGCTGCCCGTCGTGCCGCGACCGCGGCGGACGATAGCGCCGCGCTCGCGAAGGCGGCGGCTGACTCCGCGCGCGCCGTGCGCGCGGCGCGACGGGAAGCCGCTCGTCGTGATTCCGTGCGACGCGATTCGGTTCGTCGAGACTCGCTCCGACGTGACTCCACGCGCCGCGACACCACTGCCCGTCGCGACACGACCGCCCGTCGCGACACGACTGACCTTCGCGATACTACTGACCGTCGCGATACGACTGACCTTCGCGACACGACTGTCCGTCGCGACACAACCTCGCGTCGACGCCGATGAGCTGGAACGCGGTACGCACAGCCGTCATTTGCGCGATTCTGGTCGTACTGCACTACACGGTGCGCCCGTTGCTCGCCTGGAATGCATCGATCGATTTTCTGATCATCGCTCTGATGTTCGGCGCGGTGCGGATGCGGCCCGGTCTCGCGGCGCTCTTCGGCTTTGCGCTCGGACTCGTCTCGGACTCGCTGTCGCCTGGCGCATTCGGCGCGGCAGCGCTCGGCATGTCGATCGTTGGCTTTGGCGCTTCGTGGCTCAAGGCTGTCTTTTTTGCCGATAACCTCGCGCTGAACGGGTTCTTCATCTTTCTGGGCAAGTGGGCGTTCGATTTGATCTTTGTGCTCGTCGGTCACCGGATGCACGGTGTCGATCTGCTGATGCAGATCGTCGTGTGGTCGTCGCTGTCGGCCGCGATCACCGCTGTCGCCGGCGTGCTTGCTGTAGCGCTTCTCCGGCCGCTGATGGAGGTGCGTACCGCATGATCCGCTCGCGATGCCCGCAGATGCTTTGCTTGAAGTCCCCTCCGACTCACCCGGCTAGCTGATGTCGGCGCGAAAGATCAATGTCGATTGGCCGCTCGTGCTGATCGCGCTCGCGCTGTCGCTCTTCGGCATCGCGACGGTGTACTCCGCGGGACAGACCGACGCGGTGACATACGTGAGCCGCGCCTGGCGCGCGCAGATCGTTTGGTTCGTGCTGTCGATTGGCGGCGCGTACTTCATCAGTCGCTCGAGCGTCCGCCTCATCGAGTGGATGACGGTACCGCTCTATTGGTTCTCTATCGTCCTGCTCATCGTCGTGCTGATACCCGGCTTCGGATCGGGCGCCGGCACCGCCGCGAGCGTGAGGGGATGGTTGACGTTCGCCGGTCATCGCCTCGGACAGCCCTCGGAGTTCGCGAAGCTGGCGGTCGTGTTGATGCTCGCGCTGGTGCTCTCGAAGAACCGTGAAGCGCCGAAGTCGATGCTCGATCTCTGGAGACCCGGCCTCATCGTCGGCATTCCGTGGGCGCTGATCATGAAGCAGCCGGACCTCGGCACCGGCATCGTTTTCGTCGGCATCTTCTTCGGCATGCTGTTCTGGGCCGGCGTGGAGTGGCGTCTGCTCGTGCTGATCGCGAGCCCGGTCATCAGTCTGATTCTAGCATTCGGCACGTTTTGGTGGGCATCCTGGTTCTGCCTCTTCCTCGCACTCCTGATCTGGTACAAGCCCTACGTCGTCGAGGGCGTGATTCTCGCTACGGTCAACGTTTTCATGGGTGTCGTCGCCCCGCTGCTCTGGGAACGTTTAGCACCCTATCAACAAAACCGTCTGCGCGTGTTCCTCGATCCCTCGATCGATCCGCGCCGCTCTGGTTATCACGTCATTCAATCCCAGGTCGCGATCGGCTCGGGCGGTTGGTTCGGCAAGGGCTATCTCAACGGCCCGCAGAAGCGACTCGCTTTCCTTCCCGCGCAGCACACGGATTTCATCTGGGCTGTCGTGGGAGAGGAGCTCGGATTCATCGGCGTCACGCTCGGCCTCATGCTGTTCCTCGCGCTCTTCCTGCGCGTTGTTCGCATTGCCGAACGCGCGAACGATTCGTTCAGCAGCCTCATTGCGTTCGGACTTCTCTCGAGCTGGCTCGTCCACGTCCTCGAGAACATCGGTATGACGATCAATCTCATGCCGATCACCGGCATCCCGCTGCCGTTCTTCAGCTATGGCGGATCGTTCATGCTCGCGAGCTGGCTCGCCATCGGCATCCTCGTACGCATCTCGAGCGAGGGCAGAGGGAGAACCGGTCAGGTGCTTTAGCGGCTTCACTGCGCGCGATGACGTTCAGTGTCGCGTGCCGTGAATCTCGCCCAATGGTGTCCGCGACCGGGCGGACACGAATCACGAATTCAGCGAATCGATCGAATCGTTCTTGCGCCCTTTCGGGCGCCCGGAACTCTCTTGCCTGAGTCCCCTTCAGCAACGTCCTTTCGGCTGAAGCGTTGATCGGAGGGCGAACGATTCGCGTCCATAAGAGCAATTCGTGATCACTGCCCAGGTTTGTTAGTGCCCAATCACGGTGCGACCAGGACTGAAGGCACAATCGCGTGTCTTAGGCAGTGTGTGGCGAGCTGTGAGTCTCGCCAAATGGGTTCCGCGATCAGGCGGACACGAATCAGCGTTTTGCGCGGTTTCTCTCAGTTGCGCCGTTGCCCAGAACGCATTCACTTTCGGCATGGCTTGGTTCAAAAAGGAGAAAAAGCCCCGTCAGCCGCGGCGCGATCGACTCGAGATTCCGGCGGATGTATGGGAGAAGTGCGAAGCCTGCGGGCACACCGACATTCGCGAGAAGTTCGAGCGCAATTTCAACGTGTGCCCGAGCTGCGATTACCATCGGCGCATTCGCGCGCACGACTACTGCTCGCTGCTGCTCGACGATGGCACGATGGAGGAGTTGGAGGTCGATCTTCGCTCGGCCGATCCGCTCTCGTTCCCTGAATACCCGCAGCGACTCAAGAAGGCGCTCGCGAACGCCGGCGATGCCGACGCACTGCTCGCTTGCGGTGGAACGCTCGACGGATTGCCGGTGAATCTCTGCGTCATGGACTTCGCCTTCATGGGCGGCTCCATGGGATCGGTCGTCGGCGAAAAGATCGCGCGGTTGGCACAGCGATCGCTCGAGCGAAAATTCCCACTTATCGTGATCTCGGCGTCGGGTGGGGCGCGCATGCAGGAAGGGGTGCTCTCGCTCATGCAAATGGCCAAGGTCTCCGCCGTGCTCGCGATGCTTGCCGAGCGCCGCATCCCGTACATCTCCATTCTCACGAATCCCACGACGGGCGGCGTGAGTGCCAGCTACGCCATGCTCGGCGACGCGATTCTCGCCGAGCCCGGCGCGGTGATTGGATTCGCCGGTCCCCGTGTGATCAAGCAGACGCTTGGTCAGGATCTTCCCGACGGATTCCAGACTTCGGAATTCCTGCTCGATCACGGCATGCTCGATTCCGTGGTGCATCGACGCAATCTCAAACGAACCGTCGGCCAGCTTCTGCGGCACATGTCGGGACGGCCCGCGGCGACGGGGTGGGCTGCGTCCTGACGACGGCACCGACACCGGTACCGCTTACGGCACGAGAGGCCGACGCGCGGTACCAGCAGGCCCTCGAATACCTGTTCGCTCGCACGACCGGACCCTTCAAGTTCGGCCTCGAGCGAACGATCGCGCTCCTCGCCGAGCTCGGTGATCCGCACCGATCGTTTCCGTCGATTCACATCGCGGGAACGAACGGGAAGGGAAGCAGCGTCGCCACGGCGGAGGCGCTCCTGCGCGCGAAGGGTTTGCGCGTCGGCACATACACGTCGCCACATCTCATCGATTTTCGGGAGCGCATCGTCGTCGATGGGCAGCGCATCAGCGCGAACGAGGTCGTCGACTTCGTCGAACGCTGGACGCCGATCGTCGAATCACTCGGCGCCACCTTCTTCGAGGCGACAACGGCGCTCGCCTTCGCGCATTTCGCGAATGCGCATGTCGACATTGCCGTGATCGAAACGGGCCTCGGGGGCCGCCTGGACTCGACGAACGTCATCGATCCGATCGCGGCCGGCGTGACCACCATCGACTACGATCACACCGAATACCTCGGCGACACTCTCGAGCAGATCGCCGCGGAAAAGGCGGGCATCTACAAGCCGGGCCGCGCCGCCATCGTCGGCGAGAGCGATCCGTCGCTGCGCGAAGTCCTGGCACGCGACGCGCGCAAGGCAGGCGCGACCCCGGTTCGCATCGTCCCGGAGGAATGTTCGATCGGCAACGTCGAGATCGGCCCGGCCGGGACGAGCTTCGACATCGAGGCTCTGGGCGCGCGCCGACGCCTTACGACGCCACTTGCCGGCCGACATCAGGCGGAGAACGTCGCCTTTGCGCTCGTCATGCTCGACGCCGCTGGCGCGCCGTACGCGACGACCCTCGAGGAGGCATCGAGGTCTCTCGACGGCGTTCGCGCCGCCGGTCGCTTTCAGCGCGAGGGACGCTTCATCTTCGACGTCGCGCACAACGCAGAAGGTTCGCAGGTTCTCGCGGAAACACTCGCGGCGATAGAACCTCCCGAACCGGTCGTCGCGCTCCTTTCCGTGCTCTCGGACAAGGATTGGCGAGCGATGTTGACGCGGCTTGCGCCGCACGTCTCGCGATTCGTTTTCACCATCGCGCCGAGCGCACCAGCGAGCCGCATATGGGACCTGGCGCAGGTGGCGCAGTTCGCCAACGACGAGTCGATCTCCGCCGAAGTCATCGCCGATTTCGACGCCGCACTCGAGCGCGCCTCGACGCTTGGCACTACCACGCTCGTCACTGGCTCATTTCACACGGTTGGCGATGCGATGGCTCGCTTGCAGCCATCTCCCAAGTCCCGGTAGTTTGTACGGATGGCTCAAGGCGCCCTGCCCGGCTTTCGCGATTTCTATCCCGCCGAGTTCGCCCAGCGCGCCTACATCGCGCGCGTTTGGCGTGAGGTGGCGCGCCGCTACGCGTTTGTCGAATACGACGGTCCTCCCCTCGAGGCGCTCGACCTCTACACGAAGAAGAGCGGCGACGAGATCGTTGGCCAGCTGTACAGCTTCACCGACAAGGGCGGTCGCGAGGTCGCCCTTCGCCCCGAGATGACGCCGACGCTCGCGCGGATGGTCGCCGCGAAGGCAAACGCACTTCGAAAGCCCGTTCGCTGGTTCTCGCTGCCACAGCTCTTTCGATACGAGCGCCAGCAGAAGGGACGGCTTCGGGAGCACTTTCAGCTCAACGTCGACATCGTCGGCGAGGCCGATGTCACCGCCGACGCGGAGCTGCTCGCCGTGGCGATCGACATCATGCGCGAGTTCGGTCTTTCGCCAGACGACGTCCGCGCTCGCGTGAGCGATCGCCGGCTGCTGCGTGCGTTGCTCGAGCGTCTGGGCATGGGGGAAGCGCAGCTCCCCGGCGTCTTCGGCGTCATCGACAAATTCGAGCGTCAGCCACGCGACGTCTCGGCGGAGAAGCTCGCCGCGTTGGGGATGAGCGACGAATCGCGCGAAGCACTCTTTGCCTTGATGGAAGGCGTGACGCTCGACGCCCTGCGCGCGCAGTACGGCGACACGCCGGCCGTGGCCGAGCGCATCGCCGATCTCGAGCGCTATTACGCGTACTTGCAGGGCCTCGGCGTCGCCGACTTTGTGCAGCTCGATCTCTCGATCGTGCGCGGCCTCGCCTACTACACCGGGATCGTGTTCGAGCTGTTCGACGCGCGGGGCGAGTTCCGCGCCATCTGCGGCGGCGGCCGCTATGACAACTTGCTCAACGCGCTGGGTGGCATCGATCTGCCGGCGTTGGGCTTCGGCATGGGCGACGTCGTCCTCGGCGAGCTTCTCAAGTCGCGCGGGCTGAGCGACGTGCCGACGGAAGAGCCGGATTTCTGGGTCGCGGCGGCGGACGACGGCGATTTCCGCGACGTGATTCTCGCCGCCACGCAGCTCCGCCGGGCGGGGGCATCGGTGGAGTACGCGCTACGGCCGCAGACTCTCAGCAAGCAGCGCAAGGCGGCATCTTCCGCGGGAGCGACATATTTCGTCACCGTCGCCGCCGATTTCAGCCGGAACGGCTCGGTGCAGGTCGACGAGGTGCAGCACGTCGAAGACGCGGGGGCGAGTCTCGTCGATCGACTCCAGCCGATGCCGAAGACGCTGGCGAGCGTCGTCAGCCTCGTCCGTGATTCATCTAGTGGTAAATAACCGAGATGCTAGAGAGCAGGTACCGCGGGCCCCCTGTAGTTGTGAAAAGCAGAACGCAGATGGCCGCAGATAGACGCGGATTGCCGCAGATGAAGACAGCGCTGAACGACTTTTTTCAAAGAAGCGTTCGCTGGCTTGTAGATATCCGCGTTCATCCGCGCACCTCTGCGTTCATCTGCGTCCAGCCCTTCACGTACAGAGGGCCCAACATCTCTGA
>DATBHD010000003.1:0-3773 GCA_036557635.1 Gemmatimonadaceae bacterium
CTGCTCGGCGGAATCGCCGCCCACGCCATTCAGCCGCTCACACACGCGGGCACGTCGGCGTTCGCGCTCGTGCTCGCCGTGGCGGCGCATCGCGTCGGTTGGCCGATCCCGCTGGGCGGATCGCGCCGCATCACCGCTGCCTTGCATTCATACTTTACTCAACTCGGCGGACGCGTCGAGACGGGCACGCCGGTGCGCACGCTCGCCGACCTCCCCGACGCGCGGGCCGTCCTTCTCGACCTCACGCCGCGTCAGGTGCTCCAGATCGCGGCGGCGCGGCTGCCGCACGGCTATCGGCGCGCCCTGAGTCGCTTTCGCTACGGACCAGGCGTCTTCAAGGTCGACTGGGCGCTCGCCGACGCGGTGCCCTGGCGCGACGAGGCGTGTCGTCAGGCAGGAACGCTGCACCTCGGCGGTGCCTTCGACGAGCTACAGGCGGGCGAAGCCGCTATCGCGCGCGGCGAGCATCCCGAGCGGCCGATGGTGCTCGTCGCGCAGCCGAGTCGCTTCGATGCGAGCCGCGCGCCGACTGGATCGCACACTCTGTGGGGCTACTGTCACGTCCCGAACGGCTCGACGGTCGACATGCTGCCGCGGATCGAAGGGCAGATCGAGCGCTTCGCGCCCGGCTTTCGCGAGCGCGTCCTCGCACGCCACGTGATGAGGACGTCGGATCTCGAGTCGCACAACCCGAATCTCGTCGGCGGCGACATCGCCGGTGGCGCGAATTCCTTGCGCCAGATCTTGTTCCGTCCCGTCGCGAGCTGGCATCCGTACAGAACGCCTGTGCGCGGCCTCTATCTCTGCTCGGCGTCGACGCCGCCGGGCGGGGGCGTGCATGGCATGTGCGGCCATCACGCGGCGAGACTGGCGCTGCGCGAGATGTTCGGCATTGTGCCTAACGCTCAGCGCGCTGACTCGACCCAGGATTGAGCGTGAGGCGCTGCACGCGCCAGTTCAAGAGCTCGGCGACATAGAGCTCGTGCTCGGAGGGACACGCGATCTCGTGGATCCAGCCGAACTGCTTCGGCTCTTTGCCCGCGTCGCCGAGCACGCCAAGCACCTTCCCCTCGAGTGAGAGCTTGTAGATCCGACCGGGGACGGCGTCGGCGCTGAACAACACCTGGTTCGGTCCGGGCGTGATGCAAATCGCCCACGGCGCGCCGGAGACGGCGAGCGGGTCGGACCCCGGGCGCGGCATCCCGCCGACCATCACGTTAGGCGCCCCGTCGTACGGCACGTCGATCGTGAACTGGCGAATGAAGGCGCCGTCGTGGTCGAACACCTGAATCCGTCGATTCGAGCGGTCCGCGACGTAGATGTTGCCCGCGGCGTCGCTCGCGATCGAGTGCAGGATGTTGAACTGTCCCGGATTCGATCCGCGCTCCCCCCACGTTTTCACCCAGCGACCCTGCTTGTCGATCTTCACGACGCGTGAATTGTTGTAGCCGTCGGCGACGAAGACGTTGCCCTCCCGGTCCCAGGCGACGTCCGTCGGCCGGTTGAACGTCCCCCAGCCCGGTGTCGGCTGCGTGCCCGGTGCAGTCTCGGGCGCGGGTGCCTCGACCGCTTCCGGACGCCGGCCAAGCACCATCGTCACGCGGCCGGCGGGGTTGAACTTCATGACCATGTTCGTGCCTTCATCAGTCGCCCAGAGGTTCCCTGCGGCGTCGACACGCACGGTGTGAGCAAACGCGAAACCGTAGAGATCCTTGCCGATTTCGCGAATGAACGAACCGTCGGGCCCGAACTCGAAGAGCTGCGACGCCATCGCGCCGCGCACCGTACTGCGCGAGCCTGTCCGACTGAACACGTAGAGATGACGCCGTGCGTCGATCGCGACCCCGGCCACCTCACCGAGATTCATCCCCGCCGGCAGCGCGAGGAAATCGACGCTGGCGTCGAAGGGAATCTCGGGCACGCGCGGCTGTTGCGCGCCGACAGCGGCCGCGCTGAGCAGTACGAGAGTGCAGATGCGGTTGATCATCGCGACATCGATCATACGACAGGACGCTATTATTGGGAATGACCACCGACACCCCCCTGCGCGTGGCAACCGCCGAGATCGAGACACCGATTGGTCCGATGATCGCCGCGGCGTCGGACACACATCTGCTCCTCTTCGAGTTTCCGCACCGCCGAATGATCGACACGCAGCTCGATCGGGTGCGGCGCGCGATCGACTGCGAGCTCGAGCCCGGCGAGTCGCCGGTGTTCACGCAACTGCGCACGGAGATCGACGAGTACTTCCGGGGCGAGCGCCGCGAGTTCACCCTGCCGCTCCACGTGCCGGGAACACCGTTCCAGGCGAGCGTCTGGTCCGCCCTGCAGCGCATTCCCTGCGGCACGACGACGAGCTACGCGCGACTCGCCACGTCGATCGGCAGGCCTAACGCGGTGCGCGCCGTCGCGCGCGCGAACGGCGACAATCGCATCGCGATCATCATTCCCTGCCACCGCGTCATCGGGTCGAACGGAGAGCTGGTCGGGTACGGCGGCGGGCTGTGGCGGAAGAAGAAGCTTCTGGAGCTGGAGGGCCGGGGCGAAATGTTGCCCCTGTTCGATGTTACGTAGGTGGGACCTCGTTCGACCTATAGGCATGAGGCGACTCGCTCTCTTCCTCGTGCTGGCAGCCGCGCCCTCCGGCCAGGCGCAATTCCATTTCACCCATCGCGACACGCTGCCGCAGAAAGTCGTGCAGCGCGCGCTCGACGCCTACAACCATCACGACGTCGTCGCTATCGAGAACGAGTACCAACCGACCTACCTCTATCAAAGCCTCGCCGACTCGGCGGGTCCCCGGCTCGTCTCGCGCATCGACATGCGCGACAGCCTCATCGTCGTGTTCCAGCGCACCAAGGACGCGAAGCTCTCGCTGTCGCGGCGCGTGCTGACGGGACCCATCGTCACCGACTTCTACGTGGCAAGGGGGAACGGCCGGAAGGAAAAGCACGTCGACATCTACGAGGTGCGGCACGGCAAGATCGTGCGGGAGTGGGAGTACTGACTGGTGCAACGGAGCCGCGGTTTTCATATTCCGCGCGCTTCCAACACAGGTCAGATCCATCGTGCGACGCAGCGTTCTTGCGCTCCTTGCCGCGTGCTTGCCCGCGGCTCTCCAGGCCCAAACGCCCTTTGACTCGCTCCACTTCCGCTCGATAGGCCCCGCGGCGACGGGTGGCCGCATCCACGATATCGAGGTCGACCCGAAAGATCCGTCGACCATCTACATCGCGAGCGCGTCGGGCGGAATCTGGAAAACGACGAACAAGGGCACCTTCTGGACGCCGATCTTCGAGGGCGTCCCGGACAACACTTTCGGCGACCTCGCGATCTGCGACGCCAACTCGCGCGTCATCTGGGCCGCCACCGGCGAGCAGAACAATCGACAGAGCTCCTCCTGGGGCACGGGCATGTACCGCTCGATCGACGCCGGCCGCACCTGGACCCATGTCGGCCTAACGAGTACCGCCAGCATCGGCCGCGTCCGCGCTCATCCCACCGACTGCAACGTCGCCTACGTCGCCGCGGTCGGGAATCTCTGGAAGGCAGATAACGAGCGTGGCGTCTACAAGACCACCGACGGCGGCAAGAGCTGGAGCAAGGTGCTCTCCGTCGACAGCCTAACGGGCGCGACCGACATCGCCATGGACCCGCGCGATCCGAATGTGCTCTATGCCGCGACGTACCAGCGGCTGCGCAGCGCCTTCGGCTTCAACGGCGGTGGACCGGGAAGCGCGATCTACAAGACCACTGACGCCGGCGCCACCTGG
>DATBHD010000004.1:0-3652 GCA_036557635.1 Gemmatimonadaceae bacterium
GCGAATCCAGAACAAACTTGCGCATCTAGGAATCGATCGCGCGCCGCCACTCGGAATTTGGTGTGCCCGGATCGAGATGTTCGCACCCAATGAAGGTTCTTCGCTTGTCGAATTTCAACCAAGAACAGGATAGACAAGAACCGGTGCGACAGAGTCGTTACGCCACTCGGTTGGATTCGCTCAGTTTTTGCGGCATTCGCGTCCCAAGCACTCTGGACTCTTTCGGTGCCGTAGGCTCACGGCTGATCACCTTCCTTTCCCGAAATTCCACGAAGAACCCAAATTTGGAATGACCGCCCCTACTTCTTGCGGGCCGTTGCGGGCCGTGCTCCAATTGATGGCCGCTATCGCTGGCCCGCGAATCAACCAAGCCTTATGAGCCGAGGATGTCCATGCACGCCGCATCGCGCCGACTGCTCCGGTTTCTGCTCGCTCTCTCGCTGTGCAGCGTACTGCTGCCGCTCGCGCCTTCGCTCGACGCCCAGCTCGTCACCCCGGCGCCGTCCCCCATAGCGTCTCTCGATGTCTACATCCAGCAGGCCGTCAGGGATTGGGGCATCGCCGGTCTCGCCATCGCCATCGTGCATAACGACTCCGTCGTCTACGAACGCGGCTTTGGCCTTCGCGAGGTCGGAAAGCCGGAGCCCGTCGATGCGCACACCCTGTTCGCCATCGGGTCCAACTCCAAGCTGTTCACCAGCGTGCTCGCGGGGATGATGGTGGATGCGAAGAAGATGCGCTGGGACGCGCCGGCGACGACATACCTGCCGTCCTTTCAGCTGTACGATCCCTGGGTGACGCGCGAGATCACGCTTCGCGATCTGCTCGCGCATCGCAGTGGACTCGGCCGCCGCGGCGACATGCTCTGGTACGGCTCGCCCTTCGACCGCGCCGAAATCCTGCGTCGCATCCGCTACCTGAAACCAAACAGCAGCTTTCGCTCACAGTACGGCTATCAGAACATCATGGTGATGGCAGCCGGCGAGGCCACCGCCGCGGCCGCGGGGCGCAGTTGGGACGACCTCGTGAAAGAGCGAATCTTTCAGCCGTTAGGCATGAGCGCGAGCAACACGAGCGTGCGCGAGCTCACCGGCGCGCCCGACGTCGCGACGCCCCACCTCCTGGGCGACGGAAAGCTTTCCGCCATTGCATGGCGCAACATCGACAACATCGGTCCGGCAGGTTCGATCAACTCCAACGTCGACGACATGGCGAAGTGGCTGCGCTTCCTCCTCGCCGGCGGCAAGGCGGGTGACCGGCAGTTGGTGGCGTCAGCGACCTTGCGAGAGATCGCTTCGCCGCAGACGGTGATTCCGAGTCCGGACGACACGTTGTCGCCGTCCACGCACTTTCATGCCTACGGTCTCGGTGTCGGCATGTACGACTTGTTAGGCGTCAAGGTGATGTCGCACACGGGCGGCATCGACGGCATGCTGTCCCAGGTGACCTGGGTGCCGGAGCGACGCCTCGGCTTTGTGATCCTGACGAACACGGAAGGACACAACAACGTCTTCGGCGCCGTCGGGCGGAAGATCCTGGATCTCTATCTCGGCGCGCCACCGCGCGATTGGAGCGCGATCATGCTCGCCCAGACGCGCGCTCAGGAAGCCCAGCAGCGCGCGGCGCAGGACCGCCTGGAGGCGTCGCGCCCGAAGGACGGCAAACCCTCCGTTGCGATCGATCGACTGGGAGGACAATACACGAACGAGATGTACGGCGATGTGACGATTCAAGTCGCGGCGGAGAAGCCCGTGCTGCAATTCGGCCCGTCGCTCACGGGCGACCTCCAACCATGGGCCGGAGATTCGTACAAGGTCGTGTGGCGGGACAGGCGTGAAGGGACCGGGCTCGTACAATTCATCATAACGCCCCTCGGCACCGTGTCCGCGCTCCGCCTCTATCCGTCGTTCACGCCCGCGGCGCTTCGTTCGCCGGACGTGGACGAATTCCGGCGAGTCACACCGGCAATGTCGACGGTCGGCGCGCGATAGTCCCGTCACTCTGTAGTTGTGAACGGCGGCGTTCAGAACTCATAGAGTGACAATCACTCCGTTCGAATCGCGCTGAGCGGATCGACGCGCGTCGCGCGCCGCGCCGGGACGTACGTCGCGAATGCGCTCACGACGACGAGGGCTAGCGGGGCCATCACGAACGTCGCCGCGTCGGTGGCGCTCACGCCGAACAACATGCTCGACAACACCCGCGTCATCATCACGGCGGCGACCGCGCCGACGACGAGTCCCGCGACCACAACGCCGACGAACTCGCGCGCGATCATAGTCGCGATGCGCGCGGCGTCGGCGCCGAGCGCGATGCGGATGCCGATGTCGCGGGTGCGCTGGCCCACCCAATACGCGATCACTCCGTACACGCCGACGACCGCCAGCGCGAACGCGCACGCGGCGAACGTCACGACCAGTAACATCGTGAGGCGCCGACGCGCCAGCGCGTCGTGGAGTCGCTGCTCCATCGTCGCCACGTCGTAGGCGGGGAGCTCGGGATCGATGTTCCGAATCTCCCTCGACACGCCGCTCATCAGGCTCGCGGCGTCGACGGTAGCCGCGGTGCGCACGACGACGAATCGGCTGCCGATCGTGTACTGCTCGACGGGGAAGAACGCCGTGATCGGCGGCTCGGCGTCGACCTCGTACTCGCGCGTGTCTGCGACGACGCCGACGATCGTGCGCCACGGCCCGTCGCTCCCTTGGCGAATGCGCTTGCCGAGCGCGCTCTCGTTAGGCCAGAAGCGCGCCGCGAGCTTGTCGTCGACGATGACTACCTCTGGCGCGTTCCGGTTGTCAGTCGGCGCGAAGAAGCGGCCCTCGAGCAGCGGTATGCCCATCGCGCGGAAGTAGTCGGGACTCACGTACGCGCTGCTCGAGATGATGAGATTCGCGCCCGATACCGTTGGTACATAGCCCTCCACGCCGATCGGCTCCCAGGCGAGCGCGACGGAGCTGAGGGGGAGCTGATAGTTCGTCGCGACGTGCTCCACTCCGGGGAGCGCCGACAGTCGGCGATCGAGCTGATCGAAGAAGCCCGCGACGAGCTCCGGCTTGTTGTAGCGAGAGGCGGGCAGCGTCACGCGAAACGACAGCACGTGTCGAGGATCGAAGCCGGGATTCGCGCGCGTGATGCGTGCGTAGCTGCGTGCGAGCAGCGAGGCGCCGATGAGGAGCACGAGCGAGAGGGCGAGCTGCGCGCCGACGACGTAGCGCCGGAGCGCGGCGTGACGTCGCGTTGCGCCCGAGAACGTGCGCGCCGACTCGTTGAGCGCACGTTGCGGATCCGCCTTCGACGCGCGCCACGCCGGCACGAGGCCGAAGAGAATGGTCGCCCCGACGCACGTGGCGAAGGTGAACGCCAGCACGCGTGCGTCGATCGCGATGCCGGCGGCACGCGGAATGTTCGTCGCGAACGATCGAAGAACCCGCACGGAGATGAACGCCAACACCCGTCCGCCGCCGCCGCCGGCGAAGGCGAGCACGAGATGTTCCGTGAGCAATTGCCTGAGCAGTCGCGCACGGCCGGCGCCGACGGCGGCACGAATCGCCAGCTCGCGTTCACGAGCCGTGGCGCGTGACAGCAGGAGCCCGCCGACGTTCCCGCAGGCGATGAGGAGCAGCATCGCGACCGCGCCGAGCAGGACATA
>DATBHD010000005.1:0-83486 GCA_036557635.1 Gemmatimonadaceae bacterium
CGTTCCCATTCCGAACACGGTCGTTAAGCCCTACAGCGCCGATGGTACTCCGCTCGAGAGAGCGCGGGAGAGTAGGCCACCGCCGGCTTCTCCATCCGAACGCCCTCGCGTCCCGCGAGGGCGTTCGTCGTTGCCGCCCTCGACGCCGCGCCATCAACACGGCCCGACGTATGAATCTTGCCACTCCACCGCGCGTGCGCCCCACTCTGACTGTCGCCGCCGGCATCGTGACTGGCGTGCTCCTCATGCGTGAACGGCATCGTCGCGAAGCAGCGGAGCGCTTCGCGGCGGCGAGCATGGAAACGTTGCTCAACGCCATAGACGCCAACGATTCCCAGACCGGCGCGCATGTGCGCCGCGTCGCCGCGTATGCCCTCGTCCTCGCTGACGCGCTCCAGCTCGACGACCACCGGACGAAAATCGTCGAGCGCGTCGCTCTCTTCCACGACATCGGCAAGATCCACGAGGCGCTCTTCGATATCATCCACGAGCACTCGCACCTAACGAGAGCCGAGCGCCGCGCCATCGTCACGCATCCGCGACGCGGCGCCGACGTGCTTGCGCCCCTGACCCCGTTCTATCCCGACCTCGCCGCCGGCGTACTCGCCCACCATGAGCGATGGGACGGAAAAGGATATCCGAACGGGCTTCGCGGACGACGCATCCCGCTCGCCGCGCGCATCGTCACCCTCGCCGATACGTTCGACGCGATAACTCACAACCGCCGCTACCGCGGCCGCCGAGCCGGGGCACACGCTGTCGATGTCATCGCGGCGGGGCGAGGAACACAGTTCGATCCGGACCTCGTCGATTTGATGCTCCTGCCGCCGGTGCTGCAGCAAATCGTCGCGCAGGAGAGGGCCTTTCACCGCGAGCCGAGAACGCTTCGCGACGAGCGCCGCCACGGCACGCTCGAGTCCGACGTCCCCGATGTCACATTCCGATGGCGGACCGAAGTTCCCGAGCCGAGCGCTCCGGATCTGACGACCCAAAGATCCCGCTGATCAGGGCCACGCCGCAGGCTCCCGCGCGCACAGCATCTCCCGCGGTTGCCGCCGAGATGCCGCCGATGGCAACGGCCGGCACCGACGCCGACCGTGCCAGTCGTTCAAATTCGCTAATCCCGAGCGTGATGCCGGGCCGTCGATCATCGGCCGGGAAGACCGGTCCGACAGCGACGTAGTCGGCGCCGGCCGCGTGCGCCAGGTCCTCGTCGTTTGCCGCAGAGCGACCGACGATGAATTCACCGCCGGCGATGCGGCGCGCATCGGTTACGGCGATATCGCGAACTCCCAGATGCACGCCCGCGGCGCCGGCGGCCAGCGCGGCATCCAGACGGCCGTGAACGACCACGGGAACGTCCAGCGCGTCGATGAGCGCTCGGGCAACGGCTGCTACCGTATGCGCTCCCTCGTCAGGCAGCCGAAGCTGTATCATCGTCGCGCCGCCACGGCGCGCGGCGCGCGCACGTCCCAGCAGCCCGTCGACGCCGTCGCGCAAGTTGTCGGTGATTGCGATCAGTCGTAGCGAGTCCGACGGAGACACGGTCGAATGTCGTCAGCGCGCGTGAGGACGACGATGTGCCGCGTCGGCGCCGCCCGCCGGCTCGTGCTTGAGGGTCGTCGTCAGTGAGTCCCAAGCTCGGCGCGCCAAGCGTCGCGCCGTTTCGTGACCGGCAAGATCGCTGCGGAATTCGTGATGACCATCCGGCAGCGCGACAAAATACTTGTAAGGCACGTTTGCCGGATAGAGCGCCGCAAGAATGCTCGCGCGGCCGGGCGACGCGATCGGTCCCGGCGGGAGGCCAGGGTGCCGATAGGTGTTGTAATCGGACGCGACTTCGAGATGCTTGTAGAGTACCCGACTCTGATGCTCGCCCAGCGCGTACTGAACCGTGGGATCGGCCTGTAGCAACATGTGATCATGCAGCCGATTCATATACACGGCGGCGATCACCGGCCGCTCCTCGGGTAGCCGCGCTTCCTTCTCGACGATGGATGCGAGCGTCATCACATCGTGTCGCGACAGACCGATCGTGTCGAGCCGCAGCGTCCACTCCGGCTGCCAGACCTGTTCGAAGCGTCGAACTCCGGCCCCGATCGCCGACCGTGCGCTCGTCTGTGCGGGAAAGATGTACGTATCGGGGAACACGTATCCTTCGATGGTCTCTGTCGGGATATCCAGCTGATGGAGGAGCGCCGTGTCACGCACGGCGGCGGCGAGCGATTCCGGCGCTATCGAAAGCTTGGAGGAAAAGACGGAAATGATCTGCCCGAGCGAGAACCCCTCGGGAATGGTCACCGTATGCACGATGCCCTTGCCGCCACGAATCGCGTCGAGCGTTACCGCGTAGCCGCTATTGCGGCGCAACATGTAGGTGCCCGCCTTGATGTCGCGATCGTCGCGGCGGATGAACGCATACATGCGGAAGAGGCGCGCCGAACGAATCACACCGGCGCGCGCCAGCGAGTCGGCCGCCATGCCTAACGTGGCTCCGGCTGGCACGGTGACGCGCACCGGCTTGCCCGAGGCGCGACCACATGCGCTCAGCGCGATCGCGATCAATACGCTCCACCGTCGCCACGCCGCGCCAGCGCGCCGCGTGGCGACAATCCGCTCAACTCTTCTTTGCGAGTGCGTGCTGCAGCAAAACGGTCGCGGCAAGTGCATCAACGTCTCCTTTACGCTGTCGCGTCGAACCACCCATCTCGCGGATTGCCCGCAACGCGGCCGCGGTCGTGAACCGCTCATCGATCAACTCGACAGATAGCCCGGTACGACGCTGCAATTCCTCGGCGAGACGCCGCACCTCCACCGCGCGGTCCGTGTCCACTCCGTTCTCATCGAGCGGCAGTCCGACAACGAAGCCACGTGCCTCGAGCTCCGTCGCTCGACGAATGAGCTCGGCAATCGGCGGACGCTTGCCGGCACGTCGTACAATGAACCCGGCGGGCGAGGCGATGATACCCATCGGGTCGCTGACAGCGAGTCCGATGCGTCGCTCACCATAATCGACGGCCAGCAGCCTGCCACGGTCACGGTCCACGAGACAAATCTATGCTCGGTGGAACGAGTGATCGATGCGCGGAAAGATCGCCGCGCTACGTACCCTGCACCATCTGCTGGAAGAACTCGCGATTATTCCGCGAGCGCGCCATCTGCTTGAGAAGGAACTCGACTGCATCTACCTCCGGCATGTCGGAAAGAAAATTCCGCAGCAGGTAAACGCGATTGAGCTCCTCCTGATTCAGCAGCAGTTCTTCACGGCGTGTGCCCGACCGATTGATGTCAATCGCCGGAAACACGCGCCGATCGGCGATCTTGCGATCGAGGATCAGCTCCATGTTGCCGGTGCCCTTGAACTCCTCGAAGATCACCTCGTCCATCCGGGATCCGGTATCGACGAGGGCGGTCGCGATGATGGTCAGCGATCCGCCTTCCTCGGTGTTGCGCGCCGCTCCAAAGAATCGCTTTGGCTTCTCCAGTGCCTTCGAGTCGACGCCTCCAGAGAGGATCTTTCCGGAGTTCTTGATCACGACGTTGTGCGCACGCGCAAGACGCGTCAGCGAGTCGAGAAGGATGACGACGTCCTTGCCGTGCTCAACGAGTCGCTTCGCCTTCTCGATCACCATGTCGGCAACCTGCACGTGGCGATCGGGCTCTTCGTCGAACGTCGAGCTGATGACTTCAGCGTTCACGTTCGCCTGCATGTCGGTGACTTCTTCCGGCCGCTCATCGATCAACAACACGATGAGCGTAACCTCGGGATGATTCTCCCGAATGGCGTTGGCGATTTTTTGTAGGAGAATCGTCTTGCCCGCGCGCGGTGGCGAGACGATCAGGCCGCGTTGGCCCTTCCCGATCGGCGCGATGAGATCCACAACGCGCATGCTGAGGTCGCCGTCGAGGGTCTCGAGTCGAAGTCTGCCTTCCGGATATTTCGGTCGCAGATTGTCGAACGCGATGCGCGTCTTCGCGCGCTCCGGTTCGTCACCGTTGATCGACTCGACTTTGAGGAGCGCCAGATAGCGCTCCCACTCTTTGGGCGGACGGACCTGACCGCGTACCGTGTCACCCGTGCGCAGATCGAAGCGTTTGATCTGCGACGGTGAGACGTAGATGTCGTCAGGGCCATAGAGGTAGTTCCAGTCCTGGCTGCGCAGGAAGCCGTATCCCTCCGGCAACACCTCGAGCACGCCCTCGCCGGTGAGCGTCTCACCTCGGTCGAGCAGCCGCTGCTCGATGCGAAAGATGAGATCCTGTTTGCGCAGTCCCGAGTCGTTTTCCGCTCCCAGCGTGTCGGCGAGTTCACCGAGCTCGGAGGAAGACTTGCGCTTCAACTCAGCGATGTTCACGGACGAAGTCGGCAACTGAAGCATGCCTCGCGCGACGTGCGCGTGGGATGGGAAGGCCTGAGGCTTGGGCTGATGCAGGAATCCACGCTGGGATGTCGCGCGAGTCGGGCGCGAGAGGGCAGGATAGCGGCACCGCCCCCGGGCGGTGCGCCGCGTTCGGCGGCGGAAGGAATACGGGGAGCGAGAGGGGGAGTGTAAAGCTCGAAGCCATGCGAAGCTATCGGCGCCAGCCGAGAGGGTCAAGAGCGCCAATTTGACAAGTCAGAAGTGCACGTAACGGAGTGGTCTTCGACGCATGTCGGCGATGATGAGCGTCATCTCACTCCTCGTCTTGGCGACGGCTTGTAACAGCGCGGAGTCCACGCGTGCACGACCGAGCGCCCCGCTCGGGGATGCCAGTCGTGCGCGCACGATATCCAGCTCATTTCGAATGTCGTCTACCTCGCGGAAGAGCGTCGTGTCACGTCGGAATCGACCATAGGAGTTGCGCGCACCCGTCACGAGCGCGCGCACCGAGTCGGCGCGCGCCATCGCGCGCCGGGCCCGATGGAGGAGCGACGCGTGATCACTCAGCGCGAGACCCACCGCACCGCCAGGTTCCGAGAACCGCGCGGCAACGCGGGCAGCTCGAGCTTGCAGTCGAGTGAGCGGCGCATCGCCGCCCTCGATCGCGAAGGCGCCGAGTGATCCTTCGACGCCGTGGAGTTGCTGATCGAGCAGTTTCACGTTGTTGATGATTTCGGGGAACTGTCGTGAGGCGATCGCGAACTCCGAAGTCACCGTCTCGAGATCGGGCTGCGGAAGCGCGCGAACGGTATCACCAGGCCTGACACCGCGCGTGGCGGTGGTCCCGATCGACAGATAGACAACGGGCGCGCCGAGCAGTGTGCCGCCGGATCGAACCTGTGCGGTCGAATTGAGTCGAATCTCGCGCGACGCGCTCGTGAGGACGTCCATCACGATCAGGAGTCGATTCGAGTCGGCGGCACTCGGCGGGAGGAATCGGAGGTCCTTCACGACACCAACCCTCTGTCCACCGAGCCAGACCTCCGAGCTTCGAATGATGCCGCGCGCCTCGCCGGTGAGAGCGAAGAGCCGAAACGTCTTGCCGTGGAGTGTGCCTACGCGAGCAAAGATGATGACGACGAGCGCCGCGCCGGTGATCACGGCGAGCACGATGAGCCCGAAGACCAGCTCCCTCCAGCTTGTCCGACGCGGCATTGCCAGCCTGCGCTACCTGAATGAGACCGAGGATGCACCGTTGAGTTGGGCAAGGCTCGGACCAACGCGGGCGCGAGTCCGTCGTGCCGGGCGTGGAAAGGGGCGGACTTCGCGGGTTCAGCGCGGCGAAGCGCAAGCGCGGGAACCGGCGGCTTCCCGGGGGGCCGGCATTGTGAGAGCGCGCGCGACAGGATTCGAACCTGTGACCTTCGGCTCCGGAGGCCGACGCTCTATCCAGCTGAGCTACGCGCGCAAACCTGGTCCATCAGGTCCGGAAAGGTATCAGTCGCCGGCACCGCGGTCAACGCACTGGCGCGCCCGTCAGCTCGGGTCTGAACGCGTCGCGCAGGATGTTCATTCGTTAGGCGCGGCGAGGCGCGCTGGCGTTAGGCGCGACTGGCAGCCTCCATCGCCCGATGGTTCGCGGCGGTCATGAGCATTCCGTCAACTCGAGAGGGCGAGGTCGGTCCGAAACACGAAAGCCCGGCGGCGTTGGGCCGACGGGCTTCGTAACAATGGTCGGGGCGACTGGATTTGAACCAGCGACCTCCTGCTCCCGAAGCAGGCGCTCTACCGGGCTAAGCTACGCCCCGCCGAACCGGCGCACTATCGCGTCAACGACGCGCCCGGAAGGACTCGAACCTCCAACCTTCTGATCCGTAGTCAGATGCTCTATCCAATTGAGCTACGGGCGCCGATTTCACGTAGCGACCGCGGAAGAAAGCGGCGCACGGTGCACGACAACGCGGCCAGATCGGCGCGTTCTTGTGCAGTCTCGGAAAGTAGGTGGCAGCGAAAACGCAGTCAAGCGCAAGGACTTGCACGCGAGTGTACTTTCCCACGCGGCAGCCCTCTCGCTCGCTGGCGCCGGTGCATCGAGGTCGTTCGCGTCGCACGCGCGTTCGCGCGTTATCGCTGACAACTTGATCGCGAATGTGAGTCGCCACACAGCGAAAAGAAAAAGCCGCAGCGATTTTCGCTGCGGCCATGGGCGGTACAAGACTCGAACTTGTGACCTCCACGATGTCAACGTGGCGCTCTAACCAACTGAGCTAACCGCCCTCGCTGGACACAGGTCCGTAAAAACCATGCTCCCAACATCCACCGCGAGAGCGGGAAACGGGACTCGAACCCGCGACCCCAACCTTGGCAAGGTTGTGCTCTACCAACTGAGCTATTCCCGCGGAGGCGATGGAGGCGAGGGGGATCGAACCCCTGACCTCGTGAATGCCATTCACGCGCTCTCCCAACTGAGCTACGCCCCCTTGAACGGCCGCGTGCGGTGTGGACTGAGGCCGGCCGTCAGGAACCGCGAAGTATAGCCGTGTGTATATGGCGTGTCAACGAAAGTGGACCTAGCGAAAACGTCTGCGGCCAGTATTTTGCAGCGCCTTCTTGGGTCGCCGTCGACCCCAGAAAAAGCTGCCGCAGATCTCAGCGATCGCGGCTCGTCAACCGTAGAGATGCGACGCTGCATTGGAAGTCGTCGCCGCTCATAGATGCCTACCTCGAATGCGCCGAAAGCGCGAGGCCAAGCACCAATGACCGAATTGAAGCGTCGTCGCCGCCGCGCGGCTCCCGCCGGGATCGCTCCGAGTGAACCGGAGCGCGACATCCTCGATCAGTACCTCTATGAAGTCAGCACGTATCCGCTGCTCAAGGGGACCGAGGAGATCGACCTGGCTCGGAAGATCCGCGCTGGCGACCAGGACGCCTTACAGGAGCTGGTGAAGCGCAATCTGCGTTTCGTCATCTCCGTCGCGAAGAAGTACCAGAACCGCGGTCTGCCGCTCATCGACTTGATCGGTGAGGGGAACGTCGGGTTGCTCACCGCGGCGCGGAAGTTCGACCCCGATCAGGGCGTGAAGTTCATCTCGTACGCGGTGTGGTGGATTCGTCAGGCAATTCTCTCGGCGCTCGCGCGGCAGGGTCGTACCGTGCGCGTGCCGCTCAATCGCACGGCGGATCTCTCGCGCATCATCAAGGCCTCGGAGATCCTTCGTCAGAAGTTGAATCGCGAACCGAGTCCCGAGGAGCTTTCGCAGCTCACGGGATTGTCCGCTGACGTCGTGCAGTCGCTCGCGGCGCTGAATACGAGTGACGTCCGTCTCGACGCGCCGATGGATCCGGAAGGTGATCGCTCGCTCATCGAGCGGTTCGTTGCCGACGAGATGCCGGACACCGAGGAGGAAGCAATGAATCGCTTCCTCAACGATGAAATCGAGCAGGCACTCGGAACGCTGCCGCCGCGTGACGCGAAGGTGCTTCGACTGTATTTCGGCCTCGAGGGTGGGCGTGAACACACGCTCGAGGAAATTGGTTCGATGCTCGGCGTAACGCGCGAGCGCGTCCGCCAGTTGCGCGACCGTGCGTTGAAGCGCCTGCGCGAGGGCGACGTTGGCCGCGCGCTCGGCAGCTTCGCCGCGTAACACGCTCGAACGCAGTTGACGAAGGGGCCGGCGCAAACCGGCCCCTTCTCTTTTTTTCCGTGACGCGGGACCTAGCGATAGCAGTCATGCTCCGGACAGATTTCGCGTTGCCTCCCCCTCCGCTCGCGCCCTCGCTCGAAAAGGCTGTCGGTCCCTCCGCATGATTCGCCTCGTCGACGTGTACAAATCGTTCGGACCCAAGCGCGTACTCGAGGGATTCACACTCGATGTCGCGGAGGGGGAGACGATGGTGATCATCGGGTACTCGGGTTCGGGAAAATCCGTCGCGATCAAGCACATCGTCGGGTTGCTCGAGCCTGACCGCGGCGAAGTCTGGGTGGACGGCCGCGAGGTGCCGACGTTGCCCCGGCGCGAATTGTACGAGCTCCGCTCCCACATCGGATACGTCTTTCAATTCGCCGCGCTGTTCGATTCGATGACCATCGGCGAGAACGTCGCGATGGGACTTCGAAAGCAGCAACATCTCGATGAATCCGAGATTCACCACCGCATCGACGAGGCGCTGGAGCTCGTCGATCTGCCCGGTGTCGAGTCGCGCTTTCCCGCCGAGCTCTCGGGCGGCATGCGCAAGCGAGTCGGAATCGCGCGCGCGGTCGCGCTGCGCCCGAAGTACATACTGTACGATGAGCCGACGACCGGCCTCGATCCGGTCACCAGCGCCGTGATCGACGAGCTCATGGTACGGATGCGCGAGCGACTCGGCGTAACGAGCGTCGTGATCACGCACGACATGCGGAGCGCCTACACGGTCGGCAGCCGCATCGCGATGCTATATCAGGGACGAGTTCAGCAAGTTGGAACGGTCGATGAGATTCGCAACACGACCGATCCAGTCGTGAGGCAGTTCATCGAGGGGCGACCAACGCTCGAAGACGAACCGCTCGCCACCGCACTCAAAGGCGGCCGCAACCTCGACCAGCGATGACGCGGGCACACGCGAAGGAAGAGACCTCGGCGGGTGGTATCGTGTATCGGGTGGTCGACGGCTCTCCGGTCTATCTGCTCATTCGCGACAGCTATCGGAACTGGGGTTTTCCGAAGGGGCACGTCGAGGATGGCGAGCTCCCCGACGCGGCTGCCTTACGAGAGGTGAGTGAGGAAACAGGATTGTCGGATCTGCTGGTCCGCGGTTTGGTCCAAACGATCGATTGGCATTTTCGCTTTCGCGGAAAGCTGATTCACAAGATCTGCCACTTCTACTTGATGGAGACGGCCGAGTCGACGACCTCGCCGCAGCGGACCGAAGGGATCACTGCGTGCCGATGGCTCCCATTCAGCGAAGCCGAGGAGTTGATCTCGTACGCCAACGCGCGCGACGTATTGCGAAAAGCGCGAGCGCTTTTTCCCGCAGTTACGACTTCGTCTTCGTCCATCTAACGACGGATGCTCGTGAGCGCGCGGCCCGCGGCGGCGGTCACTACGCCTTCGATAGTGATCTTTGCGCAGCGCGATCGCGCCCGCGCGATGGCGCGCGCCATCTTTCCACGTCGGCGAAATCGACTGGTCGTCACGCGGACATCGGCCGCCTTTGCGCAGACGTTCCGCGATACGCTCGTGGACGCCGCGATCGTCGACGTTGGATCCACCGCGCCCACGAACGAAGAGACGTGGCGAGTCGCGGGGCTCGCGCGAGAATTCCCGAGCGTCCCCTTCTTCGGCCTCCTGCCGTTGCGGGCATCGGACGGCCCGACGTTGGCGCATTGCGCCGCGAACGAGTTCTCGGATGTTCTGGTCGAGGGAGTCGACGACATCGTGGCGCGCGAGATCGTGAGTCGCGAGTCGTTCACGGCGCGATTCGCCCGAGCTCTGCGCGAACCACCGAGCGCGCTCGCGCTGTCGACACCGTTGCAGCGGACCACCTGGCGCTGCGTCGTCGAGCGAGCCGGGCGAGGCGTGCGCACCGATTCGCTCGCGAAAGCGCTGCGCATGACGCGGGAGCACCTGAGCCGCACGTTCGCGGCCGACGGCGGTCCCAATTTGAAGCGGGTAATCGATCTCGTCAGGCTGATTGCCGCCGCCGAGCTGGCCAAGAATCCGGGCTACGACGTACGCGACGTCGCAAAGGTGTTAGGCTTCGCTTCGCCATCGCATCTGTCGACCACGGCGCAGCGCATAGTGGGAACAAAGTCTGCGTCGCTCACTCGACTACGAACCATCGATCTCATCGAGCGCTTCGCTCGAGGACACGGCCGGAGTCGAGGCGAGTAGAGTCCCGCGCAAGCGGCAGGATCACGATGAGGTGGCGGGGGAGACTGGTTTAGCGGGGACGGCACCGTCGTCCTCTGACGATCGCTGGCGCTCGAGATAGACGATGTACCCGGCCAGCAGCCGGGCGACGTGGTGGGTTCGCTTGAGGAGATCTCCGTGCGCGGCAAGCGAGAGGAGGTCTGCGTGGCGCAGGATGGCGAGCTGAGTTTCGAGTCGGAGCAGGTCTCGTTTCGCGGCTCGATAGAGCTGTCGTTGTTCGGGAGCGGTGTAGCGCCCGTAGCCCTCGGCGATATGACTCGCGACGGCAATTGCCGTGAGGATGAGAGAGTCGGTGGCAGTCTTGGTTTCGCGCTTGGCGATGTGGCGAACGACGCGGAGGACCTCGCCTCCCAGGGCGACCGCTTCCTGCCACACTTTGAGGTCCCGCACGCCGGCTGCCATGCGGGAGAAGATGCGGCGCGGGATGCTCTCTACTGGTACCGATGTGACGCGAGGCGATTCCAAAGCACGCTGACGCGCGGGATGGCGGGCGGTTTGGATTGGTGATTGTGTCTTGCGAGAATCCGAGCTTGTGATATTTTTCACAAGCGCTTCTTGGCCTTTCACAGCTGCATGATTCCGGACCTTCCGTATGGCCACCGACACGACGCTCCGCCCGGGTGAAATCAAGGACATTCTGCTTCGCGAGATCGAAGCGGCCGACCTGCATGAGCTCGATGTCGAAGAGGTCGGGACAGTGTTGGAAGTGAAGGACGGGATTGCCCGCATCTATGGATTGCAGAAGGCGATGGCGGGCGAGATGCTGGAGATCCGTTCGTCGGATACGGGCAACGCGGTCACCGCGCTGGCGCTCAATCTCGAAGAGGACAACATCGGCGCCGTCATTCTCGGCGACTATCTGCAGCTGAAGGAAGGAGACGAGGTCCGTCGCACCGCGCGCGTGTTGGAGGTGCCGGTCGGACCCGCGCTGGTGGGACGTGTCGTGGACGCACTCGGACGGCCGATCGACGGCCTGGGCGAGCTCGACTCCAAGATCTCGCGCAAGGTCGAATCGCAGGCGCCCGGCATCATCGTTAGGCAGCCGGTGAAGGAGCCGCTCCAGACGGGTATCAAGGCGATCGACTCGATGATCCCGATCGGCCGCGGCCAGCGCGAGCTGATCATCGGTGATCGCAGCACGGGAAAGACCGCGGTCGCGATCGACACGATCATCAATCAGAAGGGTCAGGGCGTCATCTGTGTGTACGTCGCCATCGGACAGAAGGCGTCGACGGTCGCGTCGGTGGTCGAGCGTCTGCGCGAGACGGGGGCGATGGAGTATTCGATCGTCGTCGTCGCCTCGGCGTCCGACCCGGCGCCGATGCAGTACATCGCGCCGTACTGCGGCTGCGCGATGGCGGAGTACTTCATGTACAACGAAGGCCGGCCGACGCTCTGCGTGTACGACGACTTGTCGAAGCAGGCGGCCGCATATCGGCAGTTGTCGCTCGTGCTGCGGCGACCACCGGGTCGTGAAGCTTATCCGGGAGACGTCTTCTATCTCCATTCGCGTCTGCTCGAGCGCGCGGCGAAGCTGCGCGAAGATGCCGGCGTGGTGGATGGCACGAACATTCTCAAGCCGGGGGGATCACTCACGGCTCTCCCGATCATCGAAACGCAGGCGGGTGACGTCTCCGCGTACATTCCGACGAACGTCATCTCGATCACCGATGGCCAGATCTTCCTCGAGGCCGACCTGTTCTTCGCCGGCGTGCGGCCCGCGATCAACGTCGGCATCTCGGTTTCGCGCGTCGGTGGCTCGGCGCAGGTGAAGGCAATGCGAAAGGTGGCCGGCCGCCTTCGCCTCGACCTCGCTCAGTATCGAGAGTTGGAAGCGTTCGCCGCCTTTGCGTCCGACCTCGATGCGGCAACCAAGCGCCAGCTCGATCGCGGCGCCCGCACGGTCGAGGTACTGAAGCAGGGACAGTATCAGCCGATGCCGGTCGAGCAGCAGGTGATGATCATCTTCGCGGTGACGAACGGATTCCTCGACGACGTGGCGACGCAGAAGGTGCGGGAATGGGAGCGTGGTTTTCTCGACTACATGGCGGCGAGCTTCCCGCAGGTCGGCGACGGCATTCGTCAGGCGAAGGATCTGACGAAGGAGATCGAGGCCGATCTACGGCGAGGGATCGAGGCGTACAAGAAGTCGGTCGGCACGCGAGAAGAGCGGCCGACCATCGAAGCGGCTGTTCGTTAGGGCATCATTCGGGCGCATTGAACCAGCCGGACTTCAGCGATGGCAAAGGGACGCGAACTCAAGGGCCGAATCAAATCCGTCGAGAACACGCGCAAGATCACGCGCACGATGGAAATGGTCGCGACGTCGAAGATGAAACGGGCGATGGACCGTGTCATCGCGGCACGGCCGTACGCGTCCGCGTTAGGCGAGGTGATGTCACAGCTATATTCGCCCGAGCTCGCCGAACGATTCCCCCTTCTCCGACAGCCGACGCAGGTGCGACGCGCGGCGGTTCTGCTCATCACCGCCAATCGCGGTCTCTCGGGCGCATTCAACGCCAATCTCATTCGAGAGAGCCGGACGCTCATCGCGCAGCTCGAGCGAGACGGCGTCGAAGTCGAGCTCCACGCCGTCGGTCGCAAGGGACTCGGGTATTACAAGTACATCGGACGGGCGATCGCCTCGAGCCGCACGGACATCGGTGACCGACCGACCGCGCAGAACGCGGCGGAACTCGTCGACAACCTGATGGCGGGCTTCGCGAAGGGTCAGCTCGACGCGGTGTACGTCGTGCATGCGCACTTCCGATCGGCGATCTCGACGCCGCCAACGACGGAGAAGATTCTCCCTGTGACGCCGCCGGCTGGAAAGGAGAGCAAGCATCACGACTACCTGCTCTTTCCTTCGGCAGAACAGATTCTGTCGTCGCTGCTGCCGGCGTACGTGCGGAACATGGTTTACCGGGCGCTCGTCGAGAACACGGCGGCGTTCTACAGCGCGCAACGCACGGCGATGAAGAACGCGACGGACAACGCGAGCGACATGCTCAACATCCTGCGTCGCACGTACAATCGGGCTCGTCAGGCAAACATCACGCAGGAGATCGCCGAGATCGTCGGCGGGGCAGCAGCGCTACAAGGATAGGACGGTGCGCCCGCGCGCCGTCAGCCAGCTTATCACGAGGAGCCAACATGGCCGCGACAACGGCGATAAGAAATATCGGCAAGATCGTCCAGGTCATCGGACCGGTGCTCGACGTCGAGTTCGAGGCCGAGCATCTGCCGGAGCTCTACAACGCGCTCGAGATCACGGGCAAGACGGAGATGGGCGATGACGTTCACGTGGTTGCCGAGGTGCAGCAGCATATCGGTCGCAACCAGGTGCGCGCCGTCGCGATGTCTTCGACCGACGGCGTCGAGCGTGGCTTCGAGGTCGTGGACACCGGTGGCCCGATCACGGTGCCCGTTGGCGCCGAAGCGTTAGGCAGGATTCTCAACGTGATTGGCGAGCCCGTCGACAACGGTCCTGCCATCCCGAAAGACGCACCGCGATGGCCGATTCACCGCAAGCGGCCGGATTTCGTGAACCTCGAGCCGAAGACCGAGATCTTCGAGACCGGCATCAAGGTCATCGACCTCATCGCCCCCTTCGTGAAGGGCGGGAAGATCGGGCTGTTCGGCGGCGCGGGTGTTGGTAAGACTGTCGTCATTCAGGAGTTGATCAACAACGTCGCGAAGGGCCATGGCGGAAGGTCGGTCTTCTGCGGCGTTGGCGAGCGCACGCGCGAAGGCAACGATCTCTACCTGGAGTTCAAGGAAGCAAACATCCTGAGTCAGGTCGCGCTGATCTACGGACAGATGAACGAGCCGCCGGGCGCGCGTCTGCGTGTCGGCCTAACGGGGTTGACCGTCGCCGAGTATTTCCGTGATACCGAAGGCGCGGACGTGCTTGTATTTATCGACAACATCTTTCGATTCACGCAGGCAGGGTCGGAGGTATCGGCGCTCCTTGGACGCATGCCGAGCGCGGTGGGATATCAACCGACGCTCGCGACGGAGATGGGCGATCTGCAGGAGCGGATCACGTCAACCCGATCGGGCTCAATCACGTCGGTGCAGGCCATCTATGTGCCTGCCGACGACATCACCGACCCTGCTCCGGCGACCGCCTTCGCGCACCTCGACGCGACGGTGGTGTTGTCGCGTGCCATCACCGAGCTCGGGATCTATCCGGCAGTCGACCCGCTTTCGTCGTCGTCGCGAATTCTCGACCCACAGTACATCGGGGAGCGCCACTATAAGGTTGCGACCGAGGTACAGCGAATTCTGCAGCGCTACAAGGAGCTGCAAGACATCATCGCGATTCTTGGCATGGACGAGCTCTCCGAGGAAGATAAGCGGATCGTCGCGCGTGCTCGCCGCGTGCAGCGATTCATGTCGCAGCCGTTCGCGGTGGCGCAGCAGTTCACGGGGATCGTCGGCAAGTACGTGAAGCTCGAGGAAACGGTATCGTCGTTCGAGCGACTGGTGTCCGGCGAGTTCGACAATTTGCCGGAGCAGGCGTTCTTCATGGCCGGCGGAATCGAAGACGTCGCCGAGAACGCCAAGCGACTGGCGCAGGGTTGAGCATTAGCTAACATGTTGACCGTCACCGTGATCTCGCCGGAGGCCGTCCTCTTCGAGGGCGACGCGGAATCAGTCATCGCGCCGGCGTTCGACGGCGAGCTCGGCATCCTCACCGGTCACGCGCCGATGATGACGCTCCTTGGCAAGGGAACATTGCGGATCGACTCCGCGGGCGCGGCGGGGCGCCGCTTCTCCGTCGATGGCGGGTTTCTGCAAGTCGCCGACAACCAGGTGCGAGTCGTGACTGAGCGGGCGTCGACGGCGTAAGGGGCCTTCGCCGGACGAGCATCTCTGGCAATTCGCCGGGAAAGCACAATATTCAGGAGCAGCGTTAGGGTGTGCTGTCGGAGCGCGCCCTTCGCACGATGCATCCACTCTCTGCTGCCGCCCATTGACTGACCGCCATACGCGGGAAGGGACAAATGCGCGCGCTCCTGCTCGCGGCGATTCTCTGCGCTGTACGGATGCCTTGCCCGGCATCCGCGCAGAGCGGTAGCGTCACAGGCGTGGTAGTCGGCGCGGACTCTCAGCCAGTGCCGCTCGCCTACGTCGGAATCGTCGGAACGACTCTCTCCACGACCGCTAGCTCCACCGGACAATTCGTTCTTGTGAGTGTTCCGACGGGGCGGCGGCTGCTCGATGTGCGGCGTCTCGGCTACACGCCCTTACAGTTGCCAATCGATGTGCGGAGCGCAGATACGCTCCATTTGCAGGTGAGGTTGCTCCCTGTCGCATTTGAGCTCGACACCGTGGCCGTGGCGAACGAAGGCTCAGCAGCGCTACGCGCCTTCGAGGAGCGGCGGGCTCGCGGTCCAGGGGTGTTCTTCACGCGTGATGAGATCGAGCGCATGCAGCCGCGTCAGGTCACCGACGTGCTGCGTCGTGTGCCTGGCATCCAGGTCCGTCCCGTGAACGGGACGTACGGCGATAACGTGTTCGTGACGATGCGCGGCAGTCGATGTTCGATGATGTTCTATGTCAACGGAAGCCCGTTGCCGACGGCCCAGGACGTTCCAATCAACAACTACATCGCGGTCGAGGAAGTCGTTGCCGTCGAAGTGTACGCGCCATCGGAGATGCCGCCGCAGTTCAACTCCACGAGGTTCAACGCACGCTGCGGCCTCGTCGGCATTTGGACTCGCAGCGGAAGATAGCGGTCGGGATATTCAGCATACGCGAATAACAACTCCTGCAACCGCGCTATTTGGCAGACGTGCTTTCGCTGCCTCCTTCACCGATAAAGTTGAACGCGCCAAAAGCTCTGGCGGCGATGATAGCGGTCGCGGCGATCAGGCCAGCCGCGATCCAGCTTCGCTTCGTATCGAGTTGACGGTCGGTGACGTGGGTGAGCGCCACGCGCGGAAAACTCACCGCCTCGCGATTCCAAAGGGTCGAGCCGACACCGCGCTGCTCGACACGCGTCATCAAGAGGCTCCAGTTCCCTCCATCCGCTTCGGCAAATACACCTTCGACCTCGGTAACGCCTGGGCCGAGTTGATTCGCCATGAGAACCGTTCCTGAATCCGTCAACTGAGCGACGATGTGCGTTCCGGATGCAGGCGTCGGACTAGTGAGCGCGTGCTGCGAGTAGCACGCGCCCAGGGGTCCGATGAGGACCGCGAGAACACTGATACTACGACGCGATAAGCGAGGAGCGCGGGGCGGGGGCGGGGGCGGGGGCAAAAACGGGAGCGGCTGCATCGAGAGGGCGGGGTTAGAAGATGCGAAAGCGTGGCCGGAAGATAAACGACCGGCCCGGCGCTGGCCGGACCGGTCGTCATTCCGTGTTTTCAACCGGATCAACTCAAGGACACTTGCTCGGGTCATCCCAGTTCCGCAATGGCGCGGGGCCGGTCGTGCCAGTCGGATACGCCGATGGCAACGGGATGTTCGGGTTGGCAACGCGCTCCGTCGAACTGTAAGGCAACCGAGCTGGTATCTCGGCGGCCGAACCGAAGGGTGTGAGCTGTGGAATACACGTGCGCTTCCAATCCGACCAAACGTCGATGTTCTGGAACATCGCAATGTATTTCTCGGTCATCACGTCATCGAACGTGACTGCGGCGAGTGCCGGCATTCCAACGGCTGTGCGAACGGCGTTCACAAAGGGCAACGCAGCCGCCGCGCCATTGAGCTGAAACTGCGCCTCGGCCTGAATGAGTTGGTTCTCCGCCCAGGTCACAAGCGGTTGCCGGAACGTCGGTGCACGGCGTGTAGACACATTGATCACGGAGGCGGCGCCGCCCCCAACGACCGCGGCATTCTGATCCATACCGCGGAAGTTGCCCTGCGCATTCGCGTCAAAGTACGCGGCTAACCGCGGATCGGCGCGCGTTTGAAGGATCTGAACCAGCGTGTTTCCAGCGACGATGTCCTGGCGCGAGTTGAGAAACTCGTACCAGATGTTCGCGTCCTGGTCGAGCGTGCTGCCGTGGAACGACCGGAAATCTCCGGGAGCTTGACCGTTGATTGCCTGCGACGCGCTCGTCGGCGCTTCAGCGATGCCCTTCTGGGCGGCGGTGAGCGCTGACTGATATGCAGTGGCGCCGTCGCGTTCAACCAGGTGCAGGTAGAAGCGCGCCTTCATTGTATTGGCTGCCGCAATCCAGCGTGAGATCTGGATCGCCCGGGTCGTGCTGGTCGCGCAGTAGACCAAGTCGGCCGGTTCGCAGTTGCCCGTCGTCGCAGCGCCCTGGAGCAACGTGATACCTTCGTCGAGTCGCGCCTGCACATCGCCATAGATCTGCTGCTGCGGGTCGAGCTTCGGAGTGAGGATGGCTGGGTTGAGTGCTTCCCTGTAGGGCAAGTCTCCCCATACGGAGGTCGCTGTTCCGAGTGTGAAACCCTCCCAGATCTTTGCGATCCCCTCGAGAAACTTGTCACCGGAGGCGTTCGCCGCAGCTTGAATGTTCCTCAGACCGAGAAGACCGCTGCCGGTATAGAAGCCGCTCATCGTACCGGGGATGTCACTTTCCGACTGGCCGTACTGCGTGGCCCACTGCAGCTGCTGATTGTTACTGCCGATTATCTGCTGGGTGTAGATCCCCGCGGATCGGGCGAGCTGGCCCTCCAGGCGCGTGAATGTGCCCGCTTGCACGGCGATCAATTGTTGCAGCGATGTCGCCGTCGTGGCCTGGTTTGGATTCTCGGTGAGTCCTGGCCCGTTCAGAAAATCGCTGCACGCAGCCGCCGACAAGAGAACTCCCAGACCAACCAATACATGCATGCTCTTCTTCATGGATCGTGTCCTCGTTTGGCTAGCGGTGGAGTGAGACGGACACGACATACCCGCGTGTCAACGGCGTGTTGAACCAGTCGATGCCGCGGTTGGCGTTCAGCGCGCCGCCGAGGTTCGTTTCCGGATCGGTACCGCTGTACGGGGTCCAGAGCTTCACATTGCGAGCCGACAACTTCACATCCATTGCGCTGATTCCGCCCGCGCGCTGCAGCCAGGCCTGGGTGAAGGTGTAGGCGATCGACACCTCGCGCAGTCTGGTATTGGTAGCATCCTCTAAACGGGTCGTGATGGGTCCTCCCGTAGCACCTTGACCACCGCCGAGGGCTCCTGCGCTGAACCAACCCTCGCCGATCACGACCGCCTTCCCGGCGCCCGGACCAACGACCGGGCCATTGAGCACGTCGCACGTCTTGTTCTGGCAGAGCATGTCCTTGCCGAACGTTCGCGACTCACCACGGATCTCGGTGTCCTTGTGTGTGCCGTACTGGTACATCGAGGCGCGCGTCATGTTGAGGACGTCGCCGCCATGGCGATGATCGAGGAATGCGCTGACGGTGACGCCTTTGACACGGACGCTGGCGTTCACGCCGGCGGTCCAATCCGGCCACGGATTACCGATTGCGCGCTCGGTGGGATCCGTGATCGGGAAGCCGTTCGCGGCAATATACAGCGCGCCGTTCGGTGCTCCCTGGCAGGCGGCAGCGACGTCGTTGGCGACGCCCTGATAGGTGACCGTCGTTAGGCCACGGCCGCAGCGAGCAAAGTCCTGACTGCGCCAAACCCCTAACGGGTAACCCACCTGGGCGAAGGTGGCCTGGCCGGCGAACGAGGAGCCGATACCTGTCGTGCACCGCGGGACCTTTGCCTCGGGACCGCAATTTTCCTTCGTCGGCATCGGTACCGTGCCATCCAACTGCGCGTCGATGGCGCCGAGGCTGGTGACCATGTTGCGATTGCGGCCCCAATTCCCGCCGATCTCGATCGACAGATCGCGACGATCCACGGGCCGATAGCTGCTCGTGACTTCCCAACCCTTGTTGCTCAGCGCTCCAGCGTTGAGGTTCACCGCGGTATAGCCAGTTGACGGCGGCAGCGGAACGCTGAAGATCACGTCATGCGAGGTCGACGTGTAGTTCGTAATCGAAAGATCGCCCTTTCCGTGGTAGAGGCTGAGGTCGATGCCTGATTCGAACTCACGAACACGCTCCGGTTTGATATCCGTGTTGCCTCGCGTGCCCGACGGGTAGAGACCACCGATTCCATTGAGCGTCGGAGCCTGGATGGATGAGGGGTTGAAATCGCTGATGGCGGCCGTGGAGAAGACATCCTGCGTGGCATAGAGCGGCGGCTGCTGTCCACTCTCCCCGTACGCGACGCGAAGCTTGCCGAAGCTCACGAAGCGATCCGGAATCTGGAAGAACTTCGAGAAGCTCCACGACGCGCTCGCGCCGGGATAGGTCGCGCGTTGATGACCGACGCCAAACGCGGAGTTTCCATCGTCACGGAGACGACCAACCAAGAACAGTTGATCGTAGAGGTCCAGGTTCAACTGTCCGAAGTAGCCATCGGCCCGCCGACGCTGCTCGGCGTCGGACGGAACGGTACGTGTCACGGTATTCGCGAGCTTGAAAGGCTGCGGTGCGATCCACGTCTGGCCAACGACGTCGACTTGTCGGAAGTAGGTCTCGTTGAGGTTCTGACCAAGCGTCAGGCTGGCGTTGATCGAGGACGTGAGGCTGCGCGTTCCCGTGACCGTGAGGTTGTGGTCGAGAATTCGATCGTAGAACTGCCAGCGCTCGATCTGCCCGCCGTTCAAGCCCGAGCTGGCCTGGGCGTACGCATACGTGCGATCATCACCATTGTAGTCGCCACCTAACGTCCAGTTCAAACTGACCCAGGACAGGGGCTGCCAATTCGTATTGATGTTACCGAAGAACCGTCCGGTTCCCGCGGTGAGCTGATCCTGGTTGATGGCGTAGAACGGATTGTCGAAGCCGCGGCTGTTCGTAAACGCCGTTGGTCCCGGATTGGGAAAACGCCAGGAACGATGAAGTCCGGTGACCGGATCGAGGTATTGTTTGGCGTTGAAGTCCGGAGGCTGACGCTGGGCATTGAGCGTCAAACCATTGATCGAGTTGCCGCGATCGATGCCTGCGGCCGTCGTCTGGACGTAAGATCCGCTCGCGCCGATAGTCAGGTTGTCGAGCGGACGGTGCGAGCCATTGAAGTGGACCGTGTACCGATTCAGGTTGTCGTTGTCGCCAACGATGAAACCATTGTTGTTGAGAGTCCCGGCGGACAGATAGAACGTCGTGCGCTCTGTACCACCTGATGCAGATATTGTGTTGTCCCAGATCGTTCCGGTCTCGTAGATCTCTTTGGCGTGATCATACGTAGGCGTTCCGTCAGCCAACTTCGGTCCCCATGAGAAAAAGTTCGAACTGATTGTGCAGTTGGTCGTGGTGCATTGACTGGAGACTCCACCTGATCCGACGCCATAGCTACGCTGATACGGGACGGTCTTGATCGGGTCGTCCGCCTGGTACGTGCTACGCAGATTCCATTGCGTCGTACCGGCATGGCCATGCTTGGTCGTTATTAGAATGGCGCCCGCGGATCCGGCACTCGCTCCGTAGATGGAAGCCGCCGCGGCTCCCTTGAGGATCTCCATCGACTCGATGTCTTCCGGATTGATGTCCGCGGCACGGTTAATCGAGGGTGCGCCGGAAAGGACGCCACCGCGAGTCGTGTTGCTGATAACGACGCCGTCGACGACGAACACCGGCTGGCTAGTGCCGAAGCTTTTCGCGCCGCGGATCTGAATCGCAGTCGATGCTCCCGCGTCGCCACTTGCCTGATTGGTTACGACGTTAGGGATTTTCCCGGCGAGGGCCGTAACGAGATTCGGCTCGTTCGCGCGTTGGACGTCTGCGCCCGTCACCGAGGCGCGAGCTGTGCCGAGCTGCTCGGCGATGCTCTGCGTTCCGGCGCCAGTGACAACCACCTCCGTTAGACGAAGCGGATCCGCCAGAAGTGTGAAGTTACGAACGACCGAATCTCCGGCGATCAGCCGAATTGTCGCGGTTTGCACGCGTCGTCCGAGGGAGCGGGCGACGAGTGACACCTGTTGTCCCGCTACTCGTGCGGCAGGTATCACGATCCGATAGCTACCGTCCGGCGAGTACCTCGCGTTCAGGCTGAGTTCCGGGATCGAAACGTTTGCCGTGGCGAGTGGTTGCCCGCTCTCATCGACCACCCGACCGCTCACGGTGACTGGCTGCTGCGAGCGAGCGATGCTCGGAAGCGCCAGAACCAACGCCATTCCTGCGAAGCACCATCGGTGGTGCCGCCTGAGAGAGCTCATGCTGTTCTCCTAAAAGGGGTCGCGCACACCGCCAGCGGACAGCGCGTACAGCCCTGATGCGATGCCGCCGAGAAAGGAGCAGTATCTACTAACATCCTGCCCAGGCCGTTCGGTCACATTGCGAGGCCGTTCGAGCGGGGCCAAACTAGCAGCCAGGCACCGAACGTGAAAGGATCGCGGATCGCGGGAGTGGTGAGGCAGTTAGGCGCGACGCAGTTAGGCTCGAGCTGCTGCCTGTTCGACCCAGGGCTGTGTCGGCGAGTGATGCAACGTTGATAGGCTCTCGGTCGACCGGTCGAGTTCCGCCGACCTGCGAGGCAGTCTTCCGGGCGGCAGCTCAGGCGGGCTCGGACCCAGCCGGCGACGCGCCGATGTCCGCGCGTACGGCGAAGCGACCTAGATGGCTTGTATCTTGCCCTTTGGGGAGCGTGCGGGCGCCGCGCGCGCGCCGCGGAAGCCCCTCGAGTCGCGAAGGAAATGCAGGACAACGACTTGCCACCGATATTGGTTGTCGACGATAATCACGACAACGCCGAGATCATCCGTCAGTACCTCGAGATTCGTGGATATCCCATAACGGTTGCGCACGATGGCGACGAAGCGCTGGCGCTGTTCGAAACGGTAAGGCCGGCGCTGGTGCTTCTGGATGTGATGATGCCCGGCCGTGACGGCTGGGAAGTGTGCCGCATCATGAAGCAGCATCCGACGCTCGGAAAGACTGTTCGGATTGTGATGGTCACAGCGCTCGGCGAGTGGGAGGACAAGCGCGAAGCGCTGCAGCTGGGCGCGGACGACTACGTCGAAAAGCCATTCGATCTGCCGACTCTTGCGACGACAGTACAGCGAAACCTGGCAATGCGTAGTGCGATGGCGTCGTAAAATCGCGGCAGAGGTGGAATGAGCGATTTCATCCTCCTCACCGACGGTGACGATCCGGCCATTGTCGCCGCCGTTGGACAACTGGAATCATGGAGCGCCCAGCGTGTCGACGCATCGCAATTGAGCGAGGCGATCGGCAACGCCGGCGTTCGCGCGGTTTTGATCGCGACGACCGATCCCGCGATTCTGCGCCTGGCGACGGAGCGCGCACATGGCGCGGGCATTCCGGTCGTCATTGCGTGCGGCGACGAGACGGCGCGTCGCCGCGCGGTGGAGCTGCATGCGGAGGAATGGTATCGCATTCCCGCGGCCCCGGAAGAGATCGCCGCGCGCATTCGCTCGGCGGTGAGTCGCGGTTCGGCGAATGGAGTCGCAATCACCGATCGCGTCGAGCGCGTGGAGTACGAGGAGATGCTCCACGACGCGATGACCGGATTGCCGACGTTGCCGGTGATGATCGAGCGGTCGCGCGCGCTCTTCAAGGAGCGCGGTGAGCTCGTGGTGTTGTACCTCAACTTTGTGCGCTATTCGAAGATCGAGGAGATCTATGGTTGGGAGAAGCTGGACGCGGTGCTGGAGACGACGTCCGCGGCGGTTCGCGAGTTTCTCGACGACGCATCGGGTCCGGGAAACTCGCGCCTGATGGTGAGCTTCACCAACGACGATGATTTCATCTTCTTCCACGTTCCCGCTACCGGCGTTGCCGCGGCGACGGACAACGAGATCACCGACATGGTGGCGCGGTTGCAGCGGCATGTTGCCGGCCGCATCGAAGCACAGCATGGCGATGACATCGCGGCGTTGTTCGACATCTACGTCGGCCGCTCACACGTCTACTACAACCCGAAGGTTCGGCTCGAGCGGCTGATCTACCGTGGCATTCGCGAGGCGGCAAAGGCGGCGCGAAGCATCGAGGAGCGCGATCGCGCGAGGCGCGTTGCCGATCTGCGGGCCAGCATTCGCGAGCGCGGCGTGTACATCGACTACCATCCGATCGTCATCACCGAGACGCGAGAGATCTACGGCTACGAGGCGCTTGCGCGAGGAGTGATGCGGAGTCTTCGCTCGCCGGAAGTGATGTTCGACGTCGCGGCCGAAGCGGATCTCGTGTGGGAGCTGAGCCGTCTGTGTCGCAGCCGCGCGATCGAGGGGATGGACACGCATCTGCAGCCGGGCGAGTTGTTGTTTCTCAACGTCGATCCGCACGACTTCAACGATCCGGCGTTCAACGAGAACGAGGTCAAATATCCGGAGCGGGTCGTCATCGAGATCACCGAGCGAACGGCGATCAAGGACTATCCAAAGTTTCGCGAACGCTTACGCGCCTTTCGCGAGGCGGGATTTCGTTTCGCGGTCGACGATGCCGGAAGCGGCTACGCCGGCCTCGGGTCGATCGCGAATCTCGAGCCGAACTACATCAAGCTCGACATCTCGCTGATCAACGGCATCGAGACGAACTTCATCAAGCAGAATCTCGTCGAGACGATGGTCAAGTTCGCCAACGACCACGGCGCGATGGTGATCGCCGAAGGCGTCGAGCGCGCCGAGGAGTTCAAGGCGGTGAAGGAGCTCGGCGTGCATCTCGTGCAGGGGTTCTTCCTGCACCGGCCGTCGCATGCTCCGGCGGCCTCGATGGCGACGGTTCGTCGTTAGGCGCCGCCGCGGCCGAGCAACGATTCGACGACGCGCAGCGATCGCTCGGCGGCGCCGAGGCCGTCATGGACGAGAGCCTTCGCGCGCGTCCCAGCTGCCGCACGCGCTGATGGGTCGAGCCAGCCGGTGACGGCCGCGGCAAGGCTGGCGACGTCGGCGACGGACCGCCCGCCCTCGCGCATGACGAGTAACCGCGCGTCGCGGCTTCCGTGATAGCGCGGGCCGAAAAGCACCGGCGCGCCAAAGGCCGCCGGCTCGAGCACGGAGTGCAAGCCCGCGTCGTGAAATCCACCGCCAACGAAGGCGGCGTCGGCCAACGCATAGAGATCACCGAGCACGCCGACTCGATCGACGAGAACGATATCGGTCGACGCGGTCGCCGCATCGAGTCGAGCCAGCCGCAAGCGTTCGCTCCGGCTCCAGGCTTCGATCGGCGCGAGATGGCCGGGTGTCGGCTCGTGCGGTGCGATCACCAGACGGACCGCCGGTTGCTGTCGTCGGGCTTCAGCGAACGCGGGAAGCAACACGCGCTCATCGGCGGGCCACGTCGAGCCGGCGACGAGTGTCGGGCGGGAAGACGCGAGCCGCGCGAACATCGGCGAATTGCGATCCACGCGTTGTGCCCGCTCCCAGACCTGGTCGTACCGGGTGTCGCCGGTAACGGAGATCACACTGGATCGAACGCCGAGCTGAATGAGGCGAGCGGCGTCGGCGTCATCGATCGCGCCGACGGCATCGAGCGCGCTGTAGGCGTCACCGAGGAGCGCCGTCGCGAGCCGCGATCGACGTGAGGAGTTGGACGCGAGCGTCGCACTGACGAGTCCGAGGGCAATCCCTCGCTCATGCGCGAGGGCACTCAGTGTCGGCCAGACGTCCAGCTTGGAGTAGACGATGGCCGTCGGTCGCAGTGCGTCGAGCGCGGCGCTCATGTCGGCGTCGGCGTCAAAGGGCAGGTAATCCCGGAAGTCGACGTCGAGCGTTTGTGAAAATGCGGCGGCGCTCGGCGAGAAATGTGTGTACGCGAGCTGCACGGCAGGATGACGCCGCCGCATGAGCTCGAGCAGAGGGCGTGCCTGCAGTCCCTCGCCAACGGACGGTGCGTGCATCCAGAGCAGCGGGCGCGAGCGGTCGCGATGCGCGGCGGCCCAGTCTCGATACCGAACGCGAATGCCCTTTCGCGCGCGAAGCGTGCGGAGCAGCTTCGCGTCGAGCGACGGCAGCATACCGGCGAGCGAGGCGCTCGCCCGTGCCAGGCGCGCCGTGCCTTCGTAGCCGAGTCGGAGAGCGGGGTGCACGCTCGCGCGCGGCTCGCGTTAGGCGATGGAGTCGCTCAGCGCGACGCGCCCTTCTTCGCGAGCTGCGCTTCGATCACCTGGCGGAAGAACGCATACGGCTGAAAACCGGCGAGCTGCTGATCGCCGATGAAGAACGTCGGCGTGGACTTGACACCGGCGCTCTGGCTCCGCGCGTAGTCGGCCTCGATGAGCGGGCGCGTGAGATGACGCGCGACGCAGTCGCGCCACGCGGGAATCGCGACGCCGATGCGGGCAGCGATCGAGTCGAATTTCGGCATCGCATTGGGAAGCATCTCCCAGCTCGCCTGCGACGAAAACAGCGCGTCGTGCATCGGCCAGAACCTGTTTTGCACCGATGCGCACATTGCGGCCTCGGCAGCTGGCATCGCGTTTTGATGCTGACTGAGCGGATAATTCAGATAGGCAAGCCGCACTCGACCGGTTTGCACGTAGTCGCGCACGACCGAACCATACGTCGAGTCATGCCACATCTTGCAGAACGGGCACTGAAAGTCGCTCGCCTCCACGATCCACAGCGTTGCCTGCGGGTTGCCGAGAATGCGTCCGCTGTCGGCGTGCTCGCTGACCGAATCGGTAAGTCTTCCAGGAGACAGTGCAGCGGCTGGTTTCGCCGCGGATGCGGCAGATGCGCTCGCAGTCGAGCTCGCGGACTCTCGACGCGCGGCGTCGGCGCCCTGGCAGCAGACAATGGCCGCAAACGAAATGGCTGCCAGCACTCTGATCGGCGGGGCCATGAGTGTTCTTGAAAGAGATGGTTCGAGGAACTGTCGGGGCGGCTGTCTCTGGAATGGTTCGGCGGCGATGGCGCGACACACACCGAAGACCGCCTGGTTCGGCAGAAAGGTAACTCCGGACAACCGCTTCGATGTAGCGACAACCGGTCTCGTAACGAGCACGGGGCAAGGAGTTTGTGTGACCGGTGGGGCGCGAAAAGGCTCGCGCATGTCTTTGTGATTCGACAGCCGCGATAGGCACCTGGTCGCGAACGGTAGAAGGCACAAAACGTGCTCTACCCACATCCGGCGTGCGGCCGCCGCGACGCGGCTGCAGGGCACGAGGCAACGCGACAAATGCCGGGCGGAGACGAGTGGCGACGTGGGGAGTGCATCGCATCTCGCACAACTGCCCGCGATGGCGCGGCGATCTCGCGAGTCGCACGAACCCGAGTCACAGAGAGAAGAGCGGCATGAAGCGAGAAGCGCTGATGGCGCTGTTAGCGCTGGGGATGGTTCCAGTACTCCGCGCGCAGGACACGACGCGAGCCCAGCGGCCGGTCGCCTCCGACACGACAAAACGATCGACAGTAGCGGTTCCTACCGGTACGCCACTCGAGCAACTCGTCGCCGAAGAATCGCAGCGACGCGCCAATATCGCTCGCGTATTGCTGATCACCAACTCACAGGTCGCGGTACAGCAAGAGGCGCTGCGGAACTTGAGCGATCAACTGTACGTCAGCGAGCAGTTGGTCGGCGCGACGCACGGTCAGCTCAAGCTCGTGGCGGAAGCGCTGCGCAAGCAACCGAGCACGATGCTCTCGGTGCTCTTCGCGGCGGATTCACTCTCGGCGCCGCGCGTGAGCAACCTCGCCTTGTCGATCGACGGAGCGAACACGGTGATGATGGCGGTCTCGGATACGGCGCGCACCGCGTTTCGCGTCGGAGCGGCGGACGAATTGTTCCGCGGCGCGGTGCTGCCGACTCCGCACACAATCGTGTTGACGACAACGGTGAATGGGCAACCGCAGCAACTCGTGACGCGCGTGCGCGCGTTGGGCGACGCCATCACCTACGTACAGTTCGCCATTCAGGAAGGAAAATTGGTGCAGACCTCCTGGGCGAGCCGGACCACAAACCCGTTCTGACGGACGCTGGGGGGAGGGAGAGGTCTTGACGATGAGAGGACTGAGCCTCGCTGCTCTCGTACTCGTTTCGCTGACGGTGGGGGCGCAACGGCCCCCGACGACGACGAGGGCAGTGCTGACGATGGCTGACACCTCGCTCCTGCCGCCGATCGATCCGGCACGGGCGCTCGAGGCAGAGGTTCGCGTCGCGCTGAATGATTTGCTCGCGAACCGAACGGTGTCGGCGCTGCAGCGGCTGCAGTGGCTGGCGTCGCAACCGCAGACGACGGCGCCCGCCGCATCTGGCGCGGAAGCGCTGCGTGATCGCGGTGACGTGCTTTTTCTCCTTGCGCAGGCGCAGTACCGGTTAGGCATGGACAGCGCGTTCCGTGCAAACGCGCAGTCGGTATTGAGCAGTGGCCCGCCGCGCTACGCGCCGCTGCTGCGTTCGCAACTTCTGCTCAGCGCGTATCGAACGGGCGATCTCGCGCGCGTTGCTGAACTCGTACAGGGTCCATCGGCCGATCAAGCGCGCGGGCTTGCCGCGCTCGTCGGGGGACTCGCGGCGTACCAGCTCCGCGACTACTCGAGCGCCGCGGCGAAGTTCGCCGCGGCCAAGGTGGCGGGCGCGCCGTACGCGCAGTACGCCGAGTATATGGACGTGCTCACATCACTGCGCACGGACACGACACGCACGGCGTCGGCGATGAGTCGACTCGAGTCGCTGGCGCAAAGCGCCACCGGCGGCTTCGCCGATCAGGTGCGTCTCACGGCTGCGGAGCTGGCGTACGAGACCAACGCGTACGATCGCGCGATCACCTTCGCGAGCGCGGTCACGCCGAACGGGGGACTCGCGCCGCTCGCGCTGCTCACGAAGGCGTGGGCGCAATACAAGAGCAAAGACATCGCGGGCGCGGGCCAGAGCTTCGCCGCCTTTGCCGACAAGTATCCGATGCTTCCGCAGCGCGACGAAGCACGGTTGATGGCGGCGCAGTCACTCCTTCAACTCGGTCAGACAGACAACGCCGCGCGACTCTTCCGTATGGTGGCGGACTCCGGCCGCGCGGAGGCGCAGCGCCTCGATACGAAATCGAATGACGCAGCGCTGAGTCTCGCGCAATCGGTCGTACGCGCACGAGCGGCGGGATTGCTGTTCGTGAACGATCCGGAGATGGGGAAGACGATCGCGCTCGAGGAGACGGCGGGTGCCGATCCACAAGTGCTCGCGTCGGTGATGACGGGCACCACGCCAACGCTTCCGCAGGTGGATGTCGCGCGCATCATTTCATTAGATGACCTGATGCAGCGCTATCGTGCCGTCAGCGACACGTCGGGCGCGCGGCTGCCGAAGCGGGTGCTGTTTGCGCCGGCGTCGGCGAATGCCGCACCGACGCTATTCGCGCAGCGGTCAGAAGCGGTGATGGCGGCCGACCTCGACGCGGCGATCGCCTCGCAGCGACTTCGTCTCGCGACTCGCAATGCAACGCTGCGCTTGATGCAGATTCGCGGACTGCAGGAGGCGATGAAGGGACGCGGAGACACCGTTGCAAAGCTGGTTGCACGCGTCGATACGACCGACGCGCAGCTCCGTGGGTTGCTCACGAGCATCGACACGACGGAGAGTCGTCTGCGCGCGTCGCTCGTCACACAAGTACGGAACGTTCGGGGCGGGCCGGCGTACGTGCTGTCCGTTCGCGCGGACAGCCTTCGTCAGCGAGGGTCGATTCCGCCTGGCGTCGACGTGGAAGCGCTCGTCGCCGCGCGCACGGACTCGTTGATTGGCGCGCTGCCGCTGTTTCTGCTCCGCGACTCGGTTCGAGCCCGTCTCTCGCAAGTGCGGGAGCTGCTGGCCGACTCCCGTGATGCGATTCAAGCCGCCGACGCGTTGTTCGCCGCTGCACAGAACGGCCAGCTGACGGATACGAGCGCGACGCTGACACAACTGCGCGCGTCGCAGGCGGTGGCCCAGAAGCGGCGCTTGGACGCCGAGGCCGGTTTGGTCGCCGCGGTGAGCGCCGAGCTTTCCGCGCGCGCCGCGGACTTGCTCGCCCTGCTTCAGCACGACATGCAGGCGGCGGAGTTCGGCTCGGCGACGGCGGCGTTCTTCAACGCGATCGATCAAGGTCGGCCGGGCAACGGCGCACAGAAAACGAGCGGCAGTGAGGACGCTTCGGGCCTAACGAGTCCCGCGACCGTCGGGGCTGCCGCGAGCACGCCGGCTATCAAAGGCACGCCGGTGCGCAGCGGTCCACCTCCCATGCAAAAGAAGTAACACGATGACTCGGATCATCAGACTGTTCATCGCGGCGACGCTGGCGTTCCCGGCGCCGCTTGCGGCGCAGACGCCGGCGGTGGCTGTCGCGAACGCGACACGGGCGTCGGCGGCGCCGCCGCCGACGCTCGATTCGGCGATCAGCCGGCTTCAGGATTTCCTCGCCCGCTATCCAACCAGCCCGCTGCGGCCAAACGCGCTCCTGCAGCTCGGCGAGCTGCTCGTCAGGCAGGCCGACACCGTGTTCGCCGAATCCCAGCGTGTCGCGGGAGTCGCCGCGCGAGCGGACAGCGGAGCCGCGGCGCGCCCGACTCCGACCGCGCCATCCGCGGCGACGGCGACGACGCCAAACGGCGCGCCGATCGCGCCTAACTATTCCGCGGCAATCGCCCGATACGAGGAGCTCGTCACGCGATATCCGCACTTCGAGCAGATCGACGCGGCGAGCTATACCCTCGGAACGCTCTACGCAGCCGAGCAACAATGGGCGGACGCGGCGCGCATGTTCGAGCGCGTGACCGCGATGACCAGCTCGAGGTTTCGCGGCGAAGCGTTCTTTCGGTTGGGTGATGCGCGCTTCGAGCTCGCCTCACGACAACGCGGTGATGTGCGCCGTGCCTGGTTTGCGTCGGCGGCGACGGCGTACGAGCAGGCGGTTGCCGCGACGCAGCCGCCGGGCGACATCTATTTCCTCGCGTTGTACAAGCTGGGCTGGTCGTACTACAACCAGGCCAATCAGGCGAACCAAGCAGAGTATCAAAAGGCGGTCGACGTCTTCAGCCGACTCGTCGGTTCGTATGACAAATTGACGAAAGAGCAGCAGTCGCGCCTGGGATTGCGCGGTGAAGCGATCGAATACATGGCGGTCGCCTTCACGCAGGTTGGCGGCGCGCAAGCGGCCAATCGCTACTTCCAGAGTCGGGGCGGTGCGCCGTACCAGCTCGCTTTGATGCGCCGTGTTGCACAGACGTTCCGGGACCAGGGGAATTTCCCCGAGGCAATCCAAGCGTACCAGATGGTGATGGTGCAGGCGCCGACCGATTCGAGCGTACTCACCGCGGCGAGCGAGATCGCCGACATCTATCAGAACCGGTTGCTCGAGCGCGACTCGGCGCAAGCGGCGCGGCTACGGCTTGCGGCCCTGCTCGCTCCGGGTAGCGCGTGGGCGCAGGCGAATCCGCAGCTCGCGGACTCCGCCGCCAAGCTGCGCGAGGCTGCCTTACGACAGAGCGGCCAATATCTGCTCGCGGCCGCGCAAGCAGGGAACGGAGCGTACTTCGCCGAGGCGGCGCAGATCTATCGGCGCTATCTCACCGACTTCCCCAAGAGCGACAGCGCGCAGATCGTGAATCGATATCTCGCTGAGTCGTTGTTCGGCGCGGGCGACTACGCGCGTGCGGGTTCGGAATTCGCCAAGGCGGCCTACTCCTATGGCAACAACAATCAACAGCTTGCGCAGGATGCCGGACGAAACGCCATCATTGCGTTCGATTCGGCGCTTGCGCGGAACAAGAGCGATCGCGCAGCGCAGGATTCACTCTTTTCGGCCGTCGACCGGTTCGTCGCCGCGTTCCCGCAGACGGACGTTGCGAAGAAGGCATTGATCCAGAAAGGACGCCGTGCGTCGGAAACGAAACGGTGGGACGCGATGCAGCAGGCGTTCCGTACCTATGCCGCGACGTATCCAAACGATCCGTACACGCCGACGGCGCAACGGCTGATTGGCGACGCGCTGTACCGCTCCGGTCAGTACGCGCAGGCGCAAACGCAGTGGGAGCAGGCGCAATCGGCCGCGGCGTCGAGCGGCCAGACGCGGCTCGCGGACTCGATTCGCGTGCTGCGCGAAACGGCGGCGGGCAACTTCGCCGACTCGCTCGTCAAACGCGGCCAGTACGACGAAGCGGCCGAGCAAGTGTACGTCGCGTATGCCAAGGCGAACCCGCAGAGCGCGAAGGCGGCGGACGCTCTCCGGAACGCGATCGAGACGTACATGCTCGCCGACAGCGTCGCACGAAACCGCAACGACCAGTCGGCTTCTCGTCAGGCACGAGAGCGCGCCATCGACCTGTCGGCGCAGCTGGTGCAGCAGTATCCGAACTACAAATACCGGCTCCAGTATCAAGAGCTCCGCGCGAGACTGCTCGCCGATCTTGGCAAGCGCGACGAAGCGGTCGTGGCCTACCAGGAGTTGATTCGGCAGAGCGGAAACTGGAAGGGCCGGGCGGACGCGATGGTTCGCGTCGCGGTAATGCTCGATTCGTTAGGCAAGAAGAAGGAAGCGGCCGTTGCGTACGAACAGTTCGCGAACGCGTATCCGCACGACGAACGAGCGGCGGACGCGCTCTGGAACGCAGCAGCGACGTATGCGGAGGCGCCGGACCCGGCCGCCGCGGCCAGGACGTACGCGGTATTCGCGCAACGTTTTCCGCGCGACGAGCGCGCGGGAAACGCGCGTCAGCAGCAAATCGCGCAACTGAAGACGTCCGGCGATACCGCCGCGGCGAATCGCGCGCTGAGCAGCGCGTGCACCACGGCAGCAGATGCGCTTCAGGCCGAGTGCGCGTCCCGCGTCGCGCAGCGTTCGTTCGAGCAGGGCGTCGCAACCTTCGGGCAGTATCAACCGCTCAAGCTCACTATCACCGCGAAGAGCGAGCTCACCGCGGCGGGCGTTGCGCGCGCGTCGCGCGACAAGCGGACGCTGTTGCGCGAGCTCACAGGCAACTTCTCGAACGCAATCAAGTCGGGCGTCCCGCACTACCTCGCCGCGGCGAGCTACTACGTGGGGCTCGCCCAGTGGGAGTACGGAAATTTCCTCAAGAACGTCAGGTTGCCATCGCATCTCACGGACGCGGAGCGGACGGCGGCGCTGCAGGGCGCGGCGCAGCAGGCGGAGCAGTACTACTCGGCCGCGAGACAGATATGGCAAGAGCTCGTACAGCGCGCGCAGTCGACGCCCGCGGTGGGCAATGATCCTGGCGCGCGTCCCTGGGTCGATCGCGCTCGCAAAGCGGTGGAAGGGAACGTTGACGCGACGCCGCCGAGTGTCGTGACGGGAGGTCGCTGATGGCGACGAGAACGCGCAACATGCGCATGCAACGCAGCAGACGCGCGACGGCCGGCGTTGCGCTCGCCGCCGCAGTCGCGGCCGCGATTGCCGCGGACAGTTCGACGCTGCACGCGCAGCAGCGAACGCAGCGCCGTCGTCAGGCGACGATCGAGATTCGTGGAACGGTGCCGACTCCGCAGGTCGTAACCGTGCGGCCGCGTGAAGTGCCGACGTACAGCCGGCAGGTGCTCGTGCCGCGCTTCTACGATCACGACTTCTGGCCGGAGATCCAGGAAGGCTACGCCATCATGTCCGCGCGCATGATGACACCGGCGGATTCGCTGGTGCTCGCGGCAGACAGCGTCGGCACGCCCGATGTGTTCCGTCTGCCGGCGATCGTCGGGCTCACGCCGCTGCGACCGGAATACGCGTATCTGCGCAAACAATACGGTTGGTGCGCGACCCATTGGTGGTGCCCGACGCATCGCGTGAAAGTGCGCGTTCCCGCGGACTCGTCGGCGTTGTTCCCGCCGCGACTGCCGCCGCAACCGATGGCGTTGGGACCAGGTGAGGCGACTCAGATACCGGCGAGCCAGCTCCCATCGGTGCAGCAGCGATGGTGCGCGACGCACTGGTGGTGTCCGCCAGGCGGAATCATCACGACGCCGCCGTCGACGACACCGGCGACGACACCGGGCGCGCCGACCACGCCAGCGGATACGACGCGCCGACCAGCGCCGGCGAAGCCTGACTCGACGCGCGGGCCGCCGGGCACGTCTTCTGCCTGAGGTCAGTGGTGAAGGATCGACGGCGCCGCGTACGACGCTGATGACTGCGGTGCCGCGACAAGCGCAGTACGGATGCACTGAAGACGTGATCTCACAACACGCCTGCGAGGAGACAGGGCGACAATGTCAACGATCATCGAGTGGTACAAGAACGGCGGACCGATCATGAACTTCATCCTCGCCGTGGGTGTGGCGGGGATCGCGATCTTCATCGAACGGTTCTACACGATCGTGATCAAGTCCAAGATCAACGGTCGTGCATTCATCGAGCGCGTGATCTCGCTCGTGCGTGCCGGAAAGATCGACGACGCGATCAAGCTCTGCGCCCAATCGACGGCGGCGTTGCCCGACATGGGATTGCTGATTCTGCGCAGTCGCAGCCGCGACGAGGCCGATCTGCAAAGCGTTGCCGATGCGGCGGCGATCACGGTGATGCCGAAGCTGACGCGCCGGCTGCAGTATCTGCCGATGCTCGCCAATGTGGCGACGTTGTTCGGTCTGTTCGGAACGATCTACGGCTTGCGCGAAGCGTTCGCGTCGGTGGCGTCGGCCTCGGCGGCCGAGCGTTCGTCGAAGCTCGCGGCCGGCATCGCGATCGCCCTGAACGCGACGGGCTTCGGTCTGCTCGTGGCGATCCCGCTTTCGATCGCGCACGCGTATCTGGTGAGTCAATCCGAAATGATCATCGAGCAGGTCGACGAGTTCTCGGTGCGACTCGTGAACGCGCTCATCGATCGTCCCGACGTTCGCCTCGGTCATCGTTAGGCCGTGACACGCGACGCCGACCTCAGCTCAGAAGGAATCCATGCCCTCGCGATTCCATAAGCTCCGGGCACGCCAGCAGGAGCGGGAGCCGCTCACCGCGCACGGGCGCATCAATCTCGTGCCCCTGGTCGACATCCTCACCTCGATCGTGTTCTTCAGTCTCCTCACGTACACGGGCGCGGTGATGACGAACCTCACCGCATTCGATCTTGCGCTGCCGCCGGTCGTGGTGACCGCGCCGGGGACTACGAGCGGCGCCCAGCCGGACACGACGACACTCATCCTCGCTGTCGGGATCAAGCAGGGCGGGCTGCGCATCGAGCACTCCAATGGCGGCGCGGCGCCCTGGTCGCAGAATATCGCCGGCGTCACGACGGCCTCGCTCGACACGCTCCAGGAAGTGCTGCAAGCGATCAAGGCACAGTTTCCGGACAACGACGCCGTCATGGTCGTGCCTGACGACGACGTCGCCTACGACGACATCGTCCACGTGCTCGAGCGCGTGAAGCTCGCGAAATATCCGAAGATCTCCCTGAGCAGTACGGCGCGGTCGATGCAGGTCGCGACGGTCAACACCGGAGGGCGCTGACCATGGTGAGCGAGCGCATTCGCGCGATCCGTGAAGGGCAACGCCGATCGCAGTTTCAAAAATTCCGCCTCGTGCAGCTGAATCTGATCCCGCTCGTCGACACGTTCGTGGCGATCGTCTTCTTTTCGCTCACCGCGGCCACGGTCGGTGACCTCGCGCCAATTCTCACCGGCGTAACGCTGCCGCAGGCCAAGGTGGGGGCACCGGCGCACCAGGAGCTCACGTTAGGCGTGGCGAGCCGTCCGCCGGCGATCGTGTTCAACGGCCATCCATTGATGTCGGTGGCGGCCGCGGCGACGGCGACATCGAACTATCCCGAGCAGCCGCTCGTGGTGCCGCAGCTGTACACGGTGCTCAAGACCGTGGCCGATTCCATTCGCGGCGCGAACGGCACGGGGCAGGACGAATCGGTGACGATTCCGCTCGCGATTCAGGGCGACAAGACGATGCGCTACGACCTTCTCCAGCGATTGCTGCAAACAGCCCGTCTCGCTGGATTCCGGACGATCACACTGCAGGTACAGCGCGCGACGGAAAAAGGGCCGGCAACGACGGTAACGATGTAACCATGGCGACTCCATTGCGACCAGCGACGCCGGCGGGCTCGCCTCCGCCGCGCGATGCGGAACGGTTCGACAAGCGCCTGCGGTTCGAGTGGGCGGATCCCGAACAACGCGTCCTGCTGTATTCATGGGCGTTCGCGATCCTTCTCGCGATCGCGTGGCTGATCGTGGTCGGGCTGCACAAGATGATTCCGCCGACGGTCAACGACGAGGGCGTGGTGATCACGCTCGCGCCGCCGCAGAGCCTAACGACGACCCCGCCGCCACCACCACCTGTGGTGCCGCGGACGGGCGCCGCCGAGGCGGTACCGGCACCGGGACCGACGAAGGCGCCGCCCGGACGCAAAGGCCCGGAGAAAGGCAGCCCTCGACCGGGACGCCCCGGGTCTCGCACCGAGCAAACGAACAACGGCGCGATCGGTACAGCATTCGGTACCGGGAGTGGCTCGGGTACAGGCGGGCTAACGGGAAGCGTCTCGTCGCTGATCAATGGTGTGGCCGTGGCGTCGGGCAGTGGCGGCACGGGCGGCGGCCAGGGCGGACGCGGTGGTGGCGGTACAGGTGGCAAAACGGTGCTCGGCCTTGGTCAGGGCGGCGAGGGCGGCCGCACCCCTGGGCGCGGTGGATTTGGTGGCGGAAAGGGAACGGGTGGTGGGGGCGGTGGTGGAATCGGTGGTGTGGGTGCGGGCGGTGGTATCCAGCGCGCCGGCGTGCGTGTGTCGGCCCCCTCGCCGATCAAGGCCGAGAATCTGAACAACAACCGCCGAGACGTCGGCGAGCTTGGCCAGTTCGTTCGCAGCCGCGAATCGCAGCTTCGCTTCTGCTATCAGGAGTACGGGCTGAAGGCGAATCCGTCGCTCGCGGGAACGGTGACGGTAGCGATCTCGCTCACGGGAGCCGGCGACGTCACGGGCGTCAATATCACCAGTCGCACCTGGAACGGCCCCGGCTCGTCGGAGGTGGAGAGCTGCATTCGCAGCAAGATCGAATCGTGGCGTTTCCCCGCTTCCGACGCGGGGGGCGGAACGTACTCGTTCCCGTTCAACTTCACCAAGTGACGGGAGCGATTCGGCAGGTGAGCTCGTGCGAACGGGGCGACCGTGAGGCCGCCCCGTTCGTCGTCTCCCGACGGCGCTCACCGATCGAGCTGGTTAGCTTCCAGGAGTGAGCAAAATTTCACGACCGGGCGCGCGAGGATTCCGGCCCGGCTACCTGCACACCTAACGACGATCCCACCAGTGCCGCAACTCAAGTTCGCGCTGGCGGCGCTCGCCATCGCACTGCAGGTGCAGATCGGTCCGCTCCAGGTGCCGGCGGCCGTCGGGTTCGTGAACGATTTCGCGAACGTGATCCCCGCCGAGAACAAAGAGCGCATCGAGCGGATCGTCGAAGACGTTCGCGCGAAATCGGGCGGAGACATCGCGGTCGTCACTCTGCCCGACCTGAAGGGACGCGACAAGGCGGACGTCGCGCTGAGAATCGGTCGAGCCTGGGGAGTGGGCAGCAAGGGAAAGCCCGGCGATCCGGCACGCAATCGCGGAGTGGTCATCCTCGTTGTACCGAAAGAGACGAACTCTGACGGAACTGGCCAGTTCGAGATCGCCACCGGGTTCGGCACGGAAGGGTTTCTCACGGACGCGACGACCGGAGAGATACAGGACGAAGCACTTCCGCTGCTGAGACAGCGGAACTACGGCGACGCGATCGAGTTGACGACGCTTCGCGTCGCGCAGCGATTCGCAAACGAGTTCAATTTCCAGCTCGACACGTCGCTCCAGGCGCCCTCGCCAGGCTTCACGCCGCGCGGTGCACGCGGGCCGGTAGGACGGAGTCGCGGCGGGATCAATCCGTTCGTTCTCTTCGTGATCTTCATCGTCATCATGTCGCTCCTGAGCGCGGGCCGGAGGCGGCGTGGATGCGGTCCTGGGTGCCTGTTCATCCCGTTCCCGATTGGTGGTGGGGGTTGGGGCGGAACGACACGCGGTGGATGGGGAGGAGGCAATTGGGGCGGGGGTGGGGGTGGTGGCGGGGGGGGCGGTTTCGGTGGCTTCGGTGGCTTTGGCGGAGGCGGTGGTTTCGGTGGTGGTGGTTCCGGCCGTTCCTGGTGATCAAGGGAGCACGACATGGCGAACATGACGCCTGAGGAGCTCGTCGAGCAGCTGCGCGCCGCATACGGCCCGGAGTTGCGCAGCGTCATTCTGTACGGCTCGGCAGCGGCGGGGGAACACATCCCCAAGCGATCGGACTACAACGTACTCGTCCTTCTCGAGACCCTGTCGCTGGATCGCCTTCGGGCGGCGGCGGCAGTGGCGAGAGCTTGGGGTGAAGCGGGGAACCCCGCCCCCATGACGCTCACGATGCGGGAATGGCGCGGCTCGGCAGACATCTTCGCGATGGAGTACGCTGACATACTCGACCGGCACAAGATTCTCTATGGAGAGAACCCGTTCGATGGGATTCGCGTCGACCCCAGGGATTTGCGGCTGCAGCTCGAGCACGAGGCCATGGGCAAGCTCCTCAAGCTGCGTCAGGGAGTGCTAATCACCGGGGGAGATTCGAAGCGGCAGATCGATCTTTTGAGCGACAGTCTGAGCACGATCATGGTGATATTCCGCGCCGTTCTCAGGCTCCAGGGAACTGTGCCAGCCAAGGACAATATCGCGGTGAGCCAGGCCGTCGCTCGGCACGCGGATTTCGATGCTGCGCCCTTCGAGCGCGTCGTTCGGCATGTTCGCGGAGAGCAGACGATCGGCGCAAACGAAGTGGGCAACGTTATCGCCGGCTATCTGGACGGCATTGGGAAACTCGTGGAACACCTCGATCGATTCTCGCAATGAGCTGACCTCAGCCGAGATCGCGAAGCAACCTCAAGAGGAATGAAGGACATGAGAATCGCTCTGAAACGCCTTGCGTCGATCCCTTTGCTCGTTGCCGCCCTCGCTTGTCCGGGGGACAAGAAGAAGGATACGGCCCAGATTCCCGTCGACTCGGCAAAGTTGGATTCCGCCAAAACGGTAGCATCGGCGGCGGGAGCGGTTGCGGACACCGCGTCGGCCGACCTCTCGAAGATCAAGACGAATCTGCCGACGGCAGCTCCGGACACCTTCCATCAGCAAAAGCTCGTGCCTTCGGCCAGGCCGGGCGGGAGCGGCGTGGGCGCCGGATCGCACACCTCATTCGCGATGGCGCCGACGCCGTTGGTGGACGCGGTAGAGCGGGAGCAAAGCGCGACGCGTTTCTGCTACACGGAGTTCGGACAGAAGGCGGATCCCTCGTTGCGGGGCAACGTGGCGATGGTTGTCACCATCGGTAGCAGCGGCGTAACCGACGCACGAGTTGGTGACGCGAAGTGGTCTGGGCCCGCCGGGAAGGCGGTGAATCGCTGTCTCGACCAGAAGGCGAAACAGGCGTGGAACGTCGCTCCGGGCGCCGTGAAGCCGGGACGCTATGTCGTGCAGTTGAGCTTCACCGGGGCGCAGTGAGTGGAACGCAGGCGCCAAAATCAACGTAGGCAACGGCACCAATCGCCAATCATGGAGTGCTCGATGAAACGAAAGTGGCTCGCGGTTCCATTGCTCCTTGCGAGCGTCGGGTGCGGATACAATCGCATTCAGCAGCTGGACGAGCAGGCCAACGGCGCCCAGGGTCAGATCGAGGTGCAGTTGCAGCGGCGCGCGGACCTGATTCCAAATCTGGTGAACACGGTGAAGGGCTATGCGCAGCACGAGTCCGACGTGTTCACTCAGGTGGCGCAGGCGCGGGCCGGCGTTCTTGGCGCCGTGCAGACGCACGACCCAGCTCAGATGGCGGACGCTAACGCGCAGATGACGTCAGCGCTCGGCCGCCTGATCGCCGTCGCCGAGAACTACCCGCAGCTCAAGGCCGATCAGCAGTTCACTCGATTGACGGACGAGCTGTCGGGAACGGAGAACCGTATCGCCGTGGCCCGCGGGGATTACAACTCCGCGGCGCAGGAATACAACAGCTACATCCGTCAGTTCCCCCAGGCCCTGACGGCCAAGGTGACAGGCGCCAAGCCGCGGAACTATTTCAACGTGACGACTCCTGGCGCTCGTGAGGCGCCGTCGGTGGACTTCTCGAAGCCAGGTGCCGCGGCAACGCCGGCACGAGGGGATTCGGCGACGAAGCCTTGAGCGAGATCGCTCGGCGCTGGGTCACTGACCGCACTGAAACGAGCCGCCCGATCGAATTGGGCGGCTCCTTCATTTTCAGTTCCATCATCGCCGCCGTCTCGTAAGGCGCGTCGTATCGATAACGGTAATGATGGCTCTCATCCGCCTCACGAGTCTCGTGAGGCGATGCAGAGTTGACAGGGATGAGCCGATGGTGCAAATCGTAAGGCCGGGAACGCCTGACTGGCGCAACGGGTTGATACGCCTGTTAAACGTGATCACACGGCCGCGTACCGCTGTTATCCGGACACGCGTACCGTTCTGTCGCAGCTGAGGGGTGACGAGAAGGCAGCCAATAAGGATCGATCTCTGAAGCCAGCTGCGATCAATAGTTAGGCAGCTCGGCTCTCTCACAATGGTTGCATGCGGGCTTCGAGGTCGCTCCCTGACCTCGCATAGCGTCGCTCTCCGCCCTGCGGGCGCGGCGCCTTTCGTCGAAGTGCGATCCCCAGCTCGTTCGTCGAGGAGGCCAACACCATGAGATCGATTTGGTTGCGGAGAATCGTCCGCTATCCGGTCGTGGTCGCCCTGTTCGCGATCACGGTGAAACCGGCTCGGGCGCAACAAGCGACAATTACCGGGCGGGTTACGTCGGCCGGCACCAACGTTCCACTCGGCGACAGTCGAGTGATGGTGGCGGGCACGAACATCATCGCCGCCGCCAACGCCGAAGGTCAATACACTCTGCGCAACGTTCCGCCCGGAGCGGTGATCGTGCGCGTGCTGCGTGTCGGCTACTTGGAAGGGAGGCGCGCCGTCACCGTGGAGGCGGGTCGCACTACAACGCTCGATTTCTCGCTCGATCGCGCCGTTGTGCAGCTACAGGAAATCGTAACGACGGCGACAGGTCAGCAAGCACGGAGCGAACTCGGCAACGCGGTCAGCACGTTAGGCGACGTCGGCGCCAGGGTCGAGACGACGCCGATCGCGAATCTCGGCGACCTCCTTGTCGCCAAGTCCCCCGGCGTCGTGGTGTTGCCGGGTGCGATGACGGGTTCCGCACCCGTGATTCGCATTCGCGGCCTGGGCTCGCTCGCGACGAACGGCAGCGGGGTCACGAACAATCCGATTTACGTCGTGGACGGCGTGCGCGTGAATACCGGGACCCTCAGCCTGTCCACGGGGGGCACGACGGCGAGCCTCATCAACGATTTCGATCCTAACGAGATCGAGGACGTCGAAATCGTGAAGGGGCCGTCGGCGGCGACCCTGTACGGAACGGATGCGGCGAATGGCGTCATCGTCATCACGACGAAGAAGGGCCGTGCGGGGACGACGCGTTGGTCGTGGTACGGTGAAGCGGGCGGCGTGAGCGACCGCAACAAGTATCCGACGACGTACGCGTCGTGGGGACACGACGCGACGGGTGCGGTCACGCGGTGCACGCTCGTCACGGAGAGCCAGGGGACGTGTACGCTCGACAGCCTAACGTCGTACAACGTCTTGATGAATCCGTCGACGACGCCGAATCGATTGGGCAATCGTCAGGCGTACGGAATGAACGCGAGCGGCGGATCCGAGCAGGTTCGCTTTTTCGTGGCCGGCAACTGGCAAAACGAGCTCGGCCCGATTCATATGCCTTCGTTCGCGCGACGCACGCTGGATTCGATGGGAACGGCGCTTCGCGACGAGTGGGTCAATCCCGAGGCATTTCAGTCGTACGGAGCGCGCGCCAATCTGAGCGCGTCGTTCACGCCGAAGTTCGACTTGAATGCGAACGCCGGATTCTCAGAGACGAATCAGCGCCTGCCTCAGACTGACAATAACACCTACAGCTTCATCTACAGCGCGCTGAACAACCCCGGCTTCAACCACAATGGGCTGAACTACAATGAAGTCGGGACGCTGAACGAGTATCGCAACGGATACGGTGGATTCAGTCCAGCGCAGATCTTCCAGGTCTCGCACATGAATGGAACGCAGCGATTCATCGGATCGATGGACGCGACGTGGCGGCCGATATCGTGGATGCAGAACGACGGGACAATCGGCCTCGATCTCGCCGACAACAACTACAGCGCGATTTGTCGCTACTCCGAGTGCCCGAACTCGGGAACGCAGCGGCTAGGGTCGGTGACAGCGACACAAACCAATCTGCGAAACTTCTCCGCGAAGCTCGTCAGCAGCTCGACCTGGCAGGCGCGCAGCAACTTGAATTTCCGCACGACGGTAGGCGCCGACTACAGCAACCTCGAGCGGGACCAGGTTACGGCCACGGGTCAGAACCTTCCGCCGGGTGCGCAGACGGTCGGCGATGCCGCGACCAAGACGAACGTCAACGACTCCTTGCCGACGGTGAACAAGACGCTCGGCGTCTATCTGCAGGAGCAAGGGTCGTTCAGAGATCGGCTCTTCCTCATCGTCGCCGCACGCAGTGACCAGAACAGCTCGTTCGGAACGAAGTTCCAGCGCGTGTTCTATCCGAAGGCGAGCATCTCGTGGATCATTTCCGACGAGAGCTTTTTCCCGCGGCCCGACTGGTTGAACCAGTTCCGACTGCGGTCGGCCTATGGCGCGTCGGGCGTGCAGCCGGGCGGCGCGGTCGCCCTGCAGACCTTCGGCGCAACGACGGCGAACATCGCGTCGGTCGCCGGAACGGCGACGTCGGCGGACACGCCGGGGCTGGTCGCGCAGGCGCTCGGCAATCCGGATCTCAAACCCGAGCGATCGACCGAGACGGAAGCCGGCTTCGAGATGACCGTCTTGAACAGCCGCGCGCATTTCGACTTCACGTATTACAGCAAGCGAACGCATGACGCGCTGGTGAGCCAGCCGATCGCGGCCTCGTCAGGCGCCTCGCAGCTCACGGTGCTCAAGAACCTGTCCTCGGTCGCGAACACCGGCGTCGAAGTCGAATTCAACACGGCTATCCTCGATCGGCGCGCGTTAGGCTGGGACGTAACCATCGCCGCTTCACACAACAGCAACAAGATCGTGGCGCTCGGGAACGACGCGAGCGGCAAGCCGCTGCCGACGATTGGTACGGGGACGTCGCGCGATTCGGTGGGTCTTTCCGTCAACGGGTTCTTCGCCCGGCCGTTCAGCTACAGCGACGCCAATGGCGACGGTATCATCACCCCCGATGAGGTGACGGTCGGGAGCTCCTTCGTGTATGCCGGCTACTCCTTGCCGCGCGACATCGTCTCGGTCACGAATGGCATCGACCTGCTGGCTCACCGCCTCCGCATCACCGTGCTCACGGACTACAAGGGCGGTTACAGTTTGTATAACCAGTCCGGCCAGTTCTACTCGCAGCAGTTCGCGACCTGGTACTCGCGAAACCTGAAGACGACGTCGCTGTACGACCAGGCGCGGACGGTCGCGAACTCGGGCGCGAAGAATCCGTCGACGGCGATGGGATATCTCGAGAATGGCCAATACTGGAAGCTGCGCGAGGTGTCGGCGGCGCTGACGCTGCCGGCCGTCGTCTCGCAGCGCATTCGCGCGCGCGACGCGCAGCTCGTGTTCTCTGCGCGCAATCTGCACACCTGGACCAACTACACCGGCATCGATCCCGAGTCGAACTACTCGACGGGCGACGTGCAGACGGACTTCTCCACGACCGCTCCGCGGACGTATTTCCTGATCCGCGCCAACCTCCACTACTAATCGCGTCGAGGAGAGAACTCAGATGATGAGACTCATACAGACCAGTCGTGGACGGGCGGCGGCGCTCATCGCCATCGCGGGCGTGTGCCTCGGTGCGTGCAACGCGAAGCAAGAGCTCCTCGCGCCGCAACAGCCCGGTGTCATCAGCCCCGGTAGCGTCACCAGCCCCACCGCGGCCGACGCGCTCTATGCCGGCGCCCTCAGCCGCTGGAAGTCGTCGATGAACGGGGGCGGCGGAAACACGGAGGCCCTGTGGAATTGGGAGGCACTGTTCACCGACGAGCTGCGGTCCGCCGATACTTTTTCACAGCGCAACGACGCCGACCAGCGGAATCTGCAAACGAACGACGGCGTGCTCACGCCGATCTATCGGGCGGCGCAGCAGGCGCGCGGCCGAGCACGTGACGCGATCAATGCGTTGCTCGCCTACGATCCATCGGCGTTAGGCAAGCAGCACGTCGGCGAGATGTACGCGGTGATGGGCTACATCGAGATGGCGATGTCCGGCGTGTTCTGCAACGGCATTCCGTTCGGTGAGACGGTGAACGGCGTGCCGCAGTACACGAAGCCGTTGACCAACGCCGACGGCAGCAAGCTGGCCATCGTGCACCTCGATTCAGCACTCTCGTATCTCACGGCCACCGACGCCGGCACGCTCAACATCAAGTATCTCGTGCTCGTCGCCAGGGCACGCGCGCAGGTCGACCTCGGTGATTTCGCCGGCGCGGCGACGACAGTCGCTTCGGTCCCGACGAACTTTCAGTACAACTTCACCTACTCGCAGACCACCTTCGACAACGAATGGTGGATCATGGGGCCGAGCGTCAAGCGCTACACGGCGGGAGACAGCGTCGACATCGCGGGACAGATCGTGAATGCGATTCCGTTCGCGAAGCTCGGCGATCCTCGCGTCTCGGTCACCGACACGAAGTCGAAGTCCGAGGACAACACGACCAATTTCCTACTGGTCAACAACTGGGGGCGTGACGATCCGATTCCCGTCGCGAGCGGGATCGATGCGCGGCTGATCGAAGCGGAAGCGAGCCTGCAGGCGAACGACATTGCCGGACTGATGACGATCCTGAACGGTCTGCGCGAATCGGCACAGACCATCGGGATCTTCAAGATCGGCGTGATGGCGGATCTCCCAACGCCACCCGACCCGGCAACGGCACGGAGCGTGTTCTTCCGTGAAAAGGCGCTCTGGCAGTTCGAGCGGGGCTATCGCATGGACGATCTTCGCCGACTCGTCAGGCAGTATCAGCTCCCGCAGGATCAGGTCTTTCCCTCGGGGAACTTTACGCGCAATGGCAGTCCGTCGGGGCAGTTCGGGACTCAGGTAGCCTTCCCGGTCGTCGACGACGAAAGGAGCAACCCATTCTTCTCGGGGTGTCTCGACACGAAGGCATAGTAACGACTGTCGGCATTCGCCGACCAATCCGGGCCGCGACGAAATGACTCGTCGCGGCCCTTTTTCTTGTCGGGGATGGGGTCGCGGCCATCTCGGCATCGCGACTTTGTCGCACAAGCGAAGGCGGGGGCCCGGCGTCCGCGACGGCAAAAATTTCTGGGCTAATGGACCACATCGACGTGACGAAATGGGCAGGCCGGGATGTTAAATCGGTAGTCTCGTACAAGTCGCACACGGCGACTCGTACGAGACGGCTCCCTTCAGGGTTGGCACCGGCGGGAGAGGTGCCTAGCTTGTTGGGACTTTTCGCGTCAGCAATTTCTCGCCGCCCACTGACGTGAACGTGCAGCCTCCCATGGGCCCGAAGCTGAGGGCCGACACTCGACTCTCTTCTATCCACCGAAGGAGCCCCCCGATGAGAGCTTTGTGGAAAGGGCTGCTCGCATCGCTCGCCTGCGCCACGTTGTGCGCTGGCGTCGCGAATGCGCAGCAGCAAAGACCGGCCATCGTAGGCCGTGTCACCGAGCGTGGAAGCAACTCGCCGATCCCGGACGCCAACGTCGTCATTGTGGGTATGCAGCGCGGCGCCCGCACGGACGAAAATGGTTCCTATAGGATCGCGGACTTGGCACCCGGAACGTATACGCTCCGAGTGACCCGTCTCGGCTACTCGGCATCTGCCAGGCAGATCACGGTAGCAGCGGCAGGGAACGCAACGGTCGATTTCCTCCTGCAAAGCTCCGCTGTGCAGATCGATCAGGTGGTTGTCACCGCCACCGGCGCGACGGAGCGCAAGCGAGAGAACGGCAACGATGTCGGCATCATCAAGCCGGGCGACAACCTGAGCCTCGCCGCCGAGCCGAACCTCACGTCGGCACTCGCGGCGAAGACGCCGGGCCTGACCATCACACAGGGTGCTGGCACCGCTGGCACCGCGGCCCGCATTCGCATTCGCGGCGCCAACTCGGTCTCGCTCTCGAACGACCCGCTGCTCATCGTCGACGGCGTCCGCATGGATAACAGTACCGACTCCTTCGGCCCTGGCGTCGGTGGCGCGAGCATCAGCCGCTTCGACGACATCAACCCGGAGGACGTCGAGAGCATCGAGGTGCTCAAGGGCCCGGCAGCTTCGGCGCTCTATGGAACGGCGGCGGCGAACGGCGTCATCCAGGTTACGACGAAGCGTGGCGCCGCTGGACGCACGCAGTGGAGGGTGTTCACGCAGTACGGCAATCAGTGGAATCCGGTCAACTACGGCGACAACTACTACAACGTCGGTACGACTCCCGCGGGCGGAACCTACAACTCGCAGTGCACGAATGATCGCGCGACGCAGGGCGGCATTTGCACTCAGGGCACGCTCGCCCATTTCAATCCGGCGGAATTCTACAACGTCTACACGACGGGCAACATCAAGTCGTATGGCTTGAGCGTGTCCGGTGGCGGCGACGCAACGCAGTACTTCGTGAGCGGCGACGCTGACCGCCAGGTCGGCGCGATAAGCATCAACACGACGCACAACTATAGTCTGCGCGCGAACCTCACCACGCAGCTCACGCCGAAGCTCAACGCGACCTTCACGACGAACTACGTCGATCGCAATGTCCGTCTGCCGGACAACGACAACGACATCTACGGACCGCTGGGCAACATCCTGCTCGGCAAGGCGTTCAACTGCTCGGCGGCGTCGTTCCACGCTGGAACGCTCGCGTCGCAGTGCGGCACCGACACGCTGAGCAACGGCTTCTACTCCGCACTTCCGTCGACCTTCTACATTCGCGACAACTCGCAGTGGGCGAAGCGATTCGTCGGCGGCGCCACAGTTACGTGGCAGCCTCTCTCGTGGCTCACCGGCGTCGGTCAGGCCGGCGTCGACATGGACAACCTGTTCGAGCGCTCGTACTTCCCCTCGAACGTCGTCACGTGGGTCAACGCGGGCATCACCAACGGATCGATCGCCGAATATCGCCGGCAGCTGCCGCGCTACAGCACGCAGGGAAGCTTCACGGCGAACAAGACGTTCGGCGCGTTCACCTCGTCGACCGTCGTCGGTGGTCAGTACCTCAGCGAACAGTCGCACTGGACCTTCGCCTCGGGAACGAACCTCATCCCCGGCACGGGATCTCTCGCCGCGGCATCGGCGAACAAGTCCGTCAACGAGAGCAACCAGACGATTATCACCATCGGGTCGTATGCGCGCGAGCAGGTTGGTTTCCGAGACCGGCTCTTCGTAACGGGATCGATTCGCGCGGACGAAAACAGCGCCTTCGGTAAGGACTTCAAGCTCGCGTATTATCCGGCGCTCAGCGCGTCGTGGGTCGCCTCGGAAGAGCCCTTCCTCCGCGACAGGTCGTGGATTGCGTCAGGTGTTCTCAGCCAACTGCGGTTCCGTGCGGCGTATGGCCAGTCCGGCCAGCGCCCTGGCTTCCGTCAGGCGGACACGTACCTCGCCGGCGCGGCGGTTACCCAGGCGGGGCAGGCGGAGCTTCCCGCCGTCGTCATTGGTGGCACCGGAAATCCCGAGCTCAAACCTGAGATCTCGACGGAGTACGAGGGCGGCTTCGACGTCAATTTCTTCCACGACAAGGTCGGACTCCAGTTCACCCATTACGCGAAGACGACGAAGGACGCGCTCATCGCGCGCGTGCTGGCCCCCTCGCTCGGCGTGAGCAGCACGCAATTCGTCAACCTCGGCCAGGTGTTCAACGGCGGAAACGAGCTCGCGCTCAACGGGACGGTCCTCGACCAGCGCAACGTGCGGTTGGAGTTCGTGCTCGCCGGTTCGACGCTGAAGAACCGCCTCGACAAGCTGGGCCAGGGCATTGCGTCGATCATCTTCGATCCGCAGCGCCACGTCGAGCACTATTCGTTAGGCGGCTTCTGGGCAAAGAAGATCCTTTCGTACAGCGATGCCAATGGCGACGGCGTCCTGAGCCGCAGCGAAGTGAACGTCGACGATGCGGTCACGTATGTCGGCCCATCGTTGCCGAAGTTCGAGTTCAGCTTGACGCCGACGCTGACGGTATTCGGGAACGTGAAGCTCTCGGCGCTCGTCCAGCATCGCGGCGGCAACTACATCTACAACCAGACGGAAGAGTTCCGTTGCACGACGTCGGCGTTCGCGAACTGCCGAGAGGACAACGACCCCACGGCGCCGCTGGTCGACCAGGCGGCGGTGATCGCGTACCAGAAGACGGTAGCGAGCGGCACGGTCTCGCACGCCGGCTTCATTCAGAAGGGTGATTTCACCAAGCTGCGCGAGCTCTCGGCGACGTACACGCTGCCGCAGCGCGTCTCGGGCCGTCTCGGCTTGCGCTCGTCGTCCATCACACTCGCGGGGCGCAACCTCGCGACGTGGACGCAGTATCGCGGTGCCGATCCGGAGATCCAGTACCAGCAGCAGAGCGGCTACGGCAATACGAACTTCGGCGCGACGGACTTCCTGACGCAGGCGCCGTTCCGTCAGTTCGTCGCCCGCCTCGACCTCGGTTTCTAGCCTAACGCCAACAGCGATACACGATGAGGAATTTCATGACTTCATATTCCCGACGGACTCTCGCTCGCGCGGCGGCTCGGTTGGGGGCGCTTGCGTCCCTCGCTGTCGCGGGGATCTCCGTCACCGCTTGCAACCTGGACAAGACACTCAAAGTCCAGGACGTGGACGTCGCGACGCAGGAATCGACGGCGTCGGCCGCGGGCCTCCCCGTGCTCTACGCCGGCGGCCTCGCCGACTTCCAGCAGCAGATGAGCTACGTCGACGGTTCTGTCGATCTTCCCGGACTCCTCACGGACGAGCTGCGCGACATCGATACGTTCCCGACGCGCATCTCGGTCGACCAGCGCGGTCCGATCCAGACCAACAACGGAACGGTGCAGCAGTGGTTGCGCTACATGCAGCAAGCGCGCGCATCGCTCGAGCGTGGCGCGGCCGCGTTCGCGCAGTTCGCGCCAACCGACGCTCGCGCCGCGGAGATGCATGCGCTCGAAGGGTTGATGTACGTCCTGTTCGGCGAGGACTTCTGCAACGGGATGCCCTACAGCGAGTTCGGGAGCGGCGGCCCGGAGTACGGTCCGCCGACGTCGAACCAACAGAGCTTCCAGAACGCCGTCTCTGAGGCGGATTCCGCGCTGCAGATCGCCCCGGCGGGATCGAAGCAGGCCTATCTGGCCTCGGTCGTGAAGGCTCGCGCGCTGGTGGATCTCGACCAGCTCGATCAGGCCGCGGCGGCCGTGGCGAACGTACCGTTGACCTTCCAGTACAACGTGTACAATTCCACGAACAGCGGCCGTGAAAACAACGGCGTCTACATCAACGTCGGACCGATCAGCAAGCGCTACGCGGTCGCCGATGGCGAGTCGCCGCAGAGCATCAAGTTCCGCACGATGGGTTGGGACGACGCGAACGCCACGGGCGATCCGCGCGTGCGGTGGTATAAGTTGGGCATCGGACAGGATGGACAGTCGCCGGCGTACTACACTCTGAAGTATCCGGACTACGCCACGCCGATCGTGGTGGCGGACGGCATCGAGGCGCAGCTCATCATCGCCGAAGATCTGCTGAAGAACAACGACGCCACCGGCTGGCTCAACATTCTCAACACGCTCCGCGCGAATACGACAATTCTCAACTCGCCTCCGTACACGCTCGCGGGCCAAAAGGCGGCGACGGCGTTGGCTGCGCTCCAGGATCCGGGCACGCCCAGCGCCCAGGTCGACCTGATGTTCCAGGAGCGCGCGATGTGGATGTACCTCACCGGACACCGTCTCGGTGACCTGCGTCGGCTCGTGAAGTTCTACGGCCGCACCGCGGATGCGGTGTTCCCCTCGGGGGCATATCTGGGGGCCGCAGGCGGCTCGCTGGGGCCGGACGTGAACTTCCCGGTCACAATCGACGAACAGAACAATACGTCCGCCGCGCCCAATCTCTGCACGGATCGCAATCCGTAACAACGTTCTCCCAGTCGTAAGGCATCGAAGCCTCGGACCACCACGAGAGTGGTGGTCCGAGGCTTCTGCTTTGCGCCCGCTCGATCAGGAGAGTCTCACTTGGGGAAGAGCGGCGCTCCCTTGCGCACCGTCCACCCCGTAGCGTCGAGACCCGCGAGGCCGTCGAAGCGCTGATCGGAGAGGCGGCCGGGCGCCCCCAGTTGGCGCCACACCTCCTCGGCCTTTCCCGGCACGAAGGGGTGCAGCATCACACACTGTCGCGCAAGCCCGCGTATCACCGAGGCGAGCACGTCGTCGAGCTCCGAGCTTCTCGAGGGGTCCTTCGCGAGTGCCCAAGGCTGCGACGACTGCACGAACTCATTTCCGCGCGCGACACTCGCGAGCGCACGCTTTGCCCCTTCGTGCAGGAGATAGCCTCGCGATCCGTCCATGGCCGCGTGGTACTCCACGAGGTCGGACACATCGGCTTTGTCGAGCGACGTGCGATCACCGGACGGCACGACCCCGTCGCGGTATTTCTCGACCATCGCGATCACCCGGCTCGCAAGATTGCCCCAGGCATTCGCCAGTTCGGCGTTGTACCGCTCATCGAAGCGCTCCCACGAGAAATCGCCATCGCCGTCGAAGGGGATCTCGCGAAGGAGGAAATACCGCAGCGCATCGGGGCCGTGGCGATCGATCGCGTCGCCTAACGAGAAAGCGACACCCGCCGACTTGCTGAAGCGCTCGCCGCCGAAGCTCATGAAGCCATGTGCCCAGACGTGCTGCGGGAGCGCCACCTCGGCGGCCTGCAGCATCGCCGGCCACACGATGCAGTGGAGTCGGGTGATGTCCTTGCCGATAATGTGTAGCTGGGCAGGCCAAAGGTCCTGGTAGCCCTTCTCCGGAAAGCCCGTCGCCGTGAGATAGTTGGGCAACGCGTCGAACCATACCCACGTGCCCTGCTCCTCACCGGTGCTGGTCTTGAGCGGGAAGGGTATCGCCCAGCTCAGGCGCGAGCGGGTGATCGAGATGTCCTCGAGTCCCTGGCCAAGGAGCGCGAGGATCTCATTTCGGCGCGTCTCAGGACGTAAAAAGTCGGGACGCTCGGCGAAAAGCCTTTCGAGAAAGGACTGGTAGCGCGTTAGGCGGAAGAACCAGTTGCGCTCTTCGGTCCACTGCAGCTCGCGTGTGGGATGAAGCTCACAACGCCCATCGACGATCTCGCTGTCACGCTTGAACAGCTCACATCCAACGCAATACCACCCTTCGTACGTCTTCTCGTAGAAGTCGTCGGGATTCTTCTCGTGAATGCGCTCGATCAGCGCCTTTACCCCGCGCTTGTGCGCGGGATCGGTCGTGCGAATGAACTGATCATTCGAGATGCCGAGGCGCTGCCATGTCTCCTCGAACGTGGCAGCGATGCGATCGACGAATGCCTGGGGAGAAACGCCGCGCTCCTCGGCCGCCTGACGAACCTTTTGGCCATGTTCGTCCATTCCCATGAGGAAATGCACGTCGTCGCCGGCGAGGCGGCGATATCGCGCGATGGCATCGGCACCGATCTTCTCCAGCGCGTGACCGAGATGCGGGTCGCCGTTTGCGTAATCGATTGCCGTCGTGAGAAAGAATCTGGCCAAGAGATGTCCTGTCGATACGGACACCTAACGATGTTCGAAGCGCATCGTCAGGCGTTGGGCGGCGTCGAGCCGCCTGCGTCGTCCCCATTCCCACCATCGCCGCCTTCGGATTCACCGCGCCCGCGACCGGCGCGGTTGCGGCGCCCACCTCGACGACCACGCCGGCGATGCGGCTTCTTGGGCGCTTCGTCCGCCTGAGCGCTTCCGTTGGAAGGAGCTGGCGCTGGCGCCGCCAATTCCGGCGGCTCCGACCGCGTGACCTCGTCGTCGGATACGATTTCCATGGCGGCGGTGAGCTCGCCTTCGTCCTCGAGCTCCGACCGTACGTCGATCACCTCGAATTCGTCGGTCGCGGTTGAAATTGGCAGAGGACCCGCTCCAACCGCGTCGAGCTCCGTGCGCAGGTCGTCGAGAGCGAGGACGCGTACCTCTCCGTCCAACCCGCGCAGTGTCACCCGTTCACGAAATATGTCGTTGGCGACAACCTTCTCCTCACCACGCCGCGTTCGCACCGGCTTCCCTTCCTTTGGGAAGCGCTTCCGCTGCTGGACGTAGAATTCGTGCTCGTAGCGAAGGCAGCACATCAACCGGCCGCAGGCGCCGGAGATCTGCGACGGATTCAGCGACAACCGCTGATCCTTCGCCACGCCGAGGTTGACCGGTCGCAGTTCGGGCAGCCAGCTGCTCGAGCAGTACTGACGGCCGCAACGGCCGATTCCGTCGAGGCGCTTGGCCTCGTCGCGGACGCCGATCTGCTTCAGTTCGATACGTGTCCGGAACATCGCCGCGAGCTCACGGACCAGATTTCTGAAATCGACGCGCTTTTCGGCGGTGAAGTAGAACGTCAGCTTCTTGCGATCCCACTGCCACTCGGCGTCTGAGATCTTCATCACGAGCTCATTGGCCTTAACGCGCTCCATCGCCTTACGACGCGCGTCTTCATCCTGCGAGCGGACCTCGGCGAATCGCTTGACGTCGTCGGGGGAAGCAACGCGGCGAATCTTTTTCGACGGTGCGGATTCGCCGAGGCCATGAGCCGCGCCGGCGCTGCGCTTCGCCGCCAGATCGCCGACCGAGTGCACGCGACCGAGGTCCTCTCCACGATCGGCATCGACGATGACCGGCGCCGACGGCGCCGGCAATTCGTCGGCTTCCCAGAGGAAGAACTCCTTTCTGTTGCCCTTGAACGCGACTTCGATAAGGTGCGACATGCAGTCGTTGAGCAGGGGTTGAGGCAAGCCTTGGAGCGCGCTGAATCTCGCGCACCTACTCCACGAACTGGCCGAGTCGCTGAAACTTTTCGCGCCGGCGCCTAACGAGCTTGTCGGGCTTGAATCGCCGAAGCTCGTCGATATGACGACACAGTGCGTCCTGCACGGCCTTGGCCGTCGCCTCGTGATCGGCATGCGCGCCGCCGGGCGGCTCGGGGATGATCTCGTCGATCACGCGCAGCTCATACAGATCGGGCGCGGTGATCTTGAGCGCCGAAGCAGCCTTTTCGCGCATCTCGGGGCTCTTTCCGTCTTTCCAGAGGATGGCGGCGCATCCCTCGATGGTGATCACCGAATAGACCGAGTTTTCGAGCATCATCACCCGATCGGCGACGCCGAGGGCCAACGCTCCTCCAGAGCCCCCCTCGCCTATCACGGTCGCGATGATAGGCACCTCGAGACGGCTCATCTCGAACAGATTTCGCGCAATCGCTTCCGACTGCCCACGCTCCTCGGCGCCGAGACCCGCCCAGGCACCGGGCGTGTCGATGAAGGTCAGGACCGGGACATGAAACTTCTCGGCCAGCTTCATCAGCCGGAGCGCCTTGCGATATCCCTCGGGATGCGGCATCCCGAAGTTTCGTCTGAGGTTCTCCTTCGTATCGCGGCCGCGCTGGTGGCCGATGACCATCACCGTCTCACCGTCGAGGCGGGCCCACCCGCCCATGATCGCGGCGTCTTCGCGAAAAAGCCGGTCGCCATGCAGCTCGATGAAATCCGTGAAGCACAGGCGAATGTAATCCTCCGTGAGTGGCCGCTTATTGCTGCGGGCGACCTGGACGCGCTGGAGGGGCGTGAGATTCTTGTAAATCTCCTCGCGCAACTCGGTGAGCTTCTTCTCGAGCGGCGCGATCTCCTCGGTGACGTTCAACTGCTGGTCCCCGGCGAGGCGTTTCAGCTCGTCGATCTGCTTTTCGAGCTCGGCCAGCGGTTTTTCGAAGTCCAAGGTCGCAGTCGCCATCGAGAATCCTATTGCCTCTCACGCCCCACGGACGAGGCGAACGCGCTCGCTGCCGAGTAACGCTCGCAACTCGTTAAGCGCCGACTGCGTCGCCGCGAGTTTGAGCGATCGCGACCGCAAGTGTGCCCGTCCACCGTTGCCATCACTCCACTGCACTTCGAGCGACGGCGCGCTCGATTGCGACGTCGAATGGGCTTCAATCACCGCGCGAACATCGTGCATCACATCCGCAGCCAAGCCATCGCCCATCGTCAGATCGAGTGCGACGGCCACCTGGCCGCTGAGCCGCAGTTCGGCAAAGGAGCTCACCGATTCGACAATGAACGTTGGATTCTCCGCGTCCTGGTCGCGACGCGAATATCCACCCTTCAACAGCACTGGGACGTCGGTCCGAATGCGGTCGGCGAGCAGCCCCCACGCCTCCGGGAACACCAGTACCTCGGAAGATCCCGAAAAATCCTCAACTGTCAACCGCGCAAACTCGGCCCCGGACCGCTTGCTGATCTGCCGTTTGATGGCCGTGACGACAACGCCAAGCGCGATTTGCTGGTCGTGCCAGCGTCCGAGATTGGCCACGGTATGCGTCGCGAACAGCTCACACTCCACCCGGTAGGGCTCGAGTGGATGTCCCGAGATGTAAAAGCCGAGGATCTCCTTCTCCTTCGTGAGACGCTCCGAGTCGGAGAGCGCGGCGATGTTCGGGAGGGCACGATTGGCGAGCGTGGTTGTGTCGGCGTCCGTGTCGCTACTCCCGAACAGCGAGACCTGTCCCGCGGCGCGCTCCTGCTGCTTGAGCGATGCCTCCTGAAGCGCGCCATCGAGCACCGCCCAGTACTGTGCCCGGTGACCGCCGACGTTGTCGAGTGCTCCCGACGCGATGAGCGCTTCGAAAACCCGCTTGTTGCACAAACGCAAATCGACGCGCTCGCAGAGATCGAAGATCGAGGTGAACGGTCCTTTGTCGCGTCGCGCCGCGAGAATCGAATCGATCGCCGAGCGACCGACGTTCCGAATCGCACCGAGGCCAAAGCGGATGCGCTTTTCGCCGACGACGGTGAACTTGTAGCCCGACTCGTTGACGTCGGGTGGGAGCACCTCGATGTCGAGCTCGCGCGCCTCGTTGATGAACTTGACGACGCTATCGGTATCTCCGATCGACGACGACAACAGCGCCGCCATGAACTCGGCCGGGTGGTGCGCCTTGAGCCATGCCGTTTGGTACGAGAGGATCGAGTACGCGACGGAGTGCGACTTGTTGAAGCCGTAGCGACCGAAGGTCTCGATTTGCCCGGCGAGCTCCTCGATGACGTTCCGGCTGTAGCCGCGCGCCACCGACTTCTCGATGAACTTCCCGAGCTCCTGACGAATCAGCTCAGCGTCCTTCTTGCCGACGGCCTTTCGCAGAACATCGGCTTCGGCCAGGGAAATGCCCGCCAGGATCTGGGCAATGCGCATGACCTGCTCCTGGTAGGTGATGACGCCGTACGTAGGCGACAACACCTCCTCGAGCTCGGGGAGCGCATACACCACCGGCTCCTCGCCACGCTTGCGCCGCTGGTACACGCGGTGCATGCCGGCGTCGAGCGGGCCGGGACGCATCAGCGCGTTGGATGCAACCAAGTCGTCGAAGCGGTCGCAGCGCATACTGCGTAACATGTCCGTCGCGAGCGGAGACTCGAATTGAAAGACGCCGGTGGTGCGCCCGGCGCGGAGCATGTGATAGACTTTCCCGTCATCGAGCGGAATCGAATCGATCTCGAGAGCGCCGCCGCTGCGTTCGTCGATCGACTTGACCGCGTCGTGAATGACCGTGAGCGTCGTTAGGCCGAGGAAGTCCATCTTGAGCATCCCGGCCTTCTCGAGGCAGTTCATGTCGTATTGGCTGACGACGACGGTTTCGTCCTCCGCGTCGCTTCGCGACGCTCCGGAGCCCTTCGAAGCCTGGGTACACACGGGGACATAGTCATCGACCGGCCCTGGCGCGATGACGACGCCGGCCGCGTGCACGCCGGTGTGGCGCGAGAGGCCCTCGAGCGCGATCGCGTAGTCGAGCAGCTGGCGATAGCGGTCGTCGGTCTCGTACAGCTTCTTGACGTCGGCGATCTGCTCTACGGCGTCCTTCACTTCGAGCGAGAAGTTCGGCTGATTCGGGATGAGCTTCGCGAGCTGGTCAGTCTCGGCGGGAGTGAACCCCAGCACGCGGCCGACGTCCTTGATCGCCGCGCGCGACTTGAGCGTCCCGAAGGTGACGATCTGGCACACGGACTCTCGGCCGTACTTCTGCCGAACGTAATCGATGACTTCACCGCGGCGCTCGAAGCAGAAGTCGACGTCGACGTCGGGCATCGACACGCGTTCCGGATTCAGGAACCGCTCGAACAGCAAGTCGAACTTCAGCGGACAGACGTTCGTGATGCCGAGCGAGTACGCGACGAGCGAGCCGGCGGCCGAGCCGCGTCCCGGCCCGACGGGAATGCCGCGCTCGCGCGCCGCTTTGATGAAATCGTAAACAATCAGGAAGTAGCCGGCGTAGCCTGTTTTGGTGATGACGCCGAGCTCGTAGTCGAGCCGTTCCCGCACGTCGTTCGGCAGCGGATCACCGTACCGCTGCTTCGCGCCCTCGCGTGCGAGGTGGTTCAGCAGCTCGTTCTCGCTGGCGACGCCGGCGGGAAGGGGGAACGCGGGGAGGTGATACTTCTTCGAGAACTCGAAGCCGATCTCGTCCGCGATCTTGAGTGTATTCTCAACAACGTCGGGGCGGTCGGGGAAGAACGTCCGGATCTCATCGTGGCTCTTGAAGTAGAGCCCTTCGTCGTACCGCATCCGGTCGCGATCGCTGCGATCCTTCCCGAGTCCGATGCACAGCAGGACATCGTGCGCGTCGTGGTCCTGGCGACGCAGAAAGTGCGCGTCGTTCGTGGCGATGACGGGGAGACCGAGCTCCGTTGCCAGAGAGAAGACGCGCGTGTTGAGGTCGCGCTGGTCCCCCGAATCGTGCGCCTGCACCTCGAGATAGTAGCGGTCCTTGAAAACGTTCGCGTACCACGTGGCGGTTTCGCGCGCGGCGTCGAGATCGCTCCGCATCAAATGCGTCGCGATCTCTCCCGCCCTGCACGCCGAGGATACAATGATCCCTTCGCTGTACCGCGCGAGCAACTCGCGGTCGACGCGCGGTTTGGTATAAAAGCCTTCGGTGTAGGCGAGCGACGACAGCTTGACGAGGTTGCGATATCCCGTCAGGTCCCTGGCCAACAGGATCAGATGATAGTATGGCTTCTGGCTGCCACCACTCGCGCGCGCGCGCGCTTTACGATCACCGGGAGCGACGTACGCTTCCATACCGATGATGGGCTTGAGCCGCGCTTTGCGGGCCTGCTCCTGGAACTCCCAGGCGGCGTGCAGATTACCGTGATCGGTAATCGCCAGAGCGGGTTGCTCGAACTCCTGGGCCCGCCGGATCAGGTCTTCGATCCGATTCGCGCCGTCGAGGAGGGAGTATTCCGAATGGCAGTGGAGGTGTACGAAGGACATCGCGAGGAAGATAGCGACCGCCGGGCGGCGAGGCAAAGAAAACTCTTTGCCGAGGTCGTCGTCTAAGAACATATGAAACAAAGTCTTACCCGCATAACGCGCATCGGCGCGAGAATACTCGGCGCGCTCGCGCTGGTGGTGCTTCTCTACCTCTTGTTGGCGCCCACCGGACGCTATCTGGTGCGTGCCGCGTGGGAGGAAGCGAGGATACTCGCGCGACGTCGCTCGATCGTCGACATGGTCGCTGACTCGGCGACCTCGGCGGCGATGCGACGCAAGCTGGAGATCGTGCTCGCCGCGCGCTCGTTCGCCAGCGATTCGATTCATCTGCGCGCGCGTCAGAGCTTCACGACCTTCAGTCGACTCGAGCACGACACGCTTGTCCTCGTGCTTTCGGCGGCGTATCGCGACCGGCTCGAGGCGTATACGTGGTGGTTTCCGATCGTCGGCCGCGTGCCGTACAAGGGCTTCTTCGACTTTGGCGCGGCGCGCACCGCCGCGCGCATGCTGGACCGTCAGGGCTTCGACGTGTATCTCCGTCCGTCGCCGGCGTTCAGCACGTTAGGCTGGTTCAACGATCCGCTGGTTTCGAGTTCACTCAAGGCCGATTCCATCGATCTGGCGAACACGGTCATTCACGAGCTGACGCACAACACCTTCTACGCCTCGGGTCAGGCGGTTTTCAACGAATCGTTCGCGAACTTTGTCGGCGCGCGGGGATCGGCATGGTTCTTCCGCTCCCGCGATCAGTCCGACGCCGCGGAGGAAGCCGATGCGCGCTGGGGTGACGACAAGCTGATGGCGCGCTTCTGGGAGCGCCTCTATCACTCGATCGACTCGGCGTACAAGGCACACCCCGGCAAAGACTCGACGCACGTTCGCGAGCGCATCGCGGCGCGGGATTCGGTCTATCGCCAGGCGAGAACGGAATTGGTCGAGGTGCTGGGCCCCAAGCTGCGCACGATCGGACCGCGGGTTCTCGAGCGCATGCGTCTCGACAACGCGGCGCTGATGGCGCGCCGGATCTATCTCACCGATCTCGATCTCTTCGATGCCGTCTGGGAGCGCGAAGGGGAGAATCTCAAGAAGACGATCGCTGAGGTGATCAAGCTGGCGAAGTCGAAGCCGAGGGACCCGTTCGGGGCGATGCGCGAGTGGTTGGGAAAAACTACCGCAACGCCGATATGAGCATCACGACAACACAGAGCCAGGGTGCTACTTTGTGAATCGCGACCGCAAGAGCGCCCGCAAATCCAATGGCGGCTGCTCGGGAACGGGAGCGGGCGCGGGCGCGGGGGCGCCATCGTCGGTGAGCACGACGCGCTGCAGCTTGGCGCGCACACCGCGATCGAGAAAGCGCGAGAGCTGATCCATCGAATAGTCAGCACCGCGACGCGTGCTGTAGACGTTGAGCGGATACGTAACAAGGAGGTTGTCGCGCGCTCTCGTCGCCGCGACGTACATCAGACGCCGCTCTTCCTCGAGCTGGGCCTCGTCGGACGTCGCGCGCGCCAGCGGGAAGTAGCCGTCGACGGCCCAGATGAGGAAGACGGCATCCCACTCCTTGCCCTTGGCGCTGTGCGCGGTGCTCAGAATGAGCGCGTCATCCTCGGCGTCGCCGCCGGCGGCCAGATCCTGCGTGCTCTGCGGAGGCTCGAGCGCGATCGCCGACAGGAAGGCAGCCCGATTCGGATAGCCGCCGGCGATGACGCGGAGCTGCTCGAGATCGGCGAGACGAGCCTCGGGTCGGTCGTAGCGCTCGCGAAGGATGTCGTCGTACAGTCCACGAATCGCCTCGATCTCGGCGCCGACACCGGTACCTAACGATTCGTCCTTGCTTCCGGCAGCCCGTTCGGTGAGCGTGCGGAGCAACGACACGAGACGCCCGTGCGCCTCGCGCGCCCGCTGTGGCGGAATCCAACGGGCAAGCGCCTCACTGTCCCACTTTTGCTCGGCCATCGACGCAATGGCGGCGTTGGCCGTCGCGTCGCCGATGCCAGGCATGAGCATCAGAAGGCGAGACCAGCTCACGTCGTCGCGCGGGTTCTCGATCACGCGGAGGAACGCCAGCACGTCCTTCACGTGCGCCGCCTCGAGGAACTTCAACCCACCCCACTTCTCGAAGGGAATACGACGGTTGGCGAGCTCGATCTCGAGATCGGCCGACATGTATGCCGCGCGGAAGAGAATCGCGATTTCGCGCAGCGGCGTGCCCTCTTCGTGCAGCTCCAGAACACGGTCGACGACGAACTTCGTCTGTTGTTTTTCATCACGCGCGGCCACGAGCCAGGGCGTCTCACCACCGGCGCGCTTTGTCCACAGGTTCTTCGTGAATCGCTCCTCGGCTCGGCTAATTAGCGTATTAGTAACGTCGAGGATCGGCTGCGTCGAGCGATAGTTCTGCTCGAGGGTGACGAGGTGCGCGCCCGGAAACTGCTTCGGGAAGTCGAGGATGTTGTGGACGTTCGCGCCGCGAAAGGAATAGATGCTCTGCGCGTCGTCACCGACGACGGTGATGTTCCTGTGCGTGCGGCACATGCCGCGGAGAATCCGCGCCTGCATCAAATTCGTGTCCTGGTACTCGTCGACGAGGATGTGGTCGTAGAGCGCGGCGATGCGATCGGCGAGAAATGCCGAGTGCTCGAGCATCAACGCCCAGAAGATCAGGAGGTCGTCATAGTCGACGAGGTTGCGCTCGATCTTGCCGCTCGTGTACTCGGCGAAAATGCGGAGCACGTCGTCGGTGTAGTCGGCGAACTGCGGGAGCTCGCCGCCGAGGATGTCCTCGACCGGGATCTCGGTGTTGACGTGCCGGGAGTAGATGTAGTGCAGCGTCTCCTTCTTCGGAAAACGCTTCTCCTGCTTGCCGTAGCCGAGATTCGCGCGCGCGATTCCCATCCGATCGACGGAGTCCGCCTGATCCATGATGGAGAAGTCGCGCGGCAGACCGGCTGCCTGGCCGAACATGCGGAGCAGCCGATTGCCGGTGCCGTGGAATGTGCCGCCGTGCACGCGACCACTCGCCGCCCCAACCAGCCGCTCGGCGCGCGAGAGCATCTCCTGCGCCGCGCGACGGGTGAAGGTAAGGAGGAGAATGCGCTCCGGCGAAGCGCCCGTCGCCAGGAGGTGAGCGACGCGGTGGACCAGCGTTCGCGTTTTGCCCGTGCCGGCGCCGGCGACGATGAGGAGGGGACCCTCGCCGTACATCGCGGCGGCCGCCTGTTCGGGATTGAGCTGGGCCGCGAGGCCGCCCGGTGACGGCGCTTCCGACTGCGGCGGCGCCCCGCGCTCACGCGGTCGATAGAGCCGCGGTCCGTCGGCCATCGGCCTAACGACCAGCGCCGTCGGCTGCGGCCGTCGCCGGCCCGTGCGTCGCCGCGGTGAGCTCGGCCAACGGCACGGAGCGCGGCGTGAGATCGAAGACGGCGGCGGTGGCGGCGACGACGCGCCCAGTCACGTCCGCCAATGAAAGTGCTTCGTCCGGAAGCTCGGCGCGCAGCGACGTCATGCGCACGGCCTGAATGCCGCAGGGAACGATGAGATCGAAGTAGCGCAGATCGGTGGCGACGTTCAGGGCGAACCCGTGCCAGGTCACCCAGTCGCGCGCGTGCACGCCGATCGAAGCGATCTTGCGATCGTCAATCCAGACGCCGGTGTACTGGGGCCGCCGCCCACACGCCAGCCCATACGTCGCCATCGCATCGATTAGCAATTCCTCAACCTGGCGCAGATACCAATGTAGATCCTGCCGATGCCGCTTGAGGTCGATGATCGGATAGCCGACGAGCTGGCCCGGTCCGTGGAACGTCACGTCGCCGCCGCGCTCGACCTCGAATACCGACACGCCCTGCTGCCGCAAATAGTCCGGCGACGCCAGCATGTGATCGCTCTTCGACGAGCGGCCAAGCGTGATCACCGGCGGGTGCTCGACGAGGAGCAGCAGATCCTGATCGATCGCGCCGGCGATACGCGCACGCGCCAGCTCGCGCTGGAGCGTGAGCGCATCGGCGTACGCTTGCCGGCCGAGGTCGACGACGAGCAGCTCGCGCACTACGCGTGAATCATCATCCCCATCGAGTCGAGCGCCGCTTCGGCGACCGCTTCGGCGAGGGTGGGGTGGGCGTGGATCGCGAGGTCGACTTCTTCGACCGTGAACTCGTTCTCGCGCGCGACCGCGAGCTCGTGGATCAGCTCCGTGGCGTGTGCTCCGATGATGTGCGCGCCGAGGATCTCCCCGTACTTCGCATCGCGAATGATCTTCACGAAGCCTTCCGTCTCACCCGAGGTTCGCGCGCGGCCGCTGGCGGAGAAGGGGAAGCGACCAACCTTGTACTCGAGCTTCTTCTCCTTGCACTGCTGTTCGGTGAGGCCGATGGACGCGACCTCGGGATGACAGTACGTCGCGTTGGGGATGTTCCCGTAGTTCACTCCGTGCGTGTGCTTGCCGGCGAGAATTTCGGCGACGGTCACGCCTTCGCGCTGGCCTTTGTGGGCGAGCATCGGCGGACCGGCGACGTCACCAATCGCATAGATGCCCGGCGCGGTCGTGGCCATCTTCGCGTCGATCTTCACAAAGCCGCGCTCGGTGAGCTGCACGCCCTGCTCCTTGAGACCGATCTCCTCGATGTTGGGCGCGCGCCCCGCCGCGATGAGCACCTTCTCAACTTCAATACTCCTTTTCTCGCCGCCTACTTCGACGGCCATCGTTACCGAGTTCTTTCCAATCTTGACATTGCTGATCCTCGCGCCGGTGAGCACGTCGATCTTGCGCTTCTTGAACGATCGCTCGAGATCCTTGCTGCAATCCGCGTCCTCGAGTGGAAGAATGCCGGGGAGCACCTCGATGAGCGTCACCTGCGTGCCAAACGCGTTGAACACATCCGCGAACTCGCAGCCAACCGCGCCGGCGCCGACGATCGCCATCGTCTTCGGCGCGTTCTCGAGGATGAGTGCTTCATCGGAGGAGATCACCGTCGTTTTGTTGAGCTCCAGCCCAATTTGCGGCAAGCCTTTCACACGAGACCCCGTCGCGATGACGATGCCTTTCTTCGCGTCGTGCTTCTCCTCCTTCCCGTCCGCGGTCTCGAGCGAGATCGAGTTCCTGCCGGTGAGCTTGGCCGCGCCTTTGAGCCAGGTGATCTTGTTCTTCTTGAACAGGAACTCCACGCCTTTCGAGTTCTGCAGGCTCACGGCGCGGGAACGCTTCATGGCGACGCCGTACTCGAGCTTCATGTCGCCGACCGTGACGCCGAACTCCTTCGCGTGCTGCAGGCGGTTCGCCATCGCCGCCGACTCGAGCAGAGCCTTGGCGGGAATGCATCCCCAAATGACGCAGGTTCCTCCCAATCCCTCGCGCTCGACGACCGCGGTCGAAAGGCCGAGTTGCGCGGAGCGGATTGCACCAACATAGCCGGCGGGGCCGCCGCCGATAAAAATCACGTCGAACGAGGCCATGTTCGAAAGTTCCTCAAAGAGTTCGATATACTCGCCGCGTGCGGGGCGAACCGGCGGCGGCCCCGAAACATATTCGCGCCGCGCAGTGCCGACTATTGCGAAACGAGCTACGCGCGCCTTGCTCGGCGCTGTGCCCAGCAGTAGCGTAGCGCCCATGCGGACCTCACGCGCGCGCGCGCGAATGACGATGGTCGCGTTCGGGCTTTCGCTCCTCTGCGGAAGGGGGCACTGCGTCCGCTCGCAGGTCACCACTCAGGGCACGCCGTCGCCAAAAGCCGCCACGGCGAAGCTCCTCGGCACGGTGACGGACACGTCGGGAGTACCGCTCGCACGCGCCGAGGTCTGGCTTCTGACCGAGATCACGCTGCGGACGATCACCGACGACTCGGGACATTTCGAGCTGCCCGGTCTTCCCGCGGGGCCGGTTACCCTCGCCGTTCGCCGTCTCGGTTTCGAGTCCGCGACATTTTCTACCGTGCTCAAACCGGGCAAGACGCATCGAGCGACGTTTCCGCTGACACCCTCGGCGCAATCTCTTGCCGAGGTGAAGGTACAGGACACCGCCTCGACATGGCTCTCACTCTTCGATGAGCGCCGCTCGACGAACCGCGGCACGTTCATCACGCGGAAGGATTTCGAGAACCAGAATCTGCGGATCGCGACGGACATTCTGCGGCGAGTCCCCGGTGTGCAGGTCGTTCCCACGCGGACGGGGACGGCGGTCGTCATGACGCGCGGCGCGGGCGCGAGACGCTGTACTCCGCAGCTGTACGTGCACCAGACGCCATACAGCGGCAACTTCGATGATTTCACGCCGGATGACATCGAAGCGCTCGAGGTCTACGTCGGGATCTCGGAGATTCCGCCGGAGCTCATTACTCTCGGCCGTCCGATTTGCGCGGCGATCGTGATCTGGACTCGAGAGCCGCCCCCGAAGAAGCGTGGAGGGTAGAGGGTAGAGGGTTGAGGGTTGAGGGTTGAGGGTTGAGGGTTGAGGGTTGAGGGTTGAGCGTGGCGCGACCCGTTGCGCCATGCTCTACGCAAGCATGACCATTGGGTTCTCGATCATCCTTCCCAGCGTCTGAAGGAAACGAGCCCCGACAGCGCCGTCGACGGCGCGATGATCGCAACTCATCGTGAGGCGGAGGCGCTTTCGCACCACCACCGCGCCATCCACGATCACCGGCTTGTCCTCCGCTCGACCGACAGCGAGGATGCCCGTCTCCGGCGGATTTATTATCGCCGTGAACTGATCGATGCCGTACATCCCGAGATTCGAGACCGAGAAGGTCGAACCCGTGTACTGCTCGGGCTTGAGCCGGCGCTCGCGCGCAAGGCGGGCGAGCTCCTTCACTTCGCCGGAGATCTGACGCATTGATTTGCGATCGGCGTCGAACACCACGGGCACAATGAGGCCGTCGTCCGTGGCGACGGCGACGCCGAGGTGGACGCGATTGAACATGCGAATGCGGTCGCCGAGCCAGTGCGCGTTGACCTCGGGGTGCTGCGCGAGTGCTGTCGCCACGGCTTTCAGCAACACGTCGTTGACCGAGACCTTGAATTCGTCGCCGAGGGCTGCCATCGCCTTACGCATGTCGTCGACTCGGCCGAGATCGAACTCGGACGTCAGATAGAACGTCGGTACGGGACCGATTGACTCGGAGAGCCGCCGCGCGATGGTCTTTCGAATTTGCGTAAGGGTGACATCCTGGAAATCACCTTCACGCGCCGTCGGGACGGCCAGGCGCGGCGCCGCGGTTGCGGCACCGCTGACGGCCGCCGCCGCTTCGATGTCGCGCTTGATGATGCGACCGCCGGGTCCGGTGCCCTGCAACTGACCGAGATCGACACCCTGCTCTCGGGCGAGCCGGCGCGCCAATGGAGACGACCGCACGCCGCCATTGCCTTCCGCCTGACGCGGCGGCGACGCGGCCGCCTTTGGCGTTGGCGGCTCGGCCCTCGACTCGTTAGGTGTTCGCGGCGGTGGGGGGGCGGCTGGGGGAGGCGGGGGGGCTGCGGGAGCCGCCGTGGGCGCGGGACTCGCGGCTTCGCGTGTCTGCGCGGCTGCCGCCGCAGGTGCCGCGGCCGCGGCGCCGCCAGCCTCGGCGACAATCGCGTCGATGTTCTCGTCAGGCGCCGCGATGACGCCGACGAGTCGTCCCACCGGCCTGGAATCGCCCTCGCCGACGAAGTGCTTTCGGAGCACGCCGTCGCCGCGAGCGACGAGCTCCATGATCGCCTTGTCGGTTTCGACTTCAGCGATCGGCTCGCCGCTCTTCACGACGTCACCCTCGTTCTTCAACCATTTCACCAGGCGCCCCTCTTCCATCGTGGGCGAGAGCGCTTCCATGAAGACCTTGGTAGCCATGCGGGGTGCTAGGTGCTGGGTGCTGGGTGAGAGGAGCTTGAGGGGTCAGGGATCAGGGCGAGGGCTTTGGGCTCGCTAGCACCTACCGCTATCGGCTAGCACCTTCGGCTTCCGCGTACATCACCTTCTTCACGGCGGCGATCGTTTTGGCCGCGTCGGGTTTGGCGGCGCGCTCGAGGTTCTTGGCGTACGGCATCGGAACGTCGGCTTGATGGACGCGCAGCACCGGGGCGTCGAGATAGTCGAAGCATTCGCGCTGCACGAAATCGACGACCTGGGCGCCAATACCGGCGACCTCCCAGCCCTCCTCGAGCACGACCGCGCGATTGGTCTTCTGCACCGAAGCGCGAATCGCCTCGTAGTCCATCGGCCGCACGGTGCGAAGATCGACCACGTCGACGCGGATGTTCTCCTTCGCGAGCTGATCGGCCGCCTGCATCGCGACGAGCGCCATCTTGCCGTTGGTGATGATCGAGCAGTGCTGGCCCTCGCGTTTGAGATCCGCGACGCCGATGGGCACGAGGTAGTCCTCGTCAGGCACCTCGCCCTTGGTGTTGTACAACATCTCACCCTCGAGGAAGCAGACGGGATTGTCGTCGCGAATCGCGCTCTTGAGCAAGCCTTTCGCGTCGTACGGCGTGCCTGGAGTCACCACTTTGAGTCCGGGGACGTGCGCCAGCCACGACTCGAAGGCCTGCGAGTGCTGCGCCGAAAGCTGCAGCGCGGCGCCGTTCGGTCCGCGGAAGACGATCGGCACGTTGTACTGCCCGCCGCTCATGTACAGCATCTTCGCGGCGGAGTTTAGCACTTGATCGAGGGCGAGCACGGCGAAGTTCCAGGTCATGAACTCCACGACCGGCCGCAGCCCGACCATCGCCGCGCCGACGCCGACGCCGGCAAAACCGAGCTCCGTGATCGGCGTGTCGACGACGCGCATCTCGCCGAATTCCTGCAACAAACCTTTAGACACTTTATATGCGCCCTGATAGACGCCGACCTCCTCACCCATGAGGAAGACGCGGTCGTCGCGCTGCATTTCCTCTCGAAGGGCGTGGTTGAGGGCGTCTCGATACGTTATGACCGGCATGACGACCAGGGGCTGGGGGCTGGGGGTTGAGGGGACAAGGCCCTAGTCGGCGGCGAGAGGTTCGGTCGTCGAGTCGCTGGTCGTATCGACATATACATCCTCGAACAGCGCTTCCAGGGGCGGCTCCGGGCTCTTGTCGGCGAAGTCCCAAGCGTCCTGAACGACCGCCTTGAGATCCGCGTCCAGTCGCTGCAGCTCCTCGTCGGTGAGCTCGCCGTTTTCCTGCATGTGCATGCGGAGGAGCATGATCGGATCGCGCTTCATGTACTCGTCGAGCTCCGCTTTGGTCCGATACGTTCCGCTCACGGCGTCGGACATCGAGTGGCCCATGAAGCGATAGGTGCGGACCTCGAGGAGCGTCGGGAGCGAATCGTGGCGCGCGCGATCCACCGCCTCCTGGACCGCGGCGCGGACGGCGAACACGTCCTGCCCGTCACACTGCGCGCGCGGCATATTGTACGACGCGCCGCGCTCATAGACGTCGTGAATCGCCGAGGCCCGCTCGAGCGCGGTCCCCATGCCGTAGCGGTTGTTCTCGATCACGTACACGACGGGCAGCTTCCAGAGGCCGGCCATGTTCAGCGCTTCGTGAAAGGCGCCGGTGTTCACGACCGATTCGCCCATGAAGCAGATGCACACCTGATCGCCGCCGCGGTACTTGATGGCGAAGCCCACGCCGGTCGCCAACGGCACGTGCGCGCCGACGATGCCGTGACCGCCGAGGAAGTTCACGTTGCGGTCGAAGAGGTGCATCGAGCCGCCTTTGCCGCGCACGACGCCGTCGGCTCGTCCAAAGAGCTCGGCCATCACACTGCGCGGCGATATCCCGCGCGCCAACGCCTGGCCGTGGTCACGGTACGTGGTGATCACGTAGTCGTCCGGTCGCAGAATCGACAGCGTGCCGGTGCTGACGGCCTCCTGGCCGATGTACAGATGGCAGAAGCCGCCGATCTTGCCTAACGCGTAGGCCTCGGCGCAACGTTCCTCGAACCGCCGCTGGAGGAGCATCGAGCGCAGCAGTTCGCGATCGAGGTCCGGATTGGATTTGCCATTCCCTGACGTCGCCGTCTGCGTTGCCGTTACCGGCCCTTCGTTCTTCTTCTTTGTCGGCATGAAAAGCAGATCCCTCGCTTCGCTCGGGATGACGGGTGGAGATCAGTACTCGTTAAACGCCCGCGGCCTGGACCTGCTCCCAGGCGTGGTAGCTGGACCGCACGAGCGGACCCGATTCCACATGACGGAAGCCCATCGCCATGCCCTCCTCGCGGAGCATGCGGAACTCGTCAGGCGTGACGTAGCGATCGAGCTTGATGTGCGCCTCTGACGGCCGAAGGTATTGGCCCAGGGTGATGATGTCGACGTCGACGGCGCGAAGATCACGCAGCACGGCGAGTACTTCCTCATTCGTCTCACCCATTCCGAGGATGATCCCGCTCTTTGTCGGGATCTCCGGCGCGAGACGTTTCGCCGTGGTGAAGATGCGCATCACGCGCTCGTAGCGGCCTCCGGGCCGGCAGCGCTTGTACAGGCGCGGCACCGTTTCCGTGTTGTGATTGTAGATGTCCGGCGACGCGTCGAGGACGGTCTGAATCGCCCTTTCGTTCCCCTGAAAATCCGGAACGAGGACCTCGACCGAGCAGTTCGGGACGTGTTGCTTGACCTGACGGATCGTTTCGGCAAACGCCCAAGCTCCGAAATCGGGAAGGTCGTCACGGTCCACGGAAGTGATCACCGCGTGTTGCAATCGCATTTCGGCAACGGCGAGCGCCACGCGCTCGGGCTCGGCCGGGTCGAACTTGGGCGGTCTGCCGTGGGCGACCGCGCAGTACGCGCAGTTCCGGGTGCAGACGTCTCCGAGGATCATGAACGTCGCGGTGCCGTGCTCCCAGCACTCGCCGACGTTTGGGCAGTGCGCCTCCTCGCACACCGTGTGGAGGTCGAGCTCCCGCATGAGCTGCTTGAGCCGAAGGTAGTTCGGCCCCCCAGGAGCACGGACCTTCAGCCAGCCCGGCTTACGCTCGGGCAAAGGTTCTACGCGGTGACGCCCGATGATCTGATAAAGAGTCTCGCCCATTGTTTTGACTGATGAGACGCGGGGTGGGCGCAAATTGTCGCGACCGAAATCCGGGGAAATCGTTGAGCAGTCAAAATCTATCCGTCGTCAAATAGGCACGGTAGAAGACGATGCTAGCCGTAACCGTTCACATTCGAACGCTCGGTTATGGTCCGTCTCAGCCGAAGCGCTGAATGTCGAAGCGGGTGAGATCTACCGGCGGAGCGGTGCCTGAGATGATGGCGGCGACGCATTCGCCGGTGATGGGGGCAAGGAGGATTCCGTTCTTGCCATGGCCGCATGCGTAAACCACGCTGGGCAGATCGGGATCGCGACCGAGTACCGGAAGGCCGTCGGGGGTCATCGGGCGAAGACCAGCCCAACTACCCTGCATTCGCGCGTGTGCCAGGCCAGGAACGATTGTCGACGCGGCGGCGCGCAAGCGATCGAGAGCCAATGGGGTCGTGCTGGAGTCGAACCCAACGCGCTCCAGCGTGCTGCCGACGAGTGTGCAGTCTCCGCGCGGAACGAGGTACGCGTCTCGAGACGAGACGGCGTGAGCGAGGGGAGATCCTCGGAGCTCGAGCATCTGCCCGCGGACCGGTTCGACTGGGATCGGGCGGGGCGCACCAGCGATCAGAGCGCTCCATGCGCCGGCGGAGAGGACGACGCAGTGCCCGCGCTGTGAACGTCCGTCTTCCATTCGCACCGTGCATCCGTCGATTCCCGGCTCGATACCAGCGACGCGACCTTCGACGTGGTCGATGGACCACTCGCATCGAACCGCTTCGCGAAGTGCTTCCAACAGACGAACGTTGTCCACGTACCCATCGTGCGAATAGAGACGTGCCTCCCGCGGAGCGATCGCCGGCTCGAGCGCGTGCAACGCGGCGCGACCGAGGCGATCCGAGTTCGTGTCTTCAGCTCCCTGGTCGGCATCCAGCTCGATGATGCCGAGTCGATTGAGAGTGACCTCGACGCCGGTGCGCTCGGCGAGCCAGTGTAACCACGTCGGATATCGATCACGCGAGGCGCACATGATCGAGCGAATGTCTGGGTCGGCCGAGCCGATTGATGGCGCGAGGAGGCCGGCTGAGGCCGCGGACGCGGCGCCAGGGACCGTCCGTCCCAACACTCGACACCGGCCACCCGTACGCGCGATGGCGATGGCGATGGACAGCCCGACGACACCGTCGCCGACGATGAGAACGTCAGCCATGGAGAGGGGGTAGCGCAAAGGGCGGTCGCGCGCGAGAATCGAAGTGAAACTCTTGCCGGCGGCGCGGCGTACGACCGCTCGGTGATTGTTGGCCTTCTAACGTTCGGGAGAGTCGCCGCATGCTCCGCACAATATTCATGATCGGGCTGTTCGCCGTGCTCGGTTTGATCGCGCTCCGCATCATCTTCGGTATTCTGCCCGGTATCATCGGGTTGTTCATTGGACTCGCGTGGTTCGCCCTGAAGATCGCGGCGATCGGTTTGCTCATCTATCTCGTCATTCGGGTGTTGAGCCCGGATACCGCGCGGCGGCTCCGCGAGAAGTGGTCCGGGCCCGCCGTCTGAGGTAGTTGGCCGTCGTTCGTCGGTCGCTCACGAGGAATAGGAAGGCCGGCCGCGCACCGCGCGGGCCGGCTTTTTAGTATTTGCTGAACACCAGTTATTTGGATTCGGACAGCTTCGTGACGATAGCCCACGCCAGCAGCGGCACCATGATCTCGTGATGTCCGGTAATCTCGTAGCCCTTGCCGCTCTCGAGCGTCGGACGCAGCACGACGTTCATGCGTGGACGGTAATGTCGCTGCATGTCGAGGTCGCACGTGACGAAGTTGCGCGGGCGACCGGCGTGGAGGTTACGCGCGATCGTCAGCGCCTTGAGAAACACCTCGGGCATGATGACGGCGCTGCCGAGATTGAGGGCGACACCGCCATCGTCGAGAGACGAAAGCGAGTGTGCCAGGCGCCGGAAATCACGATGGCTGGTGTCGCCGATCGCCGCCCCATCGGCCGCCGGGTGCTGATGGATGATCTCGGCGCCTAACGCGGCGTGCACGGTCACGGGGACGCCGAGCCGGTACGCGCCGAGGAGCACCGAGAGCTCGGGGTGCGCGAGTCCACCGGCGGCGTCGTCGGCGTCGAGGAGGCGCGCGAGCGACTCACCCATGCCACGCTCTTCGCGCATGCCACGAACGAACGCTTCGTTCATCTCCCGGCCTGTCTCGTCGGCCATGCCGAAGCTGCCGTCCCGCAAGCCGACGGCGACATCCTCGGAGGTGCCGCCGAAGCGCGCAATTTCAAAGTCGTGAATCGAAGCCGAGCCGTTCATCGCGACGTGGGTGATGACGCGGCGCCGCATCAGGTCGATGAGGAGAGGCGCCAGCCCGGTCTTGACGATGTGGCCGCCGAGCATGACGACGACGCCGCGCTCACGGCGAGCCGCGCCGACGATCGCCTCGACGACGCGGAGAAGGTCGCGCGCGACGAGCACATCGGGGAGCGCGGCGAGAAACGCCGCGAAGCTCAGATCATCGGTGGGCGGATGGGAGAACTCCTCGGCGCGAACCCTGTTCGGACGACGCGCGACCGGGATGGTGCGAACGCGAGAGAGATCCGCCTCACCGGAATCGCCGGTCACGGCGGAGAGCCGGGCTCGCCGGGTTCGGTCGCGAGGGCCGGCGCGGCGCCTCGCTGATAGGAGGTCAGATACAAGTTGAGCGAACCGAACGGCAGCTTCGATTTCATTTGAAGCATGATGCGATTCGTGTCGTCGGAGAGCCAGATTTCAGCGCGTCCGCCTTCCGAAAAGATGCCCTTCGCCTTGATGATCGGCTGCACGACAATCGCGTCGAACTCTCCCGCCGGCACGCGAATGCGCTCGCGCCGCAACACGCGAATGGTGACGGGATTCCGGTCAGGACGGAAGTAGCGGTCGAATTCGTAAGTCTGACCAACCTCGAGCGGGATCGTGCGCACGAAATAGAGGAACGCGCCGTCGTCGAGGGGGGCGGCGACCGTCGGCGCTTCAGGCTTGCCGTCTTCGACGACGACGCCACGCTCGGGCATGATCTCGAAGTGGCGCTCGCGGTCGCGGCGACCTTCACTCAGCTCCTGCCAGTGACGGAGTGACACGAGGCGGTTCACGTCGATCCAGCTCTCGAGCCGGTCGTTCACCTTGAAGAACAAGGTGCCGCCGTGGACGTGAAAGATCGTATGCCAAGCGGCCATGCCACGGACGGTGTCGATGCCGGCGACTTCCATGGAGCCGCTGCCGACGTGGAGGAAGCCGAACTTCACGTTGTACCGGAGTCGTTCTCCCGTCGCGAAAGGAACGGGAGCCGGCGTCGTGCGCGCGAGTACGGTCGGCATCCCAGCCTGCGAGACAGCCTGCGCGGGAAGGGTCCGCGATTGAAACGTGAGCGCGGCGAATGCGGCCATCCAAGCCGCAAGCAACAGGAACCGCGCCGAGCGATCAGCGAGCAGAGCTTGGGGTCGCCCTCGATGGAAGAGGGCGGCTCCGCCGCGTACGCCCGAAACGGAACAGGTCAACGGCATCGGTCCAGGGATGAATGCGACTCGCGCGCGGGCGGAGATCGTAACGTGGCTCGAGTTCGACCGTCTCGATACGCCGCGCGAAAGGCGCGGTGCGCGCAAGTAGATCGACATTCGCCGCCCATACCGCTCCCTGGACGATCGGCTCGTCACCCGCGTGACGAATGAGATCGCGCAGCAGCGTTATGCGGTATAAACGAAACGTGCCGAATGGATCGGACACACCCGGCACCTTCATGAGCGGACGCAAAACAAGGGGAGCAAAGCGTCGCAGCCAACGCACCGGCCGCGGAGAGGTGTGGCCATTCGACGTCGCGGGCCGCTCAGCGACGACGAGGTCGGCACCGCCCTCGAAGCGCTTGATGAGCTCGGGCAAATGTTCCGGCTGGTCGGTGAAGTCGGCCTGCATGACGACCATCGCGTCGCGACGTGGATATCGCGTGCGCCGCGAGACCTCACGGCAGAGCGCATCCAGGGCGCGCGCGTATCCAACGTGCTCGTCCGCGCCCATGATCGTGAGCGGGAGCACGTCGGTGTACGACTGGAGCGTGTCAGCGGTGGCGTCGGTGCTCCCGTCGTTGAAGACGAGGATCTCGTACTCGCGCGGATAGTCCTGAAAGACCTTGCGAATCCGCCAGAGCAGTAAGCCGACAGTGGCCGCTTCGTTGTAAGCGGGAACGCAGATGTACAGCAACGAGCACCCTCGAGAAAAATCGTACGATGAGACCGAATCGGTCTTCGGCGGACGTCACTCCGATACGCCGAAAGTTAGAGGCCACGCAAGTGCACGCGCCACTCGTTTCAGAACATTCGGCTCGATCGTCAAGCCTGGAGCGCAGCGCCTCGAGCGCAACGCGTGGAGCGCGAAGCGTGGAGTCGAACCGAGCACAGGATACATGTCCCGTCGTCCTCTCGTTCTCACAATCTCGCTGGTTGCGACCGCGTCGTGCTCGCATGCGCCGCCGCCGCGTACGGCAACGGTCGTTCAGCAGGCAACGCGCGTCGATCCCGGGGTCGGGATCGACGCCGCCGTTTTGCGTCGCGATCTATTCATCTTTGCCAGTGATTCGTTCCGCGGGCGCGAGACCGGCACCGCCGACGCACAGCGCGCCGCGGCCTTCATCGCGCATCGCGCGCAGCGGCTCGGCCTCGAGCCCGCGGGCGACAGTCTCTACATGCAGCGCGTGCCGCTGGCGCGCCAACTCCTCACGCCGGCGACGCGCGTTGCCGTGGTGACGTCCAGAGGGCGTCAACAGGCGCTTCGCCTCGGCGCCGATGTCGTGCCGGTACTCGCCTTTGGCGAGAACGGCCGCGAAACGAAGCGGAACGTCGAGGGCGAGATCATCTTCGTCGGCTACGGGCCGACGGACGACGATGAGAGCGCCGCACTTGCCCGGTTCGACCTCGCGGGAAAAGTGCTGGTCGCGATTCACGGCGCACCGCCCGACGTCAAGCCGGACCTCGTGAGGAAGTTCGAATCGCGGCGCATGCTCGGGGAACGCATGGCGCGCCTGGTCGCGCTGCATCCTGCCGCGATCGTGATGCTGATGGCTGGCGGCGCGGAGCAGCTGTACGAGCAAACCGCGCCGCGCTTCCTGCGCAGCGTCGTGCTCGATCGAGGCACGGACCGCATGGACGACTCGTCCTCGGACTCGCTGCGCACGCTGCCGACGATGTTGCTTGGCGTGGCGCGCCGCGGCTCGTGGCTGGTGCCCTCACGCTGGCCTAACGACGCGTCACCACAAGCGCTCGGACGCGAGCTGCACGTGCACATCGAAGTCGAGCGACAGCCATTCACGGGATACAACGTCGCGGCGGTGCTCCGCGGCAGCGATCCACGGCTGAACAAGACATATCTCGCGTATGGCGCGCACTACGACCATCTCGGAGTCATCTCGCCGCCGCGCAGCGGGCTCCGAAGGGCGCGGTCCGATTCGATCGCGAATGGCGCGAACGACGACGGCTCGGGGAGCATGGCGTTGCTCGCGGTCGCGCGAGACATGTCATATCTGAGGCCGCGGCGATCGGTGCTCTTCGTCTGGCATGTTGGAGGGGAGAAGGGATTACTCGGCTCTGCTTATTTCACCGCCCATCCGACCGTACCGATCGATTCCATCGTGGCGGAGTTCAACGCCGACGCGATCGCCGGCGGTACCGACATGGTGTCACTCATCGGTCCGCGCGCGGCGCCTAACTATTCGAGCTGGCGCGTGGGAATGATCGTCGACTCGGCAAATCGTGCGTTGCCGACGCCGCTCAAGATCGATCGACGGTGGGATGATCCGGACGATCCGGACGAGGCGTTCGCGCGCGGTGACCACATCAACTACGCCCGGAAGGGCATCCCCGTCATCTTCTTCTCGTCGCCCCGGAACGCCGAGTATCACTCGGTGAGCGACGAGCCGGACAAGATCGACTATGACAATCTGGCTCACATCGCGCAGTTGATGTTGGAGTCAGGGTTCGCGGTCGCTAATCGGTCGAGCCGACCGACGAGCGAGGTGTTGACGCAGTCGATTAGCAGTCGTCAGCAGTGAGTGCCAGAGTTATTGCCTTTCCGCGCCTCGTCCCGTCCGCGGTATAGCACCTGCCTCGTGACGCGGAGCGCGCACGCCCGCTCCGCTTGGTACTCGCGCACAGCCTTCGGGGTATAACGGCACGGAGGTCACCCATGATACTCGCGAATACGAGACAGCATCTCACGCGCAACGACGCGCAGTTGGCGATGCGGATCCTCGCGAGCGGATCGGATACGGAGCTTGCCGAACTGGAAGCGCGGCTCGCGGGCGATGGAATCGACGCGATCCTCGACGATCCGCGACTGCCGTTGGCCCTGTTGCGATCCGCATCGGGTGCCCACGCTTCGCTTCCGCTCTTCGCGTACGTGATGGTCCGACACACGCTCCGTCGGCTCGGTGAGAGCGAGCGTTCGCTCGCCGACTATCTCGCCTCGATCGTGGTGCATTTTGGCATTCGCGATCGCTCAACGAGGCTCGGCGAGAGCGACGATCGGATCTACGCCGCGCTCACCGACCTCTATCACGACGTCAACGATCCAGATGCGCGACGCAGCCTGCTCGTGCGCGCGCATCTCGGCAACTACGCGCTCTGGCTGAGTGGGATCTTTCCCGATTACGTCGAGCACCGTCGATGGAATCGTGGCGGCCCACATCTCGGCTACTTCGAGGAGATGGGCCGCCGCGGCTTTCAGCTCGCCGCCGAGCATCGCCTTGCGGAGGAGCACGGACTCGCGCCGCTCTACGCGGCCGCGGCTGACCGATTTGGACTATTGCGTCTCGCGCTCAACTCGCTCAGCGATTGGCTGTTCTTCCCCAACGTCCACACGCCGGAACGTCTGATGCGCCAGGTGACGGACGAGGCGAAGTGGAAGCTGGCCTCGTAGCGGGCAGAGGGTAGAGCGCGTTCTAGGGTGACACCGCGCGAGCGAACGCACTGAAGATGTTTCGGTCCCACGGTTCGGGAGTGTCCATCAGCTCCTCTGGATGCCACTGGACCGCGAGCATCCACCACTCGTCGTCGACCGATTCGGCACCTTCGATGACGCCGTCAGACGCGCGCGCTGTGACGCGAAGATCTTTCGAAACGCGCGCCAGCGCCTGGTGATGAAATGAATTCGTCGTTAGACACTCGGCGCCGAGCGCGCGCGCGAGGCGAGAGGTGGGATCTACGCTCACCTCGTGCACACGTGCGTCCCGATTGCCGCCAGGATCATGATTGAGAGCGCCGGGACACTGACTGGGAATGTCCTGCACGAGCGACCCGCCGAGCGCGACGTTGGCGACCTGAATGCCGCGACAGATGGCGAGTGTCGGCAGGCGACGTCGACGCGCTTCGAGGATGAGCGCGATCTCGCTTTCGTCGCGACCTTCGTGCAGCTCGACGGAGGGGTGCGGAGCCGCGCCATAGCGCGACGGGGCGACATCCTCGCCACCAGTGACGACGAGTCCCGCGACGCCATCGAGGACGGTCGAGGCGGCGGAGGCGGCGAGGGGGGGAACAATGAGCGGCACGAGGCCGGCGCGCGCGAGGGCGTCGGTGTACGCGCGATTGACCCGAACGCGTTGCGCGCCACGAATGATTTCCGTCGTAGCGGTGACGGCAACCAAAGCCGGCTTCACGTTATGAACGCGACTCCGAAAGCGTGGATATCTGGCTTGCCTGGGATGCCTTGCACATCGCGGAATCCGCGGGGTAAACGATGTTGCGTCGAGCCTGCGCGCCTCACTATCCTAAGCCCGCACCGCCAACGAGGCCACCGACGTGTTCGAGAATTTGCGCAAGTCGCTCGACGATCTGTTGTCGCGCGCCACGCCGCCCGAGGAGCGGCGAGAGATCGTCTCGCGCATGCGTGACACGCTCGTCCAGGCGAAGATGGGCCTTCAGGATCTTCGCGACGCGTTGGAGAAATCGCGGCGTCGGCTGGAGCTCGAGAAGCGGGAGCTCGAGACGGTGCAGCGCCGGAGGAAGCTCGCCGAGCAGGTCAACGACGCGGAAACGGTGCGCATCGCGACTCAATACGAACAGTTGCATCTGGAGCGGGTACAGGTACTCGACCGCAAGCTCGAGGCGCAGAAGAGCGAGCTGGTTCTCGCCGAACGTGACGTGGAGCAGATGATGACCGAGCTGCGAAACGCGGCAAGTGGAATCGCCTCGGGTGCCGATCGCGGAAACGCCGCGGCAATGAACGCGGCCATGGAAGAAGTGGATTCCGCGCTCGGGCAGGGAAAGACCGAGTCATTGCGCGAGGAGATCGACGGGCTCTCGCGCTCGCGCACTCGCGCGGACCACGAGGCCGACGCGGCGCGGAAGCTCGAAGAGCTCAAGCGTCGCATGGGCAAGTAGTCTCTCGGAGCGAATGTGCGTCGGGCACGCCTCGCGCTGATCTGGGGCGCTGCGTCGCTTTCGGCGACCTTGCCGAGCGTTCTCCGCGCTCAGGACAGCGCGCGCGTGAGCCAGGCAGCGGCGGTCGGCGCGACCGCCCGGCGGGCCGTAGCCTGCACGGGCCAGCGCGTGAGCGACATCGTAATTCACTCCTTTGCGCCGACCATCGCCGCGCTTGGGAACGTGCCGGTGCTCGCCGATGTCGCGAGATCCGTTCACGCGACGACGAGACCGGACCTGATCCGCCGCTATCTGCTGATGGCGCAGGGAGACGTGTGCACGGAGCTCCGGCGATCCGAGTCGGAGCGTATTCTTCGCGCGCAACCATTCCTCGCCGACGCGTCGGTGCAAGCATTTCCGACCGACAGCGGCTACGTCGATCTGGAAGTGCGAACGATCGACGAAACGTCGGCGATCGTCGGTGGCGGGCTGACGTCGGCGAGCCCGTTTCTGACATCGGCCCGAGTGGGCAGCTCGAACCTCGCGGGCGACGGCATCTATCTGGTCGGGAACTGGCGTCACGATCCCCATTTTCGGGACGGGTTCGGCGTGAAGTTCACCGACTATCAGTTGGGGGCGCTCCCGTACATCCTCGGCGTCGACGCGCAGCAGGATCCACTCGGGAATCACGTGGCGATCGCGTCGGCGCATCCGTTTCTGACGGACCTCCAGCGCGTCGCGTGGAGCGCCCGCATCGGCACGACGGACGACTACGTGTTCTTCGCGCCTAACGAGAAGGAGCGTCACGCGATCGACTCGCGGCGGCGGTACTTCGACGTTGGGGGCCTCGTTCGCGTCGGCCCGCCCGGGCGCTTGAGCTTGTTCGGCGCGTCCCTCTCGGGAGAGCGGGAGGATCCGGGCACGACGCCAATTCTCGTAACGCCCGCGGGGCCGTTCGTCGACACGACTACGGCGTTCCTGAATCGGTACGCTCACCATCGCATCACCCGCGTCAACGCCCTCTGGGGAATTCGCGACATCGCCTTCGTGCGCGTGCGAGGCTTCGACGCGCTCACGGCGACCCAGGATATTCCCGTCGGATTTCAGCTCGGGACTCAGTTCGGGCGGAGCCTGCGAGCGCTCGGCGGGCGCGACGACGACATTTTCGCGTCCGGCAACCTGTACCTCGGAATGGCGAACGAGAACATGGCGTCGCGCGTGCAGTTGCAGGGCGAGGGCCGACGCAGCAACGACATGAACGGCTGGGACGGAGTGGTGACCAGCGGCCGTGCGGCGCAGTACCTCAAGCTTGGCGACGACCAGACGGCGATCGCGTCGATCGAATGGAACAGCGGCTGGCGCATGCGCATTCCCTTCGCCTTGACGTTAGGCGAGGAGCCGGGCGGCGTGCCCGGCTACGACAACGAGACGGCCCCCGGCGGACAGCGCGCGATCGTTCGGCTGGAGGATCGGATTCTGCTCGGCCGTCCACTTGGGCTCGGAGATGCCGGGATCGGATTCTTCGCGGACGCGGGACGGCTGTGGGCCGGGGATATTCCCTTCGGCCAGTCGACACCCGTGCGCGCGTCCGTCGGATTCAGTGTTCTCGGAAGCGTCCCGGTGCACTCGGCGCGCTTGTGGCGTCTCGACATTGCGCTGCCGTTGAATCCGTCGGGCCCACGACGCGTCGAGTTTCGCATCGTGAGCAGCGACCGGACGACTTTCTTCTGGCGAGAGCCCGACGATGTGTCGATCGCGCGCGAGAAAACGGTGCCGTCGTCACTCTTCAACTGGCCATGAGGAAGCCGCGCCGAGCCCCTCTTACGCGGGAGTCGCTTCGCTTCCATCGGACGCCCCGAGCAGTCGTCGAATTGGAATGATCAGGGCGGCGCAAACTGCCGCGGCGACAAAGAGCGACATCGCCGTCCGTTGGAACAGGAGCGGCATCTCATTGAGCTTGTTCGGGTCGACGTGTCCGCCAACGATGCCGGCGATGAGATTGCCTAACGACGACGCCATGAACCAGATGCCCATCATCTGGCCGACGAACTTGCGCGGCGCGAGCTTGGTCATCGAGCTCAGACCGACGGGGCTGAGCGTCAGCTCGCCGAACGTCTGGCAGAGATAGCTCATAACGAGCCACCACATCGAGACACGGGTTCCAACGCCTCCGCCGATGACCTTGTTGGCGGCGAGGAGCATGATCCAGAAGCCGACGCCCGCGGCGAAGAGGCCGAAGGAGAACTTGGTCGGGCTCGATGGATTCCAATTTCGCTTGCCGAGGGCGAGCCAGAGCAAGCCAAAGACCGGTGCCAGGACGATGACGAATACCGAATTCGCCGCCTGCATCCACGTCGTCGGTGACTCCCAGCCGAAAATGTGGCGATCGGTGAAGTCGCGCGCGAAGAGATTGAGCGAGGTCGGCGCCTGCTCGAATGCACTCCAGAAGATGGTGGCGAAGACGAACAACACGATGATCACCGCGACGCGCTTCTTCTCGCCGCCGTCGAGGCCGGCAAAGAAGAAGAGATAAGCGAAGTACAGCAGCGCGAGGCCGAGAATGACCACGGTCAGATTCTCGGCGACCGCCACGGCGTTGATGCGAATCACGCCAGCCATGGCGAGAACCGTGACGAGCGCGATGATGCCCAGCAACCCGAAAGAAAGCGAACGGACGCGGCGTTGTTCTTCGATCGTCCCGTTAGGCTTGAGACCAATTGGGCCGAGGGTACGGGGCGCAAGCAGGCGAAACGTGATGAGTCCGAACAGCATCCCGATGCCGGCGGATGCGAAGCCCCAGTGCCAGTCCACGCGCTCGCCGAGCCATCCGGGGATAATGGATCCAAGGAAGGCGCCGAGATTGATGCCGGTGTAAAAGATCGAAAACCCCGCGTCGCGTCGCGCGCCACCTTCCGGATACAGGTCGCCAACAACTGCCGATACGTTCGGCTTCAGCAGACCCGTTCCGATGACGATCAGGACGAGGCCGAGGAAGAACGCACTGCGCACGAAAAACCCCGAGAGCCCGATCGAGAGGTGGCCGAGCGCGATGAATAGGCCGCCGATCCACACTGATCGCTGCAGACCGAGCCAGCGATCCGCGATCCAACCGCCCGGCAGCGACGACAGATAAACCGACGACGCGTAGATGCCAACGATCGAGCTGGCAGTGACGCGGTCGAAACCAAAGCCGCCCTGCGCGAGGGCGACTGTCATGAAGAGCACGAGGAGTGGACGAATCCCGTAGAACGAGAAACGTTCCCACATCTCGGTGAAGAAGAGCGTTGCCAACCCGCGCGGCTGACCGAAGAAGCGACGGTCGTGCGTGTAGGGAGTGAGATCGTTAGGTGGCAGGTCTACCGTGACCGCGCCGGCCTGCTGTTGGTCGAAGACGGGCTGGTTGATCGCCATGATCGCTCTCTGATCGGGTTCGTTATGCGCGCGCGCCGACTGCGATGACCGGCAGATACCGCTCAGGAGGCTTGGTACCGCCGGACTGCTGCTGTTGCTCCCAACTCACGGTCGTCGGGGGTTGCTTGATGCATGCCGCCCAGTGCCGAGGCGCCTTTTCCTCGAGGGGGGGAACGATCGCGGCACAGGCGGCATCCTTCTGGGGATGCGTGCAGCGCGGATGAAACACACAACCAGACGGAGGGTTCGCCGGGGACGGAACGTCGCCCGTAAGCACGATGCGACTCTTCTTGACCTCGGGATCCGGGACCGGCACGGCGGAGAGCAACGCTTGCGTATACGGCATCAGCGGCTCCCGGTACAGGTCGTCGGCCGGGGCGAGCTCGACGATCTTGCCGAGATACATCACCGCTACCCGATCGGCGATGTGCTCGACAACGGAGAGGTCGTGGGCGATGAAGAGATATGAAAGACCGCGCTCTCGCTGCAGATCTTGAAGGAGGTTGACCACCTGCGCCTGAACCGACACATCCAGAGCCGAGACGGGCTCGTCGCAGACGATGAAGCTCGGCTCCACCGAGAGCGCGCGGGCAATGCCGACGCGCTGGCGTTGACCGCCCGAGAATTCGTGCGGATAGCGCGACGCGTACTCGGCGCGCAGGCCGACCTCGTCGAGGAGCTCACGGACGCGTCTGTCGGCGGCGGCGCCCTCGGCGAGGTGGTGAATCGTTAGGCCCTCGCGCACGATCGCGCCGATCGTCATGCGCGGATTGAGCGAGGAGAAGGGATCCTGGAAGATGATCTGCATCTTCCGGCGCAGCCGGCGCATCGACGCCGCGTCGAGCGCAAACACGTCCTGGCCTTCGAATCGAACGGAACCGGACGTCGGCTCGAGCAGACGCAGGATGACGCGTCCGGTCGTGGTTTTCCCGCAGCCGGACTCGCCGACGAGCCCCAGCGTCTCGCCGGCGCGGACTTCGAAGGACACACCGTCCACGGCGCGAACCGGATTCTTACTGCGCGCAAACAGCCCGCCGCCAACGGGGAAGTGCTTCGTCAGGTTCGTGACGGTGAGGAGCGGCGGCTCGGCCCCCGGCGACTGAACGGCCTTCGGCATCAAGACCGTCCGGAGCGTTGGGGCTGCTGCATAACGAACGGCTCGTGTGGATGCTCGCGGCGCCCCGGCTCCTCCGCCAAGTGGCAGCGCGACACGTGCGCGCTGCCGATCTGATAGAGCGGCGGGTGTTCCACGGTGCAGCGTTCCCATGCGTAGGGGCAGCGGTCGTGAAACCGGCAACCGCTCGGCCAGCTCGTGGGCGGCGGCACGGTGCCGGGAATGGTGCGAAGACGCTCACGTGTCTCGCCGAGCCGAGGCATCGCGGCGAGCAGGCCCTCGGTGTACGGATGGTGCGGCTCGGCGAACAGCGCTTTCACCGGTGCTTCCTCGACGATCTCGCCGCCGTACATAACGATGACGCGTGAGACAGTCTCGGCGACGACGCCGAGGTCGTGCGTGATCAGGAGAATCGACGTCCCGTAGCGGCTTTGCAATTGCTGCAGCAGCTCGATGATCTGCGCCTGAATGGTGACGTCGAGCGCGGTCGTCGGCTCGTCGGCAATGACGAGCGCCGGATTCATGACGAGCGCCATCGCGATCACGACACGCTGCCGCATGCCGCCGGAGAGCTGGTGGGGATATTCCCGGGCCCGCGCCGCCGGCCCGGGAATGCCCACTACTTGAAGCATCTCGACCGCGCGATCCCATGCCTCACGACGCGACGCCTTGCCGTGAATGCGCACGACCTCCGCGATCTGCTCGCCGATGGTGAAGACGGGATTGAGCGCCGTCATCGGCTCCTGGAACACCATCGCGATGCGCGCTCCGCGAACGGCGCGGAGATCCCGCTCGTCGAGGGTCGCGAGGTCCCGTCCCTCGAAGAGAATGCGGCTCCCCTCCTCGATGCGGCCGGGAGGCCTAACGAGACGCAGCACGGAGAGCGCGGTGACCGATTTGCCACATCCCGATTCGCCGACGAGGCCGATCGTCTCTCCCGCTCCGATCGAAAAGGTGACGCCGTCCACGGCGCGCGCGATCGCGCCTCCGCCGTAGAAGAACGTGCGCAAGTTCTCGATCTGAAGCAGAGGATCGGCCATGCGGGACCGGTGAGCGTTCGTCAACGGGCGTTGCCGCCCGCAAGCTGGTGCGGATCGAGCGCATCGCGCAAGGCGGCGCCGAAGGTGTTGAAGGCGAACACGGTGACGATGATCGCCAGCCCCGGGAAGAGCGCGATCCACCACGTCGCCTGAAACGCCTCGCTGCCATCGAAGAAGATCGAGCCCCAGCTCGCCGTCGGCGCGCGCGCGCCGATGCCGAGATACGAGAGACCCGCCTCGAGAATGATGACGTTGCCGACGCCGAGCGTCGCGGCGACGAGCACGGGCGTCAGCACATTCGGCAAGATGTGCCGCCAGATGATGCGCGAGCCAGACGTGCCGAGCGCGCGCGCCGCCACGACATATTCGCGCTTCATCACCGACAAGACCTCGGCGCGCACCAGCCGGGATACCTCGAACCATCCGGTGAAGCCGATGACGAGGATGAGCGTGACCAAGGGCACGGGGCTCCAGAGCGCGAGCACGGCCACGAGCAGGAGCACGCGCGGAATCGCGAGGCACGCGTCGAGAAGCCGCATCATGATCGCGTCGGCCCGGCCGCCCAGGTATCCGGCGACGAGGCCGTACGCCGTGCCGACCGTCGCCGCAAGCAGCACGGCGAGCATCGCGACCGAAAGTGAAATGCGCGCGCCGAACAACATGCGGCTCAGCAGGTCTCTGCTGTACTGATCAGTCCCAAGGGGATGAGCGAGCGACGGTGCGTGATTCTTGAGGGCGACGATATCGAGCTGCTCGTTCGGCGAATAGGGCGCGAGCACCGGCGCGAGGAGCGCCACGAGACACAGGAGCACGATCAACGCCAGCGGCCACCAGAGCGCACTCGTTATGCGCGCCCGGCGCAATGGCGCGTCGGGGGTGAGCGGCATCGCCGTCACCGAGGACGCCACGCTCGACGCGGCGAGGCGCTCAGCGGGCGCGGAGACGCGGGTCGGCGGCCGCATAGAGCAGATCGGCGAGAAGGCTACCCAAGGTCACCATGATGCCGCCGACGATGACGCTCCCGGTGACGAGATCGTAGTCTCGCGACGAGATCGCGTTGGCGGCGACGTAGCCCATTCCCGGCCAGGCGAACACCTTCTCGACGAAGAAGGTGCCGCCGACGAGCGTCGGCAAGGAGAGGCCCAGCAGTGTGATCACCGGAAGCAATGCGTTACGAAGCGCGTGTTTCAGAACGACGGCGCGTTCGCCGAGCCCTTTCGCGCGAGCCGTGCGCACGAAATCCTGCGGCAATATCTCGAGGAGTGCGTCGCGCTGGTAGCGGGCGATTCCCGCCGCGGAGAGCAGCGCGAGGGTGAGCGACGGGAGCACGAGGTGCGCCGCGATGTCCCGGATTCGGCCGCCTAACGACATGTAGTCGTGCATGACCTGGTCGATCATGCCGCCAGCGGGAAAGATCGGAAGCCAGTAGCCCAGCGCGAGCAGCGCCATCAGGGCTAGCCAGAAATCGGGAATCGAGTAGAAGAGCAGGAGAACGCCGGAGAGCGATCGGTCGAACCAGCTGCCGCGGCGAACGGCCTGCATCGCACCGACGATGATTCCGATCGTGAAAGAAAGGAGGAGGGCGACGCTCATGAGCAGGAGCGTTCGCGGCAAGACGTCGGCGATGACCTCGCCGACGTTGCGGTGCATCGATTGCGAGTACCCGAACCGTCCCCGGGCGACGTTTCCGACGAAGAGCGCAAACTGCTCGAGCACCGGCTTGTTGTAGCCATACTGGACGCGCAGCTGGTCGCGCGCGGCCGCGCTCATCGTGATGTCACCGACGAACGAGAAGGGATCGCCCGGCGCGAGACGGATGAGGAAGAAGCTGATCGTCGTTACCAGCAGGACGACGA
>DATBHD010000006.1:0-2320 GCA_036557635.1 Gemmatimonadaceae bacterium
CGGACCACCACGCCGAGTGACGAGCGAAATGGCGTATGCGCCGAGTTGGGCGGGAGACTCGAAGCATGTGTTGTATCAATCTATGGATAAGTTGCGTTTGATGGACGTCGAGACGGGCGAAGTGAAAGACGTCCCGGTCCCACTGACGTATACGCTCGACGTTCCGACGACGCACGTCGTCGTGCACGCGGGCCAACTCGTCGACGGCGTCAGCCCGAACGCGAGGCAGAATGTCGATATCGTGATCGACGGCAATCGCATCACGAGCGTCGTCGCACATAGTGATGCGCGGCACGCTGGAGCGCGCGTCGTGGACGCGAGTGGTCTGACGGTGATGCCGGGACTCATAGAATACCACTCACACCTGCAGCCCGACCTTGGCGAAGCTGGTTTGCGCGCTTGGCTCGCATTCGGGATCACGACGGTGCGGAGTCCAGGCGGTATGCCGTACGAGGCCGCGGAATTTCGCGAGGCGTCCGACGCCGGCCGGTTCATGGGGCCGAGGGTGTTCTCGACGGGGTATCTGTTGGAGTGGCAGCGGGTGTACTACCCGATGGCAGTGCCGGTGTCGAATGTCGCGCAGCTCGAGATGGAGCTTCAGCGCGCGAAGGCGCTACAGTTCGATCTGATCAAGAGTTACGTGCGCATGCCAGAGGTGCAGCAGCGACGGATCATCGAGTTCGCGCATGCGATGGGCGTGCCGTCGTCGAGCCACGAGATATATCCGGCGGCGTTCATCGGGAGCGACGGGACGGAGCACATCACCGGCACGAGCCGGCGTGGCTTCTCGCCGAAGATTTCGTCTTTACAGCGGAGTTATGAGGACGTCGCGCTGCTCTGGGGCAAGGCACAGATGACGATGACGCCAACGTTGGCACTCGGCGGCGCGACGTTGCGTGCGGTGATTGCGTCGGATTCGACGGTGAGATCTGACCCGAGATTTCGTTTATATGCGTTGTGGAATCGTTCGTCGGCGACTGGAGAAGGTGGCGCGCAGCAGGCTGGAGGTGCGCGAGGTGAAGGCGGAGGTGGCGGAGGACGAGGTCGTGGCGGCGGTGGCGGCGTCGGCGGAAGAGCGGGAGGTGGTCGCGGACGCGGGGGCGGCGGTGCTCAAGCCGAAGATTCGCTCGGGCCGGGAAGTTTGATCATGCGGACGATGCGAGCGGGAACGCGGATCGTTGCGGGTACGGACACGCCCAACGCGATCAATCTGCATGCGGAGCTTGCGGCGTACGTCGCGGCCGGAATGACGCCGTTCGAGGCGCTCGAGACGGCCACGGTGAATCCGGCGGTGGCGCTCGATCTGGACGCGGGGTCGATTCAGGCAGGGAAGCTCGCGCATCTCGCGATCGTCGAGGGGAATCCGCTGCAGGACATCAACGCAACCCGTCGCGTGCGGCGCGTGGTCGCCAATGGGCGCGTATATTCGCTCGAGGAGTTGCTCCTAGGCACTAGGCACTAATCGACTCGTCATCCCGAGGAGCGAAGCGACCGAGGGATCTGCTCTTCAGCAGTCCGACCCGAGAAAGCAGATCCCTCGCTTCGCTCGGGATGACATTGGTTGGCAGGTTTAACAAACTGTAGGTGTGACCGTGGATAGCGCCAAATCTGTTTTCGACAGCGAACGAGCCCGCAGCACCGATCTCTCCGCCCGCGCCCCGCGAGCGGACGCAGGTCGCGAGCGCGCGAAGCAAGTGTTTCGATTCCTGAAAGCATATGCCGAGCGTGAGCAGCCCACGCGTCGGCAGATGTCGTCGTATGAGTGGTCGTTCTGGTTGCGAGACATCCCGCCGCACCCGAGCATCTCGCGCGCGCAAGTCGCGCTCGCGGCCGACACGGCCGCGACAGCCGCGAAAGCGGGTGAGTCCCTGCTCACCATTCGCCGCCCGAAAACCACTCGCGCCCCCGTACTGCCGGACCTCCTCATCGACTGGATCGAGCCCGGCCGCGACGATCCGAGCACGCCGCCACGGACCATCGCGTCGCTCATTTTCAAAGATCGTAATGAGGAATATCAGGAGGACTTCACCGACAGCGCCGAGCGGGTCCGGGAGTTCGAGGCGTGGCGGTTGCGGTGGCAGGAGTGGGCCGAAGCCGAACGCCCCGCGCGCGCCGCGCTGGCAGCCTTCGAGCGATTCTATTTGCTCCGCGTCCGCCTCGAGCAGCAGAGCGAGACCCTCGAGCTCGTGCTCGGCGATGGCCGCCTGTTGTGGCTTACTAATGAGGGAAAGATCGACCATCCCGTGCTGCTGCAGCGCGTGGAGCTCGAGTTCGACGCGACGGTTCCCGAGATCCGGTTGGTGGATGCCGATCGCGCGCC
>DATBHD010000007.1:0-2700 GCA_036557635.1 Gemmatimonadaceae bacterium
GACCCTGTTGGCCGCCGCGTCCCTGCGCGGCGAGCGGAAACGCGGCCGCGATCAACCCAGCCGCGATGGCTGTCGTTCGAATCACTCGCTGGTACATGCCAACCTCGTGAGGGTGTCGGATTGGTTCACCGTGCCGCGGATGTTCGCCCGTGGAGAACCGAACTGCAAGGTCATCCCGAGGAGCGACCGCACCGCGAGGTCACGCGCCGGCTCGCTCTCCAAGTACGCGTTCGACTTCTTCGACGTTCGGCTCGATCTCGATCGGCCGATTGGCATGTGCGGGCGGCGGCTCGGTTTCCTGATGGTAGCGCACGAGCACGCCGGGGTCCTTCAGCAAGTGTCCCGTGAGCACGGCCACCACTCGCTCCGACGCGCCGATCACGCCTTCCCGGCGGAGCCGCGCTGCCCCTGCGACGCTCGCCGCGCTCGCCGGTTCGCAACCGATGCCGGCGGCGTCGACGATCGCTTTCGCGTCCAGGATCTCGTCGTCGCTCACCGAGGTGACGACGCCGTTGGTTTCCTGAATCGCACGCACCGCGCGATCCCACGATGCAGGCGCGCCGATGCGGATCGCTGTCGCAATCGTATGTGGCTCGACGTGACGCCGCGTCGCGAATTGTTCGGCGAACGCCTGCGCGAACGGCGCCGCGCCCGACGCTTGCACTGCCGCGAGCCGCGGAACCCGTTCGATCAAACCCAACGCTTTCGCATCCCGCAACGCTCGGCCAAATGCCGAGGTGTTGCCGAGGTTCCCGGCGGGGAGCGTGATCCAGTCGGGGGCGTCCCAGCCGAGCTGCTCGAGCAGCTCGAACACGATCGTTTTCTGTCCCTCGAGGCGGAACGGGTTGATCGAGTTGAGGAGCTGGATGTTGAGGACGACGCTCGCCTCTCGCGCGAGTGAGAGACATGCGTCGAAGTTGCCACGCACGAGCAGCGTCCGCGCGCCGTAGGCGAGCGTCTGTGTCAGCTTGCCGAGTGCGACCTGGCCGGCAGGAACGAAGACGAGTGCCGGGAGACCGGCTTGCGATGCGTACGCTGCGAGCGACGCCGACGTGTTGCCCGTCGACGCACAGGCGACCGCTCGTGCATAGGTGCGTTTCGCTTGCGTCATCGCGACCGTCATGCCGCGATCCTTGAACGACCCGGTGGGATTGTGGCCTTCGTGTTTCATGAGCAGCCCGTCGAGCGCGGCCCACTGACACACCGTCGCGCGCGCGACGAGTGGCGTATTTCCCTCGGGGTGGCTCACGATCACGTCTGGCGTCGCCGAAGGAAGCACGAGCTCTCGATACCGCCACACCCCCGACGCATCCGGCCCGCGCACCGCCCTTCGCCGCGAGGCGAATGTTGTGTGCAACTCGTCGGCGAGCAGTGTCTCGAGCGACTCGTGCACGAGCTCGAGCAAACCTCCACAGCGAGGGCAGACGGGCGATGGATCCAGCTCGCCGATGGAGTTTCCGCACTGTTCACATTCTTGGCGCGTCTCGAGAATCGTCATGCCGAACGATATCGCCCCGGTGCTTCGACGTCTTCGATGCGGGCGCCTTGCTCGTCGACGTGGGCGACGCGCGCCGTCGCCTCGACTCCGCTCGAACGGTAGGCTTCGACCATCGCCGTCTGGACGGTCGACGCGATCTCGTCGCCGTCCGTGAGCGCGAACGACGTCGGACCGCCACCCGCGATCGAGCAGCCAAGCGCGCCGGCGTCCATCGCTGCCGCTTGCGCGCTTATGAAGCCGGGGAGCAGCGGAGCCCGCGCTGGCTCGGCGATGAAATCGGTGACGGTTCCGCGGAGATGCGACACGTCGCCTGACCAAAACGCGGATACCATCGCTGCCACGGCGGCGGCTTGCGCCACTGCGGTCTGTCGATCGATTGTCGAAGGCAGCACTGCGCGCGCGTCCGCCGTTCGCAGCTGCATCGCTGGGTGGACGAGCACGACGCGCAGCGATGGCGGCGGTGGAATTCGAACGAGGTCGAGCGGCTCGACGGACCGGACCAGTACGATGCCGCCGAGCAGGGAGGGGGCGAGGTTGTCGAGATGGCGCCCGGCCACGCGCTCTTCGGCGACGAGTGCCGCGAGCAGCAGGTCGTTCATCTCGAGGGGTGATCCGAGCAGCACGTTGACCGCGAGTGCGCTGGCGATCGCGGAAGCAGCGCTTCCACCTTGCCCGCCCGCGAGTGGGAGTCGCTTGTCGACGCGCAGCCCAACGCCCGTGGTGGTCGCGTTGGCGCGCCGCAGTACTTCGGTGGCGGCGATGGCGGACGAATGTCTGGACGGGTCGCGCGGCAGGTCGGGATGTCCTGGATCATCGAGGCGCACCCCGTGGCCCGACGCGACGAGGGTGGCCTCGACTGAATCGCCGAGCCCGCTTGTCGCGCAACCGAGTATGTCGAGTCCAGGTCCCAGGTTACCGACGCTGCCAGGAGCGAACGCGCGAACGGAGGTCGATGTCATCGGTGCGCAAGGAAATCTCGCTCGGATTGGGGGGCGAAGCGAGTGCAGTTCGTACCACCAGAAATTGGATAAAATCTGGATTCGGCAAGGCCGCCTACATCTACGCTTGACAATGACTTCGCCCGGATGGTACATCCCTCCGCAGGGTGTGACCAAAAGGCTGCATGTTGGGTTGTTTCCGCATACAACTGTAACGCAGTTGTATCTGAGCAATTTGTCCGAAGACGTGCGCCACTTGGCCGC
>DATBHD010000008.1:0-13322 GCA_036557635.1 Gemmatimonadaceae bacterium
GTCGTGTTGCGCGCGGGCGGACACGTCGCGGCGGATCGCTAGCCCGTAAGCCTCATCACCGAGTCGCACGACGGCGAGAAGCACCATGAGCTCGAGAGAACCGAGCCTGTGATTGACCATACTTCTATTATGTAGAACAAATCAACTCCAAGCAAGCTGGCGTCGCAGCTCTACGGTTGTTCGGGCGCTGGCAGGTATTAGCAAGACCGCGCCGCCCCGACGTTTCGAATCGGATTTGGGCTGTCCACTACGGCCTTATCGGATCCGCAGCGCCCAGCAGAATGAACCGCCCCGCGTCGATCTCTCCGCGGCGCACCGTGTACAGCGTGATTCCCGACGGAAACCGGAACGGCGAAGCGGGCGTGGGCCCGACCACCGCGCTCGTCTGGTTGAAGCGCGTGCGCAGCCCTTCCACTTCGTATTCGATCTTCTCCACGGCGTGAATGTGCCCGCCGAGCGCGAGCACGTGCTTGTGCTTTCGCAGAACCGCGAGCACCTCGGCGGCGTTCGACACCGTGTGCCGGAAGACCGTGCGACCGTTCACCGTGATCAGCGTCGGTGCCGGCGGATCGTCGGTGTACCCTCTCAGGCCCTCGAATGAGGAGAAGAAGGGGATGTGGTCGAAGGTCACCACAGGCACGTTCGCCGGCACCAGTGCGAGGTCGCGCTCCAGCCACGCCAGCTGGAGGCTGTCTACGTGCCCGTAATACCAGAGGTCCGTGATGTCGGCCGTGTTCAGTCCGACAAAATGCACGCCGCCGTAGTTGAACGAGTAGTAATCAGGCCCGAAGTACTTGTGGTACATGCCACGGCCGTAGAGCGGGTTGATCGCGCTGACGTGGGACTGGTCGCGCTCGATGCCAAAGTTCTCATGGTTGCCGGGGACGGTCCATAATGGCGTGTGGAACGCGCCGGTCTCGCGCGCGAAGAGCTCGTAGTAGCCCGTCGCTTCCGCTTCGCTGACACGTAACGCGTCGCGCACGAGATCGCCGGTGATGATGAGGAAGGCCGGCGACATCGAGTCGACGAGCGCGCCGAGCCGGCGCGTGCGCTCCGCGCTCGCGGGGGAGATGTGGGTGTCGGACGCGTGGACGAAGGTGAAATCGCGGACGCGCGGCGTGGGCGCGAGCGCAAAGACGAGGCTTGCCGCGCTGTCGGGGCGCCAGAAGCGGCCGACCGTGCGATAGCCGTCGGGGACGGAGACGAAGACGATGCGCGAGCTGCCGCGGGGGATGTGGAACGCGCCCGAGGCATCCGTCGTGACGACGATGTCCTGATTCGAGACGGCGACGCCGGCGACGCCGCGCTCGTTCGCTTCGCGAAGCCCATTGCCGTTGGCGTCGGCAAAGACGATGCCGGAGACGCTCGAGGCTTGCGCGACGGCCAGCGAGGCGCCAATGAGAGTCGCGGCGCACACGGCCGCCATACGTGAGAGAGTTCTCATCACGAGCCCGGGGTAGCGGTGAGATCGCGGAATGTTATCATCAGCGCTAAGCACGCGGTGAACGCCGCCGAACGCAAGAGCGCGCGTGTTCGGTCTCTGCTAACTTCTTGCAAGCGTAGCGTGCTCGCAATCGAGCCTTTCTCAGAGGGGAAGCGTGCGGCGACTCACCTGGTCTTTCATTCGAGTAGCATGTGTGCTCTTGACGGCATTCGGCCGCGCGCGCGCCCAAGATGCAATTCCTGCCGATTGGGTCGGCGTGGCCATCGGCGCGGGGGAAATCAGCCCCTGTTGTGTAGGTGGCGTTGCACTCAGCGGCGAATGGCTGCGACACCTTGCCCATAACCGCTATGTGGCGGTTCGACTCAACGGAGTGATCGGGCTCGACCTGTATGACGGCGGCGGTCCAACGCCGCCTACAAACAAACTCGGCGAGATTGCCGGATTGTACGGTCTGCAGTGGCGTGGGCGCTGGCTCGACGCGCGGCTGGGCACCGGTGTCGCGTTAGGCACCGTAGTACGAGTGCACGATGTCGTCGTCACGTATCCGTCCTACGTTGGCGTGCCACTGGATGCGCAGATCGCCGTGCATTTCTGCCGTATTTGCCGGCTGACGTTCGGTGGATTCGGGACGCTGGGGGGAGGTGTCCGTTATCGTGCGGCTGTGTTCGGGCTGGAGCTGGGATGGGAATGATGCCTAACGATCAGCCGGCGATGCGCTGCGCCCGTCCGACGGTCGCCAGGGAGCCGCTCCCTCACGAGCTCCCCGGCGCGGTCGACGTCCTCTACGGCATCTTCGTTCCTTCGGTGTGGAGGCGCATCACCGAATCCGGGCCCGCCTTCGAGTAGTGCGCGATCGTCGTTCCGACAAGCTTGCCGCCCTCCAGCCGGAACGTGCCTTCCGTCGTCACCTTGACTCCCTTTCGCCGCTGGCTGGCAAATGTGCCGGTCTTCTGCATCAGGCTGTCTCCCGACACCATGACGTGTACCGGTACTTTGAGCCCCGACGGGAAGGAGATCATCCATCCCGTCGTATCGGCCGTCGCCGTGAGCACGTAATTCGTCGCGGTCGTGTCCGTGCCCGACTCGGGCACAGCGCGCATTTGCCATTTGCCGGCGGCGTCGGCCAGGGAGAACGCGGGAGCGGGTGCGGGTGCGGGCGTAGCCTCTGGTGCTGGCGCCGCGGCGGCGGCGGCGGCGCTGTCCTTTGCGGCTTGATCGCTCTTCGCGCAACCGGCGAGGACGAGACCAGTGGAACAAGCGATGGCGACACGAAGCATGGTCTTCATTTCGAACCTCGGGGTCCGAGACGACAGCAGAAGCAGCGGTGAGGGCATGAGACGATACGCGCTCCAGCGGTGGCGTCAAGCAGGGAGGTTCCCAAGGCGTGCGCATCTCGATGCCTTCGCTCGACATCCTGTCGAGAATGATCTACCATAGCGCGCCGGAGCGCAGAGGCCTCTTCCCGAGGAGGGTTCGAGCAGGATGACCATGGGCCCCGATGCCCGGTTCGCGGGCTTTCCGAACGAAGCATTCGACTTCTTCGCGCAGCTCGCGCCGCATAACGAGCGCGCCTGGCCGCCTCAGGTTGACGCGTACGTCGAGCCGCACCGGTAGCCCGTGAGGATCACCTTCGCGCTCGGCGCGCTCCTCTTCGTTGCTGCGGCCTGCGTTAGGCACGACGAGCGTTCCGTCGACTGGCCGGTCACCGGTGGCGAGCCCGGCAACTCGCGCTACTCCACGCTCGATCAGATCAACCGCGACAACGTCGCCACGCTTCGCGCCGCGTGGACGTTTCACACCGGCGACATGCCCGCGGGTGGGGGGCACTCGGAGATTCAGGCGACGCCGATCGTCGTCGACGGTGTGCTCTATACCACGACCCCGGCGCTGGCGGTGATCGCGCTCCGCGCCGACAGCGGCACGCTGATCTGGAAATTCGACCCGTTCGCGAACCATCCGCGCGAGTCGCACGTGAATCGCGGCGTCGTCTATTGGACGGATGGCGAAGAGCGCCGGATCTTCTTCACCGCCGGCCGTCGTCTCTATGCGCTCGACGCGCGCACCGGGCAGCCCGCGCGCGCGTTCGGCAACCTTGGCTCGCTCGATCTGGCGGCGGGACTCGGACGCGACGTCGCCGGCGCCTATCTCGTGGCGACCAGCCCCGGCGTCGTCTATAAGGATTTACTCATCGAGGGCACTCGGGTCGGCGAGGAAGAGGGCTCGGCGCCGGGAGACGTGCGCGCTTACGACGTGCGCACCGGACGAATTCGGTGGACCTTCCACACGATTCCACGTCCTGGCGAGTTTGGCTACGACACGTGGCCCGCCGGCGCCTGGCAGACCGTCGGCGGCGCGAACTCGTGGCCCGGGATGGCCATCGACACCGCGCGCGGCCTCGTGTACGTCCCGACGGGTTCAGCGACTCCCGATTTCTACGGAGGCGATCGCGCCGGCGCGAACCTGTTCGCGAACACGCTTCTCGCGCTCGACGCGAACACGGGAAAGCGGATCTGGCACTTTCAATCCGTACATCACGACGTCTGGGATCGCGACCTCCCCGCCGCGCCGAATCTGGTCACCCTAACGAGTGACGGCAAGCGCGTCGACGCGCTCGCGCAAATCACGAAAAGCGGCTTCGTCTTCGTCTTCGATCGCGCTTCGGGCAAGCCACTCTTCCCGATCGACGAGCGCCCCGTCCCCGAGTCCGATCTGAACGGCGAGCACACCTGGCCGACGCAGCCCTTCCCGCGCAAGCCCAGCCCGTTCGCGCGCCAGGCGATGACCGACAGCGACCTGACGGATCTCTCGGCGGACGCACACGCGGCGGCACTGGAGCGGTTTCATACATTGCGCACCGGCTCTCTGTTCACGCCGCCGAGCAGGGAGGGGACAATCGTCCTTCCGGGATTCGATGGCGGCGGAGAATGGGGGGGCGCCGCCGTCGACACGAAGACCGGTGTCCTCTACGTCAACGCGAGCGACGTCCCCTGGATCGCGGCGATGCGCGAGGTCGCGAAGGCTCCCGCGGCGACGCGAAGGCCGCGAACCGGAACGGCGGTGTACGCGGCCGTGTGCGCGAGCTGTCACGGCAAGGATCGGCGCGGCGTCGGCCGCGCCCCGTCGCTCGTCGGCGTCAGCGATCATATGACCGCGGAGCAGCTCCAACGCGTGATCGAGCGCGGGCGCGGCTTCATGCCTTCGTTCGCCAACCTCCCCGACGATGAAAAGCGCGCGGTGATGGCATATCTGCTCGGCCGTCGCCATGTGACGCTCGCGCCGGCACAGTTTCACCCGGCGAGAGCGAAGGCGCCTTACGAGTTCGAGGGCTACGAGCGCTGGAGAGATTCCGCGGGCTACCCGGCGATCAAGCCGCCGTGGGGCACGCTGAGCGCGATCGATCTCAATACCGGCGAATACCGCTGGCGCATCCCGCTCGGCGAACACCCGGAGCTCGGGGACCACGCGACAACGGGAGCGGAGCAATACGGCGGGCCGATCGTCACCGCGGGCGGTTTGGTATTCATCGCCGCGACGCAGGACGCGAAGTTCCGCGCCTTCGACAAGGCGACGGGCAAGCTGCTTTGGCAAACGACGCTTCCGGCCGCGGGCTACGCGACGCCGAGCACATTCGCAGTGCGAGGCAAGCAGTACGTGGTGATCGCGGCCGGTGGCGGCAAACTGGGCACGCCGTCCGGTGACGCGTACCTTGCGTACGCGTTACCGTGATGTCGCTGTCGTAGCCGACCCCATTCGGCGTACTAAGACCGCTGCTCGGGATGACAAAGACGCTTTCCTTCTGCTGACCATTGGTCTATCGTTCGCAGAGTCAGAGAGCACGACCGGTCTCACCGTCGATTCTCCTTTGGCACGCGAGCCAATCCCCACCTGGTACTTCGCCGCGGTTGTCGTCAGGCATGGCGACCGCTTTTTGCTCGTCCAGGAGCGCAAGCACGATCAGGCGTGGCATCTCCCCGCCGGTCGTGTGGAGCCGGGCGAGACGCTGGTTGACGCCGCGGTCCGCGAGACGCTCGAGGAGTCGGGCGTCAAGATTCGGTTGACGGGCATCCTGCGGATCGAGCACACGCCGGGTCGTCGCGACGCGCGCGTTCGTATCGTTTTTCTCGGCGAGCCGCGTGGTCCAACGACGACGAAGCAGAAGCCGGATCGCGAGTCGTTGCGCGCCGCGTGGGTGACGCTGGCGGAGCTGCGGAACTACCGCCTCCGTCGTCGGGCGGTCGAAGACGTCATTCGGTACGTGATGAATGGCGGGGTGAGCTTTCCTCTCGGGCTACTCCAGGAAGAGGGAACGCCATTCCCGCGCGCCGGCGCCGATGGGAGGCCGCGGGGGTCGCTCGGCGCACTGGGGCGGATCCGGCGATCGCTGCGCACCGCGCTCACTGGCGAGCCCAAGCGCTGATTGAGCACTTACTCAACGCGCGATGACGTGACCCAGCGCCGGCGCTCGAACGTTAGAGCGCGTAAATCTTCGCGGCCGACTGGCGAGATGTGCCGGGCGACGTCATAATACCGGCCGCCGCGTCGCCATCAGATCATTGGCTCGGGAGGAACGCTGCGCCCGTTGCTACGCAGTCGCGAGACGGAGACACTCCGCGCCGAATCGACCTCGGGCGCGCGGATCGCTGACGCGCGCGGTATTCCCGGCTCGGTAAGGTTTCTCGCGTTCGCGCGGGGCGGAAGGATCACCCGCGGCTCGGCGCTGTGCAGGGCGGCGGGACCGCGGAGGAGGTTCCGCACGAACTGGCTTCCGTCGCGTTCACGGATGCATAACGAGCCAGGCCGATGAGCGCGCGACCTCCCGCCGCGACCGGGGCTGGCGGCCCGATCAAGGACAACGATCACATCCGATCTGATCCGGCCGCGTTCATTGGCGCTTACGAGCGCGCACGCCGACAGCTGGGAAAACTCAAAGGCGTGGTCGGCGTCGGCTACGGCCTCAAGGCCACCGGGCCGCGCTTCACGAATGATCTGGCGATTCTCGTCTACGTGATGCGCAAGAAGCCTAACGATTCATTGGCCGAGGATCAGCGCGTCCCGCCGACGTTCGAAGGCTATCGCACGGATGTCCGCCTGTTCACGCCCGTCACGAAGCACATCGCCCGGTGCAACGACGACACGGCATATCCCGATGTTCACGGCGGAGTCCAGATCGAGGCGTGGGGACAGGACACACCGAAGGACCTCGTGAGCAATGGCACGATGGCGTGCATCGCGAGGACGCGTGGCTCGGCGGAGCCCGACAACGTCCACCTCCTGACCTGCCAACACGTCCTGCTCGATCCGGACATCAAGACGAAGCCTAACGATGGAGTGTACCACCCGTACAAGCCGCGTACGGTCGCGGGCCACCCCGAGCTCGCGCACGGCACGCTGCTGGGAAGGATCGACAAGAATCACGTCTACAAAGGGCACGTCGACCAGAACGGCAATCCCGTCGACACGCCGACCGGCGACCCTCCGGATTATCCGTACCTCGAGACACTGCCGGCGACATTCGACGGGTTCTACGTCGACGCTGGTGTCGTCCATCTCGATCTCGGAAGCTATTGCTGGGGGGGCAAGTGCCCCACCGGCGACAACAATCTCGTCTGGAGCCCGCTGATCCCCAATCTCAACGTTCCGGGGCCGATGCCGCCGGGACTCCAGGAGGCCGACCGTGACGCAGTCGTCGACGTGAGAGACGTCAGAACGGATCAATCGATCTTTGGAGCGAAAGTGTACAAGGTCGGCCGCTCTACTGGTCGGACGGTCGGCGTCGTCACGGCGATCAATGTGCCGGCGCACGACATCCTCACGCTCACCGAAGATGGTCTCGAGACCCACCGAGTGCGCGACATCCGGTACAATACCGTCGAAATCATCCTCGATCCGGCGACGCCGAATCAGTTGAACTGCCTGTTCAAGAACGCCTTCAGCGATCTTGGAGATTCGGGCTCGCTCATCCTCGACGGTGCGAACCGGGCCATCGGGCTCCTCATCACGGGCGGCGAAGTACCGGACCAGCAGACCGGCCAGTTCAAGTCCCACGCCTGCTTCATCACTCCGGTTTTGGATGTTCTAAACGTCTATGTCGAGACGACGACGGGAAAGTCGCACGGCGCAAAGAACGCGACCGATGGTAGCGGCGCCGGACCTCGAACGGTTGTCACCGAGCCCGCCGCGTCCACGCCCGGTGTCGTTTTGGTCTCGTACAACCGTGTCGGCGCACGCGGAGCCGCAGTCCCCGGCTCAGCGATCGACCTGACCGACCCGCAACGCGAGCACGTGCTCGCGATTCGAGAAGAGATACTCGCGACACCACGGGGTGAGGCGCTGTACACGTCCTTTATCGAGTTGCGGCGCGAGATCGCGTACCTCGTCCGCGCCTGCCGCCCCGTCACCGTCACCTGGCATCGCAACAAGGGGCCGGCTTTTCTCGCCCACCTGATCAATCACCTTCGTGGCGATGCGCAGACGATGCCGCAGGAAATCGGCGGGATCTCACGCGCTGAGTTGCTGACGAGGATGTGCGACGTACTGGCCGCGCACGGGAGCAATCCGCTCCGGCAGGCAATCGGGCGACATCGAGCCGATCTCGCCCTGCTCGCGACCGGCGCGACCGTTCACGACATGCTGCTCGCACTGCGTGAGACGGAACACGCCGGAGTCAGCGCGTGAGCGCGACGACGGCGCAGGACACGTTGAGCCGCGTCGCGATCGAGCTGGCGACGATCGTCGAGCCGCTGCGCAGCGGCGTCGTCCCCCCGAACACAGTCGGTTTCTTCGCGCAGCTGGGCACTCCGCTCACGCCCGCCGAGGCGACGGCGCTCGGTGCGCCGCTCGACACGATCGCGACGCAGACCGGCGCCCTCGTCGACCTGATTCCCGACCTCGTGACGGCCCTCGAGGCCGAGGACTGGGGCACAGTCGCATCGAAGGGACTCGAGGCCACGGTCGACGTCGCGCAGATCATCGCCGCCTTCGACGACCTCGCGACGGCGGCCCAAGGGCTCGCGCTGCCTGACGCGGCGCAGCTCGCGGAGCGCCTCGTCAACTATCTCCTCGGCAAATACCTCGACGCCATCCAGGGACTGAACGATGTCCTCGAGTTCCTCGGCTTTCTCGACCGGCAAGACTTCAACGTCGATTCGACCGATCCGGCGAACCCGCCGTACACGATCTACAGCTATGACTTTGGCGTCGTCGGCGAGTGGCTGAGCGATCCGGCGGCGAAGGCGCAGGCGATCTACGGCTGGGGCGCCGGGTTCGACGGCCAATTACTCTTTCCTAAACTCGAGAAGCTGTTGGCGTTCGCCGGCATCCCCGTCATCTACGACGACACGACGACGCCGCGCACGCTCGACGTCGTCGTGATCGAGATGAAGCCGACGACGAGCGGCGTGCCCGGGCTCGCCATCGGTTTGAAATCCGACATCGGAAGCGGACCAGTCAGCGTGCCATTGGGTCCGGACGCGACGCTCGAATTCGACGTCGAGTTCGACATCCCGACCGGCATGCAGCTCGTCATCGGCACCGACGGGTCTCTGACCTTCACGCCGCCTTCGGTCTCGACGGTCAGCGGCGCCTTCAGCGTCAAGCTCATTCTCGAGCGCAACCCACCGGAGCCGTTCATCCTCTTCGGTGTCGGCGGCGGCAGCCGCATCGAGTTCGGCGACTTCACCCTCGCCGCGCTCGCGCACCTAACGATGAGCGGGAGCTCGGCGACGGGCGATCTCGACGTCAGCGGCACGCTCAACGACGGCAAAGTCGTCATCGACGCGACCAAGGGCGACGGATTCCTCGGCAAGATCCTCCCCGGCACGCGCATCGAAGCGGACTTCTCCGTCGTCATGGGGATCTCTACCGAGCGCGGATTCTATTTCAGCGGGAGCTCCGCGCTCGAGGTGCGACTCCCCGTGCACATCGAGATCGGTCCAATCTCGATCGTCGGACTCACGCTCACCGGCGGCTTGCAGGGCGGCGACATTCCGATGAGCGTCGGCGCGGACATCCAGGCCAAGCTCGGGCCGATCCAGGCCGTCGTACAGAACATGGGCGTCACCGCCACGCTCTCCTTCCCGCCGCACAATTCGGGCAACCTCGGGGCGGCGCAGCTCGACATCGGCTTCAAGCCGCCTAACGGCGTGGGCCTGAGCGTGCAGGCGGGCCCGATCACCGGCGGCGGATTCCTCTCCTTCGACGACATCAAGGGCGAGTACATCGGCGCGCTCGAGCTCTCCTTCAAGGGACTCTTCGCGCTCAAGGCCATCGGCATCATCAACACGAAGATGCCGGACGGCACGCCGGGCTTCGCGCTGCTCCTGCTCGTCACCGCCGAGTTCACGCCGATCCAGCTTGGCTATGGCTTCGTCCTGATCGGCGTCGGCGGATTGCTCGGCCTCAATCGATCACTCGACGCCGAAGCGTTGCGGTTAGGCGTGCGCACCGGCGGCGTGAGCAGCGTGTTGTTCCCGCCCGACGTCATCGGGAACATCGTGCAGATCGTCAGCGACCTCAAGGCGTTCTTCCCCATCGTCCAGGGTCACTTCGTCGTCGCGCCGATGGGAAAGCTGGGTTGGGGAACGCCCGCGCTGATCACGCTCGAGCTGGGCATCATTCTCGACATTCCCGCGCCGCAGCTCACGATCATCGGCGTCCTCCGCTGCATTCTGCCGCGCGAAGAAGCACCGATTCTCAAGCTGCAGGTGAACTTCGCGGGCGGGATCGACTTCGCGCAGGGGCTCATCTGGTTCGACGCGTCCCTGTTCGACTCCAGTCTGGTCGTCTTCACGCTCAGCGGGGACATGGCGCTGCGCATCGGCTGGGGCGCCGAGAAGATCTTCGTCATCAGCGTCGGCGGCTTCCATCCCAACTTCCACGAGGTGCCGTCGGACCTCACCGGGATGAAGCGGATGACGATCGCGCTGCTCTCGGGAGACAATCCGCGCCTAACGGCGCAGACGTACTTCGCGGTGACGTCGAACACCGTGCAGTCGGGAGCGCGCGTCGAACTGTATGCCGCCGCCGGCAGCTTCAACATCTACGGCTTCCTCGGCTACGACCTGCTCGTTCAGCTGCTGCCGCTGCACTTCGTCGCCGACATCGAGGCGGGGCTCGCCTTGCGCAAAGGGAGCAGCGTCATCGCCGGCGTCAGTGTCTCGTGCGAGCTGTCCGGTCCCACGCCGTGGCATGCGAAGGGCAAAGCGAGTCTCGACCTCTGGCTCTTCAGCATCACCGTCGGCTTCGACGAGACGTGGGGTGATCCGCTTCTCGCGATCGCCGAAGAGTTGGTCGACGTGCTCGGCCTCCTCGTTGCGGCGGTGAACGACGGCCGCAACTGGACGGCCGAGATGCCGCCGAACGCGCAACAAACCGTGTCGCTGCGTCAGGTCGATCCGCCGCAGGATTCGCTGCTGCTGCATCCCTTCGGTGTGCTCGTCGTGAGCCAGAAGATCACGCCGCTGGCGATGGCGATCGACAAGTTCGGCACCCAGAAGCCGACGGGCGACACGACGTTCGCGATCACGTGGGACGGCGGGAGCTCGGACACGGCGCGCGAGGAGTTCGCGATCGCGAACTTCGTGACGATGTCCGACAGCGAGAAGCTCGCGCGGAAATCCTTCGAGGCGATGCCGAGCGGCCTGCGCTTCACGAGCGGGGACAGCGCGACCACCGGCGTCTCGACCGACAGGGACGTCACCTACGAGATGAGCTACGTGCACCGCAAGGTGACGAAGCCCGGCGGACGCGTCGGGATCCTCAAGTCGTTGTTCGATCAGTTGAGTCGAGGGGGCGCGATCGCGAGCAACCCGCTCTCCGTCTCGGCGCGCAAGGCTGGGGGCAACGGGCCAGCGGCAATCGATGTCGCCCAGGGCGGATATCAGGTTGTGAATGTCTCGGATCTCTCGCCGGCGGCGCCTAACGCGACCGCCAGCACACAGGCCGAAGCGTACGCGATTCACGACGCGCTGGTGCGGGGCGATCCGTCGCTCGCGGGCAACATCCAGGTGATGGCCGCGCACGAGCTGGCGAGCGCCGCATGAGCATCACCGTCGGCAAGTACACGTTCAGCGCCTGGCTCCGCCGCGGCATCGGCCGCTCGATCAACGAGACCGACACCCTCGGCGCGAGCGACGGCACGGTGAAGGAGCGATCGACGGTGCCGGTCGACGTCGCCGTGAATGCGCAGCCGGTGCACAAGGAGTTCGCGCTGCTCGGACCCGGAGACGTTCTCGGCGTCAACAAAGACGCCGTCGTGCGCACGGAGCCGCACGATTGGGTCACCGACTTCGAGCCAAACTATCTCGCCTTCATCGAGTTCTACGACGAGGACCTCGTCTGGCGCTTCACGCCGGCGCGCGCGGCGGGGGATCGATTGCGGCCGTGGCTCGCGCTCGCCGTGCTCGAGGAGGACTCGGCGGATCATCAGGGGGAGTTCACGCGCAACGACAAGCGTCTGCCCCTGCCGTCGATCACCGTCCAGACGACGGCGGTGCTGCCGCCGTACAGCCAAACGTGGGCGTGGGCCCATGTCCACACCAATGACTCGTTCCCGCAGGAGACGGACTTCGAGAAGTTTCTCGAGTCGCTCGAGACGCCTGATGACCCGAACGCCGACCGGATCATCTGTCGCCTAACGAGCCCGCGCCACCTGGAGCCGAACACGCCGTACGGCGCGTTCGTCGTGCCCGCGTTCGAGACCGGGCGGCTCGCCGGACTCGGGCAGGATCCCAAGGACGTCAGCGCGCAGAAGCCCGCGTGGACAGACGCTGCGGGATCGCTCGAGTTGCCGGTGCTCTATTCGTGGCGCTTCCGAACCGGGGAGAACGAGGATTTCGAGTCGATGGTGAAGCGGCTGGAGCCGCGCCCCGCCGATTCGCGCGTCGGCATTCGGGACATGGACGGCGAGCTGCCCGGCTGGGGCCTGACGGTTGGCACCGATATCGGGCAGATCCTGCCGGCCGATGAGAAGCAGACCGTCATCGGCCTCGAGGGCGCGCTCAAGGCGCCGACGACGAAAGCGCGGCCGCTCGCCATCGACGTCACGCGTCCCTTCTTCGGCCAGCTCGCCGAGGTTTTGAACTTCCCCGAGGAGCGTCGCAACAATCCCGCGACCGACGACCTGCCCGTTGTCGAGCCGCCGATCTACGGCGAGTATCACGCGCAGCAACACACGATCGATCCGACGCGCGACGGATGGGTCGACGACCTCAATCGCGATCCCCGCAACCGCGTTCCCGCCGGCTTCGGAGTCAGCGTCGTTCGCGAGAATCAGGAGAGCTACGTCGCGCGCGCATGGGCGCAGGTGCAGAAGGTGTTCGAGGCCAATCGGCTGATCCGACTCGCCGCCTACGCGATGCGGGCGAGCGAGGCGGTGTACGTCAACCTCGCGGCCACCTTCGCGCCCGAGAAGGCGATCGCGTTCTTCTCACCGCTGCTCCGCAAGATTCGCGGCTCGCCGGCGACACTTCAGCATCTGCTCACCACCAGTACGCTGCCCCCCGCCGCGGTGAGCGGCGCGATGCGCCGGCTCGTGCGGCCGCGCGGCGCGGTCGCGCGACGCGTCGCCGTTGGCGACGGCGCGTTCACGCACGGCCTGCTCGTGAAGGGGCTCGCGGCCGGAACGCTCACCGCCGCGCCGCCCAAGGAGCCCGCCGGCGATCTCGCCACCGACACCGCCTCGGTCGCGCAGCTCCCGCCTTCGACGACGGCGAGCTCGTCAGACTGGTGGATCCGCCATCGGTGGCTCCTGCTCGCGATCGTGCTGCTCGCCTTCGCCGCGCTGGCGCTTGTGACGGGCGCGTGGCTGTCGCTGCTCATCGTTGCCGCGGTCCTCGTCGCCGCGTTCATCGCGCTGGACGCGTGGGCTCGCGCGCATCCG
>DATBHD010000009.1:0-10854 GCA_036557635.1 Gemmatimonadaceae bacterium
ACGATCTCATTGCGAAAATGCGCTCCCGATTTTCGCAGCCGAGCTACGGTGTTCTCGAGATCCGGCACCTCGATCGCGAACCGGTTCCATCCGCCCGGCTGCGGCTTCGTGCCGTCGGGCATCGATTGGCCGCCGCCCCCCTGTGGATTGGGCGCACTGAGAACGAGACGTAAGTCGCCGCGCGAAAGCATCGCGAAAGGCGGCGCCGGATGCATATCGAGTCTGAAGCCGAGCTGCTCGGTATAGAAGGGAATCGCCTTGTCGACGTCATGGACGATGTAGCGAACTTGAACCGTCGCCATCGATCTATTCCTCCTCAGCCCTTTGACCGCCATCGCGCGGCGTAGTCACGTAGCGCCCGCGCTCCGGACGACGACGTATCCGCCAGCGCGAGCGCCACGTATCCGTCCGGCCGCACGAGATACAGCGAATCACGCGCCAATCCGTTTCGCTTCATCACGGGCCGCCAAGGGAACTGGTACAGCTCCAGCTGCAGTTCGTCGCAAACGTCACGCAGCGCTGGTCGTACCTCGCCGTAGACGTGCGCCTGCCAGCGGAGCGACATGAGGGGCTTGTAATTGTCGTCCTCCCCCTGCCCCTCGGGTGGCACCCACGGCAATCGGTCGCCACCATGCACGGCACCGGCCCTGCCGTGACTGAGCGCGCTCTGGCGATAGTTGATCATGGTTTGCGAGACCGTTCGAAAGAGATACCGGCGCATCGCTCTCGATCGAAACGCTATCGAGACGACGGCTGGGAACACCTTCGTTCGAACGAAGCCCGCAACCCGGCCCGTCTTCGACGCGACGGCAAAGAGGCGATCGGTCGTCGCCACGAGTCGTTGCGCGAAGGCGATGCGCTCCGGCTCGTACGTATCGAGAAGCCGTGCATCGGCGTCGCCTCGAACGACCGCGGCGAGCTTCCACGCCAGATTCACCGCGTCGCCGATGCCGGTGTTCATCCCCTGCGCACCGACCGGGCTGTGCACGTGCGCGGCGTCGCCTAACAAGAACACGCGCGCAACGCGGAATCGGCTCGCCACCCGATGGTGAACGCGATACGTCGAAAACCAATTCACCCTGTCGACTTCCATGCGGAGATGCTCGAGTGGCGCGCTGGCGACATCGGCGAAGGTGAGGTCGTTCCGCTCCGCGTGCGCCGCCGCGTCGCCACGCACCGTGCCCACGAGGCGCACTCGCCCCGGACCCTTCATCTCGAACACCGCGAGCAGATCGGCTTCGTCGAGAGCGACGTTGACACCGTGGCCCACCGCCGGCCCGCGCGCGTTCACGTCGGCGACATAGAACAGGTGCTCGTACGTTCCTCCCGCGAAGGTGACGCCGAGGTTCGTGCGGACCGTCGAATGCGTGCCGTCGCAACCGGCAACGTACGCGCACCGGCACTCCTCGACCGAGCCGTCCGCATGCCGCAAGCTCGCGACCACTCCGTCACGATATTGCGTCAGCCCCGTCAGCTCGGCGTTTCGCTCGACGCGCCCGCCCGCGGCCTCGAGCTGCGCGATGAGCAATCGCTCATGATCGTCCTGCGCCAGGTCGAGCACGAATGGGTATGGCGTCGATCCCTGGCCGATGTCGCGAATCGGCACGCTCGCGACGCGCCGGTCGCGCGCCCACAGGTTCAGGCTCTCCATGACGATGCCGGCGTCCACCGCGCGCCCGGCGAAACCGAGCTGCCGGTAGAACTCGAGGGTTCGCGCGTGCACGCCGAGCGCGCGCGAGACGGGCGCCACACCCGCCGTCTTGTCGACGATGCGCGGGCGCACGCCGAACCGCGCCAGCCAGAGCGCCAGCGCCAGCCCGGTTGGGCCGGCGCCTACGACCAGCATCTGCGTGTCGTTCGTCCCTTCCATATGGCCAACTTTTCTCGCTCGATACGTGTCTGACTGTGGCCCCTGTCTCCGGAACCGCGCAATGCGAATTCTGACAATTCCCCTTGCCGCCGCCATCCTCGCGGGAGCATCGGCGGAGCCGCAACCATCGTGCGCGACGGATCTCGCGCTGCTCGAGCGGAAACTCCACCTCGACTACGCCGGCTACACGCTCGAGCTCCGTGGCGACCGGTTGCGGGCTTTCACGGCGATGAAGGGCGCCGCGCAGGCGCGCGCCGACACGACCACCGGCGACGCCTGCTACTTCGTGCTTCGTGACTTCGTCGCGTGGTTCGACGATCCGCATCTCTTCCTCTACGAGAATCCCGCGCTCGACAGCGCCGAGTCGGCACGGCGAGCCGCGGCCGTCGAGCGTCGCGACGTGTCCGCGGAGAGTGCGCGGGCCTACCTCCGCGCGCATGAGCGCACACTCGACCCGATCGAGGGGATCTGGTACGATCGCGGACTTCGCGTCGCCGTTCTTCCCGACTCGGCGCGGGGACGAAGCGCGTTCGTCGCCGTGCTCCTCACGAGCGATACGAGTAGCTGGCCGACAGGCGCGGTGCGTGCGCACATCATCAAGCGCGGCGACAACTCGTACGACGTCGTTCTTTCCGAGCGCAACTACGCGCTCGTGCACCGGCGCGCCGAGATCTACCGGCACGTGCTGCTGCGCCTGTCGCCGGGGATGTGGGGGAAGGAATTCCCGATCTCGGCAGCCGACAGCGGTACGGTCGATCCCGTCGATCCCCATCGTCCCGTGCTCTACCGGCGGAATGGCACGATGGTGTTCGCAATCCCATCACACGATGGCTTTCGCGCCGTCATCGATAGTTTAGCAAAAGCAAATCGCGAGGTGTTGAGTCACGCCGATCGCATGATCATCGATCTTCGCGGGAACGAGGGGGGCAGCTCGTCGATGACGGAGTTCCTCGAACCGTTCATCACCTTGAAGGGCGACCGGCCGAATCCCTTCCCGACCGACGGCGCGCTGATGCTGTCCTCGGACGATCAGATCGCCTACGCGCGGCGGAGCTTCGGCCCGGAGACGACGGCGTTCGTGCGCAGCCTCGTCGAGCGACTGAAGGCCCATCCGGGTGAGCTCGTGCCGCTGCGTGACCCGGCGTCGCCCGCGCCCGTCCAACAGTCTCGCGAGTGGGTGGTGACCTCCGGGCCGCGCGCCGTCGGCGTGCTGATCGATCACGGAACGGTGAGCGCCTCCGAGGTCCTCGTACTCACCGCGCTGCAGAGTCCCCGCGCGACCGTCTTCGGCGAGGCGACCGCCGGAGCGCTGGACTATCAGAGCGCATCGATCGTGTCCCTGTCGCCCCAGGAAAAGCGCTGGTACCTCGGCTACGGGACGATCACGCGGTCGCGAGACCTGCCGCGCGGCGGAATGCGCGGCCGGGGAATTCCGCCTCAGGTGAAGATCGATCTGAAGCGCGTGGCGGATCCGGTGGGGTACGTCGATCGCGCGCTGGCGCGGCCGTAGCGTCGACTTCGCTCGGGGCAAGCGCTACGCTCGGAAGGACCGTGGGATATGTCAGCGTCTGCAGATAGGACACGGTCCGAGCTGCGGCGTCGCGCCTAACGCGACCGTCACCGGCCCCTCGACCACCGTCTGGTGTTGCACCGTATCGTTCACGGTGACGGTGACCGTCGCGATCTTGCCGACGACCGTTCCCGTGAAGCGCGCCGGTACCGTTGGCCCGACGGCGATCGGATACGCGCGCAGCATGTAGCTCCCCTCGACATCGAAGGCGCCGTTCACGACCGGGACACGGCCGGAGACGTCGCCAAAGGTGCACCCGACGTGGAGGTGCATCGACGTGTCATTGACGATCATCCCCGCGCCATTGCCGCCCCACGTCCCGATCGGCAGCGCACCGTCGAGGGGCGGCAGATTGGCCGCGCCCGAGCACGCGATCAGCACCAATCCGGCGACGTACAGGAGGCTTCTCATAGAGTCCGCCTGAATCCAGTCATCAAGCTTAACGCTCATGCTGCCGTCCGGGTCACTCCGATGCGACTTTGGGGGGCTTCTACGGGCGGGCGAGCAACTCGTCAAAATAGACAAGAGGGATCACGAATCATTCGAATCATTCGGATTGCTCCTTCCCTCTTGGAGTCATTCGTCCAATTCGAATGATTCGTGATTCGTTGTCTGAATGGTCGAGTTCCCGATCGGCCACGACAAGAGCAGATCCCTCCCCTCGACTTCGCTCGGGATGACACTGATCGACTGGTGCTGTAGCATTGTCCCATGCAACTCGTGACCTTCGGCGAGGCGATGCTGCGCCTCACGCCGCGCGACAAATCGTTCGACGTCTACGTCGGCGGCGCCGAGTTGAATGTCGCCGTCGCCGCGGCGAAGCTCGGCGTCGGCGCGCGATGGGTCTCGCGTCTGCCGGAGAATCCCGCCGGGCGCATGATCGCCGATCGCGCCCGTGACGAGGGGGTTGATGTCTCGTGCATCTCCTGGACGACCGAAGGGCGGGCGGGGATTTACTACGTCGAGGTGGGCGACGAGCCGGGGCGCACGCGCGTGACCTATGATCGCGCCGGTTCGGCGATGGCACTCGTCGCGCCTGGAATGGTCGACTGGACCCGCGCGCTGGAAGGCGCCCGCTGGTTTCACGTCAGCGGCATCACGCCCGCGTTGAGCGAGAGCGCCGCGGCAACGATGCACGAGGCGTTAGGCGCGGCGAAGCACGCCGGACTCACCATCAGCTACGATCTCAATTACCGCCCGGCGCTGTGGACTCCCGGGCGCGCCCGCGACGTGCAGCGATCACTGCTTTGCAGCGCCGACGTCCTGATCTGTAGTGAAGACGGCGCGCGACTCGTCTTCGGCCGTTCGGACGACGCCGAGGGGCTCGCGCGCGCGCTCCAGGCCCAGTTCGAGATTCCGACCGTCGCCATCACCATTCGCGACAGCAAGCGCACGCGGAACGCCTGTTGGAGCGCCCTCGTGCTCGACGAAGGACGCGCGCATCACGCCCCCTCGGTCGAGTGCGAGGTCGTCGAGCCGGTCGGCGCCGGCGACGCCTTCTCGGCGGGCCTCATTTACGGGCGTCTCGAGGGCGAGCCGTGGGATGTCGCCGCCCGGTGTGGCGTCGCCCTGGCGGCCATCAAGCACGGGACGCCGGGCGATTTCTCTCAGGCCACGTCGATCGCCGACCGATGACGAAGTCACTCGTCGAGGTCGGCGTGATCCCCGTCGTTCGGTGCGGCTCGGCGGACATCGCCGTGCGTGTTGCTGAAGTACTAATCGACGCTGGCCTCCCGGTCGCCGAGATCACCTTCACCGTGCCGAACGCGACACACGCGATCGCTCGGCTCGTTCGGAACAGCGGGTCGCGGGCCCTCATCGGCGCCGGCACGGTGACGACGGCGGACCAGGCGCGCGACGCGATCCGCGCCGGCGCGTCGTTCATCGTCTCCCCCGGCCTCGTGCCCGAGGTCGTCGACGTCGCCAAGGCGGCGGGCGTGACGATGATTCCCGGCGCGCTGACGCCGACCGAGATCATGGCCGCGTTCCGCGCCGGCGCCGACCTCGTCAAGATCTTCCCGGCGCACTCGTTAGGTGGGCCGGCGTACATCAGGTCATTGCGTGGCCCGTTTCCCGACCTGCCCCTCGTGCCGACCGGCGGCGTCGATCTCGACAACGTCGCCGAGTTCATGCAGGCCGGCGCGACCGCGGTCGGCGTCGGCTCCGAGCTCGTCTCGCGCGACGCACTCGCCAAGGGCGACTATGACACCATCGCGAAGCGCGCCGCGCAGTTCGTGAAGACCATCGCCAACGTGAGGCGCGCGGGGGCCAAGCCATGTTTCTGACCTTCCGCTGGTTCGGCGCGGGCGATCCCGTGTCGCTGGAGAACATCCGCCAGATACCGGGCATCGAAGGGATCGTGAGCGCGCTGTACGATGTCCCCGTCGGCGACGCGTGGCCGCGCGACGGGGTGGCGCGGCTCGCCGACGCCGTCCACGACGCCGATCTCAGGCTCTCCGTCATCGAGAGCATCCCCGTCCACGAGGACATCAAGCTCGGACGCCCCACTCGCGATCGACTGATCGAGCGCTACGCCGAGAGCATTCGCAGCATCGGTGGCGCTGGCGTGCGCGTGTTGTGCTACAACTTCATGCCCGTCTTCGACTGGATGCGCACCGATCTCGCGATGCCGCTCGAGGACGGATCTCGGACGCTCGCCTTCGACGACGCCGCCCTCGCGAAGATCGACCTGTCGCGCGGGAGCGGCGACCTGCCCGGTTGGGCGCACGCCTACTCGCGCGACGAGCTCGGCGCCCTCCTCGCTGCTTATCGAGGCGTCACCGAGGAGCAGATGTGGGAGCACCTCGCGTACTTCCTCGAGCGCGTCGTTCCCGTCGCCGAGGAGTACGGCGTCGTCATGGCGCTCCATCCGGATGATCCGCCCTGGTCCATCTTCGGACTGCCGCGCATCATCACCGATTGCGCGGCGCTCGAGCGCGTCGTGTCGCTCGTCGACCGCGCGGCGAACGGTCTCACGTTCTGTACCGGCTCGCTCGGGAGCCGCCCCGACAACGACGTCGTCGGCATGGCGCGTCGCTTCGCCGCGCTCGGACGCGTGCACTTCGCGCATTGCCGCAACGTTCGCCTAACGGGAGAGCATCGCTTTCACGAGGTTCCGCATGCCTCGATGTACGGAGACGTCGACATGCGCGGGGTGCTCGCCGCGCTCGGCGACGGCGGCTTCGCCGGCCCGATGCGCGCCGATCATGGCCGCATGATCTGGGGCGAGCAGGGGCGCGCCGGCTACGGCCTGCACGACCGCGCGCTCGGCGCCACCTACCTGCTGGGGCTGTGGGAAGGGCTCCACATGGTGCGTTGAGCGAGCGCCGATTCGGGTACCGCTGGACGATCGTCGCCCTGCTCTTCGTGGCGACGACGATCAACTACGTCGACCGGCAGATCCTCGGCATTCTCGCGCCGACGTTGAGTCGCGACCTGCATTGGAGCGAGACCGACTACGGCGACATCGTTTCCTGGTTCAGCCTCGCGTACGCGTTAGGCTTTCTCGTCGCCGGCCGCTGGCTCGACAAGATCGGCGTGAAGCGCGGGCTCGGCGCGGCCGTCGTCACCTGGTCGCTCGCGTCGATGGCGCACGCGCTCGTGCGCACCGCGGCGGGCTTCTCGATCGCGCGCGCGGCGCTCGGGCTCGGCGAGTCGGCGATCTTCCCCGGCTCGATCAAGAGCGTCGCCGAGTGGTTTCCGAAACGCGAGCGCGCGCTGGCCGCCGGACTGTTCAACGCGGGAACGAACACCGGCGCGATCGTCGCGCCGCTGATCGTCCCGCCGCTCGCGCTGAACTGGGGCTGGCAGTGGGCCTTCATCTTCACCGGCGCCCTGGGCCTCCTCTGGCTCGTGCTCTGGATCCCTTTCTATGGAAATCCGGAGACGTCCCCACGAGTCACCGAGCATGAGCGTTTGCTTATTCGCAGCGATCCGCCCGACGCGCCGATGCCGTCGGAGTCGTGGGTCCGACTCCTCGGCTACCGCCAGACGTGGGCGTTCGCGGTCGGAAAGCTCCTCGCCGACCCGGTGTGGTGGTTCTACCTGTACTGGCTGCCGAAATTCCTCGACTCGAGGTTCGGGATCAAGCTCTCGGGAATCGCGCTGCCTCTCATCGCGGTCTACGTCACCGCCGACATCGGCTCGATCGGAGGTGGCTGGCTGTCGAGCGCGCTGATCGAGCGCGGCTGGTCGGTGAATCGCGCGCGAAAGACCGCGATGCTCGCGATGGCGATTCTCATTCTGCCGACGGCGCTCGCCGGCAAGGCGAACAGCGCGTGGGTCGCGATCGGCGTCGTCGCCGTGGCCGCGGCGGCGCATCAGGCGTGGTCGGCGAATGTCTATACGCTCGCGAGCGACATGTTTCCCCGCTCCGCGGTGGGCTCGGTGGTCGGCATCGGCGCGTTCATGGGAGCGATGGGCGGCGTGGTGTTCCAGCGCGCGGTCGGCCGATTGCTCGACGCCAACGGCGGCAACTACGCGCCCATCTTCGCCGTGTGTGGTACGGCGTATCTCGTTGCGTGGATGCTCATTCAACTGCTGTCCCCAAAGCTGGAGCCGGTCGCATGATTCATCCCGACCGCTGCTTCGACGCCGATCCCGAGGTGCGCCGCGTCGCGCGCGAGCTATACGAGAGCACCCGCGCGCTCCCGATCGTCTCGCCGCACGGACATGTCGAGCCGCGCATCCTGGCGACGAACGAGCCCTTCGAGAACCCGACTGCCCTCCTCGTCTCGCCCGACCACTACGTGCTGCGCATGTTGTACGCGCGCGGCGTCCCGCTCGAGGAGTTAGGCGTTAGGCGAGTGGATGGCATTCCTGTCGAGAGCGGCCCACGTCCCGCGTGGCGCCGCTTCGCCGAGAACTATCACGTCTTCCGCGGCACGCCGACGGGACTCTGGCTCGACCACGAGCTGTGCGAGCTGTTCGGTATTCGCGAGCGATTGATCGCTGACAACGCCGACCGCGTCTACGACGCCATCGCCGAGAAGCTCGCGTCGCCAGAGTTCCGGCCCCGCGCGCTGTTCGATCGCTTCAACATCGAGGTCCTCGCAACGACCGATGCGGCGAGCGATTCCCTCGAGCATCACACGGCGATTCAGCGGTCAGGCTGGCGCGGCCGCGTGATTCCGACATTTCGCCCGGACGCGGTGTTTCGCCTCGCGTCGCCGGTCTGGAACGAGGCGATCGGCGATCTCGTCAAGGCCAGCCGCCGAGCGATCGACAGCTTCGCCGATCTCATAGGAGCGCTCGCGGAACGCCGCGCTTTTTTCAAGCAAATGGGAGCTACCGCAACCGATCACGGGGTTCTCGAGCCATTCACGGTGGAGCGGCGCGACCCCGACGAGGCCGAGCGCTTGTTTCAGCGCGGCTGCGCCGGCGAAGCGACTCCGGCGGACCAGCGGCGCTGGGAAGCGCACCTGCTCATGGAGATGGCGCGGCTCTCGATCGACGACCGGCTCGTTATGCAGCTCCACCCCGGCGCGCTGCGCGATCACAACGGCCCGCTCCTCGAGCGCTTCGGCCCCGACCGCGGGGGCGACATCCCCGTCGCGACCGAGTACACGCGCAACCTGCGACCGTTGCTCAACGCGTACGGCAATGACAGTCGCTTCGGGTTGATCCTGTACACGCTCGACGAATCCACGTACAGCCGAGAGCTGGCGCCCCTCGCCGGCGGCTATCCGGCCGTCAGGCTCGGCGCTCCGTGGTGGTTTCACGATTCGGTGGAGGGGATGACGCGGTATCTCGATCGCGTCACGGAGACCGCCGGCATCGACAAGCTCGCCGGCTTCGTCGACGACACGCGCGCGTTCTGCTCGATCCCGGCGCGCCACGATCTCGCGCGGCGAGTGCAGGCGAACTGGCTGGCGCGGCTCGTGTCGCGTCACGTCATCGATATGGATGACGGGCGCGAGATCGCGCGATTACTGGCTTATGAACTTGCGAAACGAGCCTATCGAATCGCGTGATCAGGCGGCGGCCCTCTGTTGTTGGAAAGGCAGGACGCAGATGAACGCGTTCATCTGCGTCCTGCCGTTCACCTGCAGAGTGGCCCGACATCCCCGTCTGCACCCATCAGGCCCCCTCCATCAGATATCAGTGCGCCGGCTGAGCCGAGAATGATTCCATCCACGCGTCCTGCCGCTTCTTCATCTCTTCAGGCGTCAGATCTTCCTTGTGCGTGGCGATCGTCCACGTGTAACCCTCGGGATCGATGATGCTCCCGCATCGATCGCCCCAGAACTGATCCTGCATCTGTCCCATCGGCCCGTCAGCGACCTTCGCGCCCGCGGCCTTGGCGCGGTTGAACAGCGCGTCGCAGTCCTCGACGTACACCCACAACGACGCGGGCGAGCCGCCGAGTCGCTTCGGTCCCTTCGAGCCCATCATCGCGTCATTCACCATGATCGGCGAATCGCCGACGCGAATTTCCGCGTGCATGATCTTCCCGTCGGGACCGATGGCGCGAGACACTTCCTGCGCGCCGAGGGCCTTCGCGTACCACGCCAGCGATTGCGCGGCGTTTTCGAGCGTGAGCTGCGGCGTGACGGTGTGATGGCCCTCTGGCACTGCGTGCTTTGCTTTCGACATAGTTTCCTCCTTTCACGGGACCCGCCTGATCTTGGCGGTGAGGAAGGACGAGATGCAAGGCTGATGCGCGCTGCTTACAAAATCATCGAAAGTCGACTCGCGCGAGTGCTGGCACTTTCGCTGCTCGCCGCGTGTGCGCCGCGTCACGGGCTCGTAACGACGCCGACGATGGCCGCGGCGTCATTCGTCGCGACTTCGCCTAACGAGGTGACGACCCCGCCGCGAAACGAATGCTGGCTCGCTGGTCGCTTCCATGGGACAGCACTCCTGCGTGAGCGCGAGCATGAGCTCGAGCTCGTGATGCCAGCTGGGTGGGTCGCCGTCACGCGCGACAACGACAAGCAGTGGGACGAGCTCCGACTTGTCGTGCAGGTGCATCGGCATCCGATATCGAACGTGAACTGGCCGGAGCTCACGACCGGTCTTCCCGTCATTCTCGCACCGACGGTCGATTCCGCGGGCCCGCAGCTCACGACCTGGCAGGCGCAGGACACGCTGCGCTTACTCGTGCCGTGGAAGCCGAGCCTCGAGCCGCGGTGGCTCGTCTTTCGTCTGAGCTACCGGACGCTCAGCCACGACGGGAAGCCTGACGAGTGCCATGGGACGCTCGGGACCGATACGCTGCGATTTCGATGATCGGTCACGCTAGCGTTCGGTGACACGATGCGAAGGGCCGCGTGGCAGGCGGCTGACGAATTGGACACTTGTTCAATGGTCCCGCACGGCGAATGAGAGCAGTAGTGCAGAGGCTGGACGACGGCGTCAGGCGCTTCTGGGGCCGAGCGCGCCGACTCGGTGTTCGAGCCGTTCGTGCAGCTCG
>DATBHD010000010.1:0-1856 GCA_036557635.1 Gemmatimonadaceae bacterium
TACCCTCTACCCTCTACCCTCTACCCTCGACTCTCTACCCTCTACTCTCCACCCTCTACTCTCCACCCCGCCAATTGCGCTGCGACGCGTCGTACTCCTTCTAGTACATCCTCCATCGGCGCCGCATAGGAAATCCGTATCCAGTCGGGCGTCCGAAACGCCGCGCCCGGAACGACGGCGACGTCGTGCGCATCCAGCAGCTCGCGCGCGAACGTCGCTCCCGGCTGCGGATCATTGTCGCGCGCCGGCACACGTACGAAGAGATAGAATGCGCCGCGCGGCTCGATGAAATCGGCGCAGGCCTCACGAAGGAGCGCCGCGGCCGCATCGCGGCGCCGACGAAACTCCGCCACCATGGTCGCGATCGCAGCCGTCGATTGCTCTCCCTCCGTGAGCGCGCATAACGCGGCGTGCTGCGAGACCGCGGTCGTGTTGGACGTCGTGTGTGACTGCAGAGCGCAAATCGCCCGCGCCACCTGGCTCGGCGCGATCGACCAGCCGATTCGCCAGCCCGTCATCGCGTACGCCTTGGCCACCCCGTCGACGATCACCAACCGTGCGCGGAGCGCGGCCTCCCCTCGGGCCGCGTCGAGCAGCGACGGCGCCGGCGTCTCGTAGCTGATCTCGCGGTAGATCTCGTCGCTGACAACCCACCATCCGCGCGACGCGGCGAGTGCCAGAATGGCGCGCAGCTCATCGAGCTCGTACACCGCACCCGTCGGGTTCGTCGGCGAGTTGAGCATCACGCCTCGGGTGCGTGGCGTCGCCGCGTGCTCGAGGTCGCGAACGCCGACCTTGAGTGAATTCTCACGTCGGCCCCGCACTTCCACCGCTCGGGCGCGCGCGAGTGAGAGCATCTGGTAGTAGCTCGTCCAGGCCGGCGTCGGCACAAGCACCTCGTCGCCGTGGCCGAAGAGCACGAAGCAGCTGTTGAACAGCGCCTGCTTGCTTCCGGTGGACACGACGACATCGCTGGGGGCTATGTGGTTCCCACCACCCAACCGGTTGTTGGCGCGCGCGGCAATTGCCTCGCGAAGGGGAAGAATCCCCTCGGTGAGCGTGTAGCGTGTCGCGCCGGCATCCAGTGCCCGCTTCGCGCTCTCCTTGATGAATGGCGGCGTCGGGAAATCCGGCTCGCCAGCGCCGAGATCGATGACGGGACGACCAGCGGCGCGCATTGCCTTCGCGCGTGCCGATACCGCGATCGTTGCCGACTCTTCGAGATCGGCAATGTTGACGGACGGTGTGTAGCGTGCGGACATCGTGAACGAAAGAAGCGAGGGGCGCGGTCGTTGCGGAATTCAGAAACGATTTGGTTGGTCTTCCCGGGACCGCTATACTTGTCGGCCCGGCAATACTAGGGACCGGCAAGTCCGTGTGCCACGTCCCGTGAGTGGCCAGACCGTAGTCGAGGACGAAGTGGATCACGAAGCAAAAGACCCAGGCGTGACGCGAGGGCAAAATGTCGTCTATCAGATGCCCCACGACTGGGCATCGATCGCGCACGTCCTCGCTCCAGTTCTCGATCGCACCGACGACGCGTCGAGCGATGTTCAACTGCTGATCGTGTGCGCGGACGCCGAGGCGGCCGCGAGCGCGTCGGCGTCCGTACTTCGACTCGCCGGACCTCGCACACTCCGCGCGATCGCGGCGACGTCCGAGCGTCGCGCCGCGCGTCTGCTCCGTGTAGGAGGGGGAGCGGGAGGGGAAGGGGGAGGGGGAGCGCAGGTTATTGCCGGTGCTCCACCCGAGCTTCTCGCGCTCGTGCAGGGCTCGTCCCTCAAGCTTCAGCACATACGCTATGTGGTGCTGGCCTGGGTGGACGAGCTGATCGCCGGTGGCGACGAGAGCATGCT
>DATBHD010000011.1:0-2098 GCA_036557635.1 Gemmatimonadaceae bacterium
ATACATCGGTTCGGTCGGCGGAGGCGACAGCACGGACATTCTCCTCGATCCGCAGCTGTTTCCAACGGCCTCACTCTACGTCACCGCGATTCCTCCCGACGGCCGCAGCCGCGCGCTCGCTGGCCCAATCGCCGCCTCGAAGGGCGATCAGATCAACTTCACCGTGCAGGTGACGTTGAACATGAGCCGAGCGGTCGTAGTTCGTTGATTCTGCGCTCGAGAAATCGGCGCTCGGGCTCCAACATCGCCAGCCCGAGCGCTTTTTCGTACGCGACGATCGCCTCGTCGCGCGCGCCCGTTCGACGGAGCAGATCGGCGCGCACCGCGTGCAGCAGATGGTAGTCGCGTAGATCTCCGCGCGCGGCAATCGCGTCGACGAGCAGCAGCCCCTGGTTGGGACCATCGACCATCGCGACCGCGACGGCGTGATTCAGCTCGACCACCGCGCTTTGAACGCGCGTCAACAGCAACGCGTACAGCGCAGCGATCTGTCGCCAGTCGGTCTGCGCAGCCGTCGGGGCGGCGGCATGAAGCGCTGCAATCGCCGCTTGAATCGCATACGGGCCCGCGCGACCCGCTCGTAACGCGTAGTCCACGCGCTCGAGACCTTCGGTGATCTGGTCGCGCTCCCACAACGAGCGGTCCTGCTCCTCGAGCAGCACGAGGTTTCCGTCGGGCGACAGACGAGTCGCGCGCCGCGCGTCGTGGAGCAGCATCAGCGCGAGCAGCCCCTCGGCTTCGGTGGCGTGTGGCACCAACTCGACGACCAGCCGCGCGAGTCGGATCGCTTCACTGCAGAGTTCACGTCGCACCAACTCGTCACCGCTCGTGGCTGCGTAGCCCTCGGTGAACACGAGATAGACGACCGCCAGCACCGCATCGAGCCGCTCGCTCAACTCGGCGCCCGACGGAACGGCGTACGGAATGTGCGCGTCGCGAATCTTGTTCGTCGCGCGCACGAGACGCTGGGCCATCGTCGGAACGGGAACGAGAAACGCGCGCGCGATCTCTTCGGTCGTCAGCCCGCAGATGGTCCGCAACGTGAGCGCGACCTGTGCTTCGCGCGCGAGGGCCGGGTGACAGCACGTGAAGATGAGACGCAGACGGTCGTCCTCGACGCCACCGTCATCATCGAGAATCGCCGGTGGTGCCTGCACGATGACGTTGGCCATCGCGTCGCGCGGGAGCGGTTCCGACCGCGCGTCGCGACGGAGGCGATCGATCGCGCGAAAGCGACCCGTGCTGATCAACCACGTGCGCGGATTCGACGGCACACCGCCCTGCGCCCAGCGTTCGACCGCGACGGCAAATGCGTCCTGCATCGCCTCCTCGGCAGCATCGAAGTCGCCGAGGAGGCGAATGAGAGTGGCGAGGATGCGGCGCGAGTCGTCGCGATAGACGCGGACGATCTCGCGCTGAACCCAGTCTTCGTTCACCTCGTGGCGACCGTTGCCGTCGCGGCCACCCCCAGCGTCGTGTCGACCACCGGCATCGGCCGAATGGGCCGGACTTCGATGCTACCCATCCGGGCGCCCGGGATCCGCTCGGCCAGTGCAATCGCTTCGTCGAGATCCTTGGCGTCCACGAGATAGTAGCCGCCGAGCTGCTCGCGGGTCTCGGCAAAGGGGCCGTCAGTCGTGCTGCGTTTGCCGTTGCGAACGCGGACCGTGGTCGCGCTGGCGGACGGCTGAAGCGCGTTGCCGCCCTTGTAATGCCCACTCTGCGCGATCGACTGCGTGTACGTCATGTACTCGGCGGAGAGCGCTTGACGCTCGGCGTCGGGCAGGCTCAACCAGCTCTGTTCGTTGTTGTAGATGAGTAGCAGGTACTGCATCGGGGCCTCCTGTGACGGAAAGAGTTGAGTGACTGGTTGCTACGGCATCTAGTCGAACGGAACCGGCTGAATTCGACAAAGTAGTAAAAAGGGTCGAGGGCTGGCGCTGGGCACCGGGCACCAGATGCCCGTTGCCCTCTACCCTCGGCCCTGCCTCTCCGTAATTTGAGACAGACCCTACCCCCGAACCGAAGTCCCATGATACAAGCGACCCCATCTGCCCATCGCGCGCGCCGTCTGGCGCGAGCCATGGCCGTCGCGTCC
>DATBHD010000012.1:0-4755 GCA_036557635.1 Gemmatimonadaceae bacterium
AACCCTCGGTGACACTGAGGATGGTTTACTAATTGCGAATGCGGGCGCATCTTGTTCGCGTAGTCTAGTTGTGTCAGACGCCCAGTATTGGCGCAATCAGTTGAGGCCTTTCGTATTGGATGAATAAGTCCACGATTGGGGATCTGCATCTGGTCGCTGATAAAGATCTCGACTAGGCAGACAACAGAATCACGGATCATTCGAATTGGACGAATAACTCCACGACGGGGGAGGAGTGATCCGAAGGATTCGAATGATTCGTGTTCCCCTTTGTCTGTTTACGGATAGGATAGCTGCACGAAGCATGGGTTGATCAAGGACCGCCGGCTCGACCGCAGCGAAACGCGAGGCATTGCCGGGCTACGCACTGAAACCGCGGGACCAACCGGTCGTAGGCGGCTCCGGCCTCTCGCGACCTCCCTCCCTGAGCGTCCCCATGGCATTCGTCAGCTCGCTCCGCTTCGCCATTCGCTCCATCGCCGCGCGTCCGCTGTTTGTCGGCGTCGTCGTCGTCAGTCTCGGCCTCGCGATCGGCGGGAACAGCGCGGTGTTCAGCCTCGTCGACGCCGCGCTCCTGCGCCCGCTCGACGTGCGTGAGCCCGACCGGTTGATCAACGTCTACACGACCGACAGCGGTGGCCGCGGCTACCAGACGTCGTCGTATCCCGACTACGCGGTGCTGCGCGACGAGCTGCGCGGCGTCAGCGGCGTGTTCGCGCACAGCGGCCTCATGACGACGATCACTGGTGGCAAGCCCGAGGTCATCTTCGGCGAGATCGTCACCGGCAACTATTTCGCGGTGAGCGGCGCACGCATCGCGCTCGGCCGCGCGTTCACGCCCGACGAGGACCGCGTGCCCGGCGCGAATCCGGTCGTCGTCATCAGCGACCGGCTCTGGCACCGCCGCTTCGGCGGCGACTCGGTGATCGTCGGCCGCACGATCACGCTCAATGGACATCCCTTCACCGTCGTCGGAGTCGCGGCACCGGAGTTCTCGGGCATGCTCTTCCGCGGCGTGAATTCCGACCTCTGGGCGCCAACGATGATGATGGGTGCGTTGCGCACCGATCAGCTGCGCAACCGCGAGGAGCGATGGATGTTCGTGAAGGCGCGACTCGCCCCCGGCGCGTCCATAGGCAGCGTCGCGCGGAGCCTCGCGACGATCGGTGCGCGCCTCTCGTCGGAGTATCCAGCGAGCAACGCCGGCCGCACGTTCGTCGCGCGAGCGACCAACGACGTCATGGTGAATCCCGACGGTGACCGCTTCATCCTTCCCGGCGCGGCGATGGTGCTCGCGGCTGTCGGACTGATCGTGCTAATCGCCGCCGCGAACATCGCGAACCTCATGTTTGCGCGTGCAGCGGCCCGCTCGCGGGAGATTGCCGTGCGCCTCGCGCTCGGCGCGAGCCGCGGCCAGCTCGTCACGATGCTGCTCGCCGAGAGCGGGCTACTCGCCGCCCTCGGCGGCGCGTTGGGCCTGGGTCTGGCGTTTCTCTTCGCGCGCCTGGTGGTCGCGTTCCAGCCGCCGATTCCCCTGCCGATCTCGTTCGACGTCGGCGTCGACGCGCGCGTCGTCGCGTTCACGCTACTCATGACGACGCTCGCCGCCGTGCTTTTCGGCCTGGTCCCGGCGCTTCACGCCACGCGACCGTCGCTCACGCACGCGCTCAGCGGAGCGCGAGTCGGCGTCGGACACCGCTCCGCGCTGCTGCGCCTTCGCGGGCTGTTCCTCGTGCCGCAGCTCACGCTGTCGCTCGTGCTGCTCGTCATCGCGGGCCTGTTCGCGCGGAGCGTGGCCCAGGCGGCCAAGGTCGACGCCGGCTTCGACGTGGAGCGCACGGCGATGATCGCTCTGAGCCTGAACCTCGACGGATACGACTCCGCACGTGCCGCCGCCTTCTACGCCGATCTCACCAGCCGCCTCGCGTCGCGCCCGGCCGTTCAGTCGCTGGCGGTGACAGACCGCATTCCGCTCGACCTCTACGGTAACCGATCCGAGGAAATCACCGTACTCGACGCCGCGGTCGGCACCACCACCGCGCGCGTGGTGCAGTCGGCGAACGTCGATGCCGGCTACTTCGAGACGCTAGGCATTCGCCTCGCCGCGGGACGCGCGTTCACCGCGGCCGAGGTGCGCGACGGTGCGCCGGTGACGGTCGTCAGCGAGGCGACGGCGCGCCGTTTCTGGCCGAACGCAAGCGGGATCGGCCGCACGATTCGCGGAGCCGACGGACGCACGCTCGAGGTGATTGGCGTCGCGCGCGACGCCAAGGTGCAGACGCTCGGCGAATCGCCCGTCACCTTCGTGTATCATCCGCTCGCGCCACGCTACGCGCAGTTGCTGCGCATCGTGGCGCGCACATCGAGCTCGGGCGATCGGCTCGTCGCAACGCTGCGCGCGGAGGTCGCGGCGCTCGATCCGGGGGTCGCCGTCTTCGAGAGCGGCACGATGCACGACCACGTCGGGCTCATGCTCTTCCCCTATCGCGCCGCGGCGGCGGTGAGCGCGCTGCTCGGCGCGTTCGGTCTGCTGCTGTCGAGCGTCGGGCTCTTCGGCGTCGTCGCGTTCAGCGTCGCGCGCCGGACACGGGAGCTCGGCATCCGCATCGCGATCGGCGCCGCACCGCGCGAAGTCGTGCGCATGGTCGTCGGCGAGCAGCTGCGCGTCGTCGCCGTCTCGATGGCGCTCGGCCTCGCGTTGTCGCTCGCCGTCGCGCGCGCGCTCGGGAGCGTCGTGTTCGGCATCGCATGGGCCGATCCTGTGACGTTCGCTGCGGTGACGGCCGTACTGTCGGTGATGGTGATGCTCGCTAGCGCGATTCCAGCGGCGCGCGCCGGGCGGATTAGTCCGGCGACGGCGCTTCGCGAGGAATAATGCCCGTCACGTGGCCTACGAGAATGCCGACGTCGCCGGCGGCAATTTGGTTCGAGCTACCGTTTGCGGCGGCGTAGCTCGCGAAGCTCCACTCCGCGTGGCGGGCGCACGGGCCTCACCGATAGGCGTTAGGCGACTCGATGACCTCCCGCACGTGGCGAACACCGACTCCACGTTAGGCACCACCATGCAATTCCTTCGCACTCTCCGCGACCGTATCCGTAGTGGCGAGCTCACGACCACGGTTCGGTTGTGGCAGCGACCACACGTGAAGGTGGGAGGGCGGTACGCGCTGCCGCCGGGCGAAATCGTCGTCACGAAAGTCTTCGAGGTCGGTCTCGCCGACATCACCCCCGAGCTGGCGCGGCGCTCGGGCTTTGTCGGTGTGGTCGATCTGCTCCGGATTGCCAAGCACGGCCCGGGGCGGCGAGTGTTCGTCATCGAGTTTCGGTACGAGAAGCCGCGCAAGGCGCGCCGAAGCCCTGGACCTAACGAGGCGTCCTGAGTGATGCGGCATCCATGTATGGACTGATCGTGAAGCTCACGACCGTCGCCGGCTGATCGCGCACTTCGAAAGAGTGGCCGTCACGTCACCCGTATCGGTCGCGACTGACGCCGCGGCGCGCTCGCCATAGCGCAGCGATCGGACGGAGGGCTCTTCCCGCGGCATCACGTCGTGGCGTACACTTCCTCCCGACCTTCGACGAGGTGCTCGGTGGACCGACGTGATTTTCTCGCGGCGACCGCGGCTGCCGCCGTGTCGCCAATCCCAACGATCGATAGCCTCGCCCAGTCCCCCGCCCGTCAGTACATCGAGCTCCGGCGCTACCACCTGCTTCCCGGTCCAAAGCAGCGCGCATTCGCCGCCTTCGTGGGCGATGTGGCGATCCCGGCGATGAATCGAGCGGGAGTTGGCAAAGTCGGTGCGTTCACCGTCGTCTACGGCGAGAACGCGCCGTCGCTGCTGCTCGTCATTGCGCACCAGACGCTCGATACCGTCGTGTCGCTGCGCGACCGCCTCGCGAGTGACGCCGAGTACGCGCGCGCCGGCGCCGCTATCCTGGACGCGCCGCTCTCCGACCCGCCCTTCGTGCGCGTCGAAAGCGCTCTCCTTCGCGCCTTCGACGCGATGCCGGCCGTGGAGCCTTCCGCGGCCGCGGGCACGGCGACCGCTCGCATCTACGAGTTGAGAACGTATGAAAGTCACAGCGATCGGGCCGCGCTCAACAAACTGAAGATGTTCAACGCCGGCGAGGTGCCGATCTTTCGCCGAGCGGGCCTCACCCCCGTCTTCTTCGCCGAGACTGTGATCGGCACGAAGATGCCGAGCCTGACGTACATGCTCACCTTCTCCGACATGGCGGCGCGCGACCGGGCCTGGAGTGCGTTCTCGAAGGACCCCGAGTGGAAGGCGCTCTCCTCGGACCCGCAGTATCGTGACAACGTGTCGGCCATCTCGGACATCATCTTGCAGCCGACGTCCTACTCGCAGATCTGAGCCCGTGGTCCTGAAACGGAGCTCGTCCTGCACCAAGCGGCTTGGTTGAAGAGTCCACATTCACCGGTACAAACTGGTCACTCTATAGTTGTGAACGACTGGGCGCAGATGATCTTAGATGGTCGCAGATGGACACAGAGAGGAAGTCCGGTAACGTCTTTTTTGAAAAGATCGGGACCGCTTTTTTCATCTTCGGCCATCAGCGTCATCTGTGCCCTGCAGTTCACAACTATGGAGTGACAAGTCTTACCACGGATCAACGGGATCAATGCGAATACTACGAATAGCGCGCGTCGCGGCGTCGCAACTCCCGCGACTCGCTCGCCTAACGGTGGCGGCGATCGCACTCCTCTCCGCCATCCCTGGCGTCGCGGTCGCGCGC
>DATBHD010000013.1:0-3148 GCA_036557635.1 Gemmatimonadaceae bacterium
AGCACGACGAGAATCTGCGCGAGCGTCAACACGCGAGTGTCGCCTGCTCTCCGATGCTCGACCTCGTGACGCAGCATCAGCGCGAGCCCTGTGGCGTCGAGCGAAAGCGCCCACGCTGGAATGACGATGACCGGGTCGACAAAGCCAACGAGTGCTGGCCCGGTTTCGTCGGAGATCAGGACGGGCTCTCCATAGACGTTCTCGGAACGCCAACGGCGACGAAGAATGCCAAGTCGCAGCATGCCGCCGGCGAAGTACGCACACAGGCCCAGCGAGAGCGCGATCCACGCGACGAGCAGCGGACGATCGGCGCGCGCGGCGATCGAGGACAACGTGGTCGTCCGTGCTGCAGGCATCGCCGGAAGAATCGGCACCTCGACGCGGCGAACGCTGGGAGGTTGAATCGGCGCGGGAATCAGTTGCGTCGCCGCGACGACGCTCATCGCGGGAGGAACCGGCGGCGGTTTGAGTCGAGACGCGGTCCCCGCCACAACAGGCGCGAAGAGCGACAGCACGATGGCGGCAAACCACGCGATGCGCACCGGTCCACGTGCGCCGAGCATGATGCGTTCGACGAGGATGGCGGCGCACGAGAGCCAGAGCGTCCACAGCGCGGCATAGAGCATCCAGACGGCGATCATGTCTCACCTTCCTTGATGCGTTGGTCGAGCAGCGCGCGAAGACGACGCAGTTCTTTCGGATCGATGCTGCGTTCGCTCATGAGATGCGTGAGGAGGCGTTCGGTCGAGCCGCCGAAGAGTTTGTCGATGACGCGTGCGGTCGCGGTGGCGCCGGCGAGCTCGCGTTTCACGCGCGCGTGGAAGCGGTGCGCGCGCCCTTCTTCGGTGTGTGCGACGTAGCCTTTGTCCTCGAGGATGCGGAGGACAGTCTGGACGGTGTTGTGGGCGAGGTCGTCGGCGAGACGCTCGCGCACTTCGGCGACGGTCGATGGGCCGCGCTCCCAGAGCACAGCCATGACGTCGAGCTCGCGGTCGGTGAAGGTGGGTTTGGCCATGGGCTGTCATCCTCCCGGCGAAGCCGGAGGACCTGCTCCGCCCTGCTTTGGTGCATCCCAGGCGGCGCCTAGTCCGTTAGGAATTTGCGTGCACTCCAGACGGAATCGTCTGTGATTGACGCCTAAAGTGTTAGGAGATAATTGCGCACCGCGGGCTGGATGTCAAGGGCGAGGCGCGACGTCTAGCCACTAAGCAAGGCGAGCAGATCCTCCGGCTAACGCCGGAGGATGACAGCACTAGCGCCGGAGGATGACAGCACTGCCGCGGGAGGCTGACAACTTCGCTGTGCTCCACAGCATTCCACGCAGCGACCATCGTGTGCGACTGTATGGTGCTACGGAAGCTGAGCCTCCCGGCGTACAGAATGGACGTTGACCCACAACCCAGACCACGCACAGGAGAACTGGACCGATGAAGAACGCAATAACGCAAGCCGCTCTCGTTGTCATCGCTGTCTCTCTCGCCACCCTGGCGGGCGTGTCCGCCGCTGAGTACTGGGGGGGCGCGAAGGAGCGGGCCCGCGTGGATTGGGCGCGCACGCGCATCTGGGAGACCTGTGGGCGGCAGCCAGGGGCTTTCAACCAAGCTGGGTGCTATCTCGTGCGGGCCAAGTAACTCTGCGACCACCCAAGCTTCCTAAACGGGGGCAACGGCAGACGGCACCCCGTATGTCTGGCCACGCAGTAGGGGAAGCAGATCCTCCGGCTCACGCCGGAGGATGACGGGACCGCGCTGGACGATGGCAGCTCTACCGCGCCAATCCATCCCCCGCCGCAAACACCCCCGGCAACGAGATCGGCGCACGACCCGTGATCTTCGCGCGACCGAACAACGCCGCCACCGTCGCACGCTCGAGATCATCGCTCACACCGTACGCCGCCAGATAGCTCCCCACACTCGGGAACTGACCGATCAAATACGGATTCCCGAACGCAACGACAATCACGCGACGACGCTTCGCGAGCTCGTCGATCCAACTCGCGATGTGCGCCGGCACCGCCACACGTCCAGCTCCCTCCACGCGACGCACATACGCCGTCACGATCACCGCCGACGCAGTCTCCGCCATCCGGCCGAGCGAATCGAGCAGGTCACGCGTCGCCCCCGGCCCGATGCGAACCAGATCGGTGCGCCGACCGCGCCCGCGCGCAGCGCGGATTGCCGCATCGAACGAGCGACCCGCCTTGATCTCCGTCTCCGGCGCATACCGAATCGCGAGCACTCGGCCCGTATCCGCCGTCATCGGAATGAGGTTGTCGCGATCGCGCAGCAGCGTGATCGACCGCTGGGCAATGCTCGCCGCTGTCGCGCGATGCTCGGGCGATCCGACGACCTCGCGCAGCCGCTCGAGCGACACAATGCGATTTTTGGCCAGACCTGCTCTCGCCTTGAGCTCGAGCACCGAACGCGCCGCGCTGTCGATGCGAGCGCGCGAGATCTCGCCGCGCTCGACCGCGGCGACGACGGCGTCGATCGCACGCACCGGATCCGACGGCTTGAGCAGGATGTCGGCGCCGGCTTTGACCGCGAGCACACTGCTCTGCTCCGTCGTGTAGCCTTTGCCGACACCTTCCATCGTCATCGCGTCGGTGATCGCCACACCGCGGAAGCCGAGTGTGTCGCGCAAGAGGTCGGTGATAATGCGAGGCGCGAGCGTCGCAGGTGTAGTGCTGTCGCCCTGCACCGCGGGCAGCGCGATGTGCGCCGTCATCACGAGCGACGCACCCGCATTGATTGCCGCCTTGAACGGCACGAGCTCTACGGCATTCAAGCGCGCACGATTCGCTGATACGATCGGCAGCCCGACATGTGAATCGACGTCGGTGTCGCCGTGACCCGGAAAATGCTTCGCCGTTGCGAACGCGCCGCCGTCCTGGGTGCCGCGCACGAACAGCGCTGACAGTCGCGCGACGCGATCGGGATTCTCGCCGAACGAGCGCGTGTTGATGACGGGATTCGCCGGATTGTTGTTGACGTCCACCACCGGCGCGAAGTTGATCTGAATCCCGACCGCGCGTCCCTCTTCCGCGATCGCTCGGCCGACGTCGTATGCGTCTTCATCTCGGCCCGTCGCGGCGATGGCCATCTGCGTCGGAAAGACTGTCGCTCCGCCCGCGTCGAGCATGTAGTGC
>DATBHD010000014.1:0-8325 GCA_036557635.1 Gemmatimonadaceae bacterium
TTTTGGCCGTGGGCAATGGCCGGGCCTAACGCGGCGTTCCCCGTGCCTTTCACCTCGGTGCTCGACCCGCACCATCTCGACCGCGTGATGCGGGCGGGCGAGGTCGCTCGGCTCGACATCGGCTGTGCGGTCGACCACTACATGGGTGATGTCGGTCGCACGGTGCCCGTGTCCGGCTCGTTCACGCCGGAACAGGCTGAGGTCGTCGATCTCCTTGTCGCCGCATATCGCGCCGGTGTCACGACGATTCGCGATGGGGCCACGATCGCCGCCGTGATTCAGGCAAGCGTCGATGAGGTCGCGCGGCGCCGGCCATCGCTCCGGTCAGCGATGGCGAGGGAGGCGGCCGCGATCATCACGCGACCAGACGGGATCCCGTTCTGGCAGCTTCACGGTGTCGGTCTCGACGACGCCGAGGTGCCGCCGGATACGCTCCGCGCCGGGATGGTCATCGACTACGAGCCGATCTTCGTCGTCGCGGGCCAGGGCTTCTATATGGAAGACATGATTCTCGTCTCGGCCAGCGGCGCCGAGATTCTCACGAAGGGCTTGCCGACGACGGCGAGGGAGATCGAGCGTGAAATGCGGACTCGCGTGAGCGCTGCGGCTCGTTAGGCTCATCTCGATCGAGAGCGCAGGGCGCAGTTACATCTTCGTTCCGGTGTACATGATGTGCGCCTTCGGCGTGCCCGGGAACATGATCCATGGTCCCGTGGCGGTCGGCCGCGCGGTGAGTCCGGTCGTCTCCGGCGTCGCGAAGGGAATGTAGGTGACGAAGAGTGGGGTGCCCCCGCTCGCCTTCGCCGTGACGGAATCGAAGGTGCCGCCGAAGATCTGATAGAGCATCGATGGGTGCGTCGGCATCTTGAGCTTCCCGGCCTTCACTTCCGCGAAGCGCACCGTGTCGACCTGGCCGCCGGTGACGCCGCTCGCGCGCAGCGCGCGGCCGCGGGCCATGAAGGGCTCCATCGCCTTGTGGTAGCAGGCGGCGTGAAATGCCGTCGCGGCCGGATCGGGCGCGAGACAGATCATGTCGTTCCGGCCTTCGCGCAGTGTGACGAGCGGCTTGCCGGGCGCCGTGTAGCCGAGCACCGCGGCGCCGGCGCGCATCTCCTCGGGAAGCGGTGTCACCGCGGCGGCGATCTGATACGCAGCCGAGTGCAGCGCGGGACGAGGGCTCCCGGCAGCCGCTGGTTCCTGCGCGGCGAGGCGCGGTGCCGTCATGATGAGGATCGCGCATAGCGCGACGAGCGATGAAGTAGCAATGATCGGCAGGCGGGCCATGAAGGGGTTCTCCGACGTAAGAGATGCGCGCGGCTAACGCTGAGTGTTCGTGCGGCCGCCGAGCCAGAGCAGCGCATCGATGATGAGCCGATCCTGAACGGGATTGTTCAGCGTGTACGACAGTGTCCTGTTGGTCGTGTCGTACTTGTGCTCGTAATCGATATCGTTGTGGCCCATGTTGAAATAGATCATGCGGTACTTCCGGTTTGTCCACACCACCGGGTAGTAGCCGCTGTGCCAGATCTCCTGCGGCTTGGGGCCGGTGCCCAATGGAAAGCTCGTCGAGTCGATCGAGAGGAGAATCTCGATGTCGGGGTTCTGGCGGAGATCCTTCTCCCATCGATACCACTCGTTAGGTGATGACGAGAAGGTCGCCGGCAAGTGCGCCGTCGCCGGGTGCGTGCGATTCTCGACCCGGAGGACCGCCGACGTCGGGCGCCAGGTGTTGCTGACGTACGATCCAGCGCCGAGGAACGTGTCGTGATACCAGTCCCAATTCGCGGGATACGCCGATGGAGTCAGCGCGAAGCCGGCGAAGTGAAAACCCATCCAGCCGCCGCCGCGCTCCATGTACGATTGGAACGCGGCGCGCTGCGCCGGATCCTCGGGGCGCGTATCGAGAAAGATGACCACCTCGTATCGGGAGAGGAATTCGCGATTGAGGTTGCGCCAGTCCGACGTGGTGTCGAACCGGAAGTGGTAGTTCGCGGCGACCTCGGGAAACCAGCGCACGGCTTCGTGCACGAAGCTGATATGGGCCTGATCTTCCTTCGCCGTGAAAAAGGCGATGACCCGAAATGACGGTGACTGAGCGAGCGGGCGGGCAGCAGGGACACACAACGTCGCAGCGATCGTCAGAGCTCTGATCGTTGGCGCCACGGCACCTCTTGCAATTCGCAGTGGAAGCACGTTGTGCGTGGGCGGCTACGGTGCTCTTACGGTGAATACAGGGTTGAACACGGACACGGCCGGACACTGCCGGACAAACTGCGCTGATATCCTCCTCAAGAAAAGGCGCGCCACCGTTCTTCATCCGGCAGTGTCCGGCCTTGTCCGGCCTTGCCCGGCCTTGTCCGATCAAGAATTCCTTGATGTTCGCCGAGCGAAGGAGTTGGCTGCGAGAGATCGCGGGACTGAGCTCTAGCCAGCGAAGCAGTTGCCGCACGACATTCGCGCGCTCCCGAGGTTACTCTCGTCGCTGGTCGAACCAGTTCAGCACGACGATCAGATCTCGGCCCATCGAGCCGCGCCGCACCATGATGAAACCCTCGCCATCCCGCTCCACGTCGTACGCCGCGCTGATCTGCCACGAGACATAGGGCCGATCGTCGAATAGTACCGTGCGTGACGCGACGCGGACTGGCGCGCCAGGCTCGAGGGTTGCGACGATCATCCCCTCGTGACCACGATAGAAAAGCGCTCGGCCGTTAGGCGACCAGCGCGGTTCGTGCCCGCTGCCAATCGAGATTTGTGTCGGCGGAGCATTCCCGGCAAGCGGGCGCGCGTACACTTCATCCTCTCCGGACTCGTCCGAGACGTACGCTACCCAGTGCCCATTTGCCGATAGTGTTCCACTTCGCTCATCAGCGGGCCCGTTGACGAATGGTCTCGGCATTCGCTTGCCGTCGAGCGGCAAGAGCCAGAGGTCGCCACGCGTGTCGGGACTCCACCGTTCGAAGAGAAGAAATCGGCCGTCCGGAGTGAACTCGTCAGGCAACTGTCTCACGGCAGGTGTGAGCAACGTCTCCGCCGAATCGGGCGCGTCGACGGCGGCCCAGCGAACGGCGAACCCGGCGTTGCGCCCGGTCGCTTGCGTCGCGAACACGATCCTTCGACCGTCCGGCGTCCACTGCGGGCCGACTCCGCCGCCGTCAAACGTTAGGCGTCGCTCGGTGTTCGCGGCGAGATCGCGCACCCAGATGTCAGGCTGGCCGCCGAGCGGCCTCACCGTGAGTGCGAGCCGCCGCCCAACTGGCGAGAGACGCGGGCCCGCCGAACCGGGTCGGGAAAATGGCACGCTCTCCACCTGTCCGGAGCGATTGACGAGCACGATCGGACCGTCGGCAGTCTGTGGGATATAGGCGATCGCTCCCGAATTGGAGATCGCGAGCTTCGCCGCGCCGGCGGTGCCGACGAGGAGGCCATCGGCGACACGAATCGGCGCACCCTTCAGCGCCAACGCCCCTGCATCGAACGGCGCCGCCAACAGCTCGCCGTCCGCCCGCGCGAAGGCGAGGTGTCCCTGCCTAACGAAGTGCGCGGCCGTGCCCTCCACGCCGAGGAGCTTCACGGCCCCGCTCTCGAGTGAGACGACGGCGAGCTGAAATCCCGTGCGATCGACGCGCGTGACGACAGCGGCTCGACCATTTGGCAGGACCTCCGGCCACCGATACTGAATCCCGCGCGTCGTGTCGCCGGCGACGATGAGCCTGGGCTCATGGCCGATTCGCGTCGCCCAGAGTCCAGCGCGAGTCGCGTACACAATCTCACCATCGGGCGCCCAACTCGCACCGACAATGCTCGCGTCCACCTTGCATAACGTGGTCGGCGTCCCACCCGCGAGCCGGACGGTGCGAATCAAGTTTCCCAGCACGTAACCGAGGCGAGTACCGTCCGCGGAGAAGAAGGGAGTCACCGCCCCGTGCGTGTTCGGGATCGGGATCGCCTCGAGTCGATCCAGCGGCCGCAGAAAGAGCTGCGGCCCGCCTTCGCCCTCGCCGAGATAAACGAGCTCTGCACCGTTAGGCGAGAGCACCAGTGTCGAACCGGGGATTCCCGGGGCGAGAGGGGGAGCTCCGCCAAACTCCAACGAGAACCGCTGGACAGAGCGCGTCGGCCACACGGACGGACGCGCCATCCTCCATGCGGCAATGCCCAGTGCGCAGACCGCAACTACGACCGACACGGCCACAAAAGCCGATCGCCGCGGTTGCAGGACGGGCGACGCGCTCGCTTCGGGCGGCATCTGCACCGCACGGCTCGGCGGCGTGTACTGCGGCACCGTACGAATCTCGGCGACGAGCGCTCTGGTCTCCGTGGACGGTTCGAGCTCGTATTCCTCCGACAGCCGCCACGCGAACGCCTCGTAGGCGCGGACCGCCGCCGTCCGATCTCCCAGCTTGTGCAGAAACGACATCAGCCGCCTGACGGTTGCCTCGTCGCTCGGATGAAAGGACGCGGCGCGCTTTGCCCAGCGAGCTGCCTCGACCTCGTCACCGTGCGTCGCGCATTCGGCCGCGAGTCGCCAGGCGCCATCGGATGCGGACTGCCTCGCGCGCTCTCGTTCCGCGTCGAGCCAGTGCTCGAACTCGGGCGCATCGCTCACGAAGAATCCGTCCAGCAGGTCACCCTGATAGAGCGCGAGCGCTTCGGCCGGTCGCCCATTCGCGAGTGCATCCTCGAAGGCGAGCGCGTCGCACCAGACGATGCCACCGTCGAGCGCAACGGTGTCATCGCCGCGCGACGGAATCGCGTCCTCGCCGAGCGCCGTGCGGAGCACGTAGAGCGCCTGATTCAGCGCCGCGCGCGCGTGCAGCTCGTCCGACTCCGGCCAGAAGAGCGCGACGAGCTTGTCGCGTCGCTGCGGCCCGCGCGGCCTCGCCATCGCGAGGTACGCGAGCAGCGCCGCGCGCTTCGATTGACGGACGATCGCGTCGACGTCGCGTCCATCGGAGCTGCGCAGCTGAAGCGCGCCGAGAATCCGGAGCTGGAACACGGACTCACCAGCCTGTGAGAGATCCGTCACCGAGCGGTGAGAGCAGGCCGCCTTCTTGGCCAAGCTACGAACGCCTTGCGAGCGCGCAAGACGCGACCGGTGATCCTCTGCCAGGAGATCTTATGAATACCCTGAACGCCACGCGGGTCGGACTGACTACGTCGATTCTGTTGTTCATCGGCTGCGCGAAGGAACCGGTCTCTGCTCCGTCGGAGGCTCGGCCATCGCTCGTCGTCTCGAGCATGACACGCCTCGATGACGCGGAGTGGTCGGAGCCGGTGTGGCTTGGGCCGCTGATCAACTCATCGGCGCGAGATTTCCCCGGCTCGCTCTCGCCCGACGGCCTCAGTCTCTACTTTCAGTCGGCCCGCGCCGACGGGCTTGGCGGAGACGACATCTGGGTCTCGCACCGGGATTGCCTAACGTGCCAGTGGAAGGCTCCGGAGAACCTTGGCGACGTGATCAACACGTCCGCGTTCGACGGATCGCCGGAACTGTCCCGTGACGGCTGCCTGCTCTTCTTCTCGAGCGAAGGACACGGCGCGCTTGGCTCCGACATCTTCGTGTCTCACCGGGCCTACACGGGAGACGATTTCGGGTGGCGAGAACCCGTCAACCTCGGGCCCAACGTGAACACGGCCGCCCACGAAAATAATGCGAGCTTCCTCCAGCTCGGCAATGGCAACAGCGAGTTGTACTACATCACCGACATGCGCGGCTCGGGGAACGAGATCTTCGTCGCGGCGATGACGCGGAATGGCAAGGTGCGTGGACCAGGCGTTCCGGTTGATGTGCTGAACGACCCTGACGTGCCTGATCAGGGACCCTCGATCCGCGGCGACGGCAAGGAGTTGCTGTTCTGGGGGCCACCGGGGACGACGCGCCCGGGTGGGTTGGGGCTGGTCGACATCTGGGTGTCGACGCGTCGCAGCCTTCACGATCATTGGTCGGCGCCACGAAACCTCGGCGCGCCGGTCAACTCCGCATTCGCCGACCTCGAGCCGGCGCTCACACCGGATGGGCACACACTCATCTTTTCGTCGGCTACGGGACGTGACGGACTTGGCCTCGGCGGGAACGACATGTGGATGTCAACGCGCAAACGAGCGAACGAGGAGATCTTCGCTGAGAAGGAGCACGTGCGGAAGCACGGGCATCGTTGTCCTCTCATGCGAGATGATTCAGATTCTCACGACGGCGCGTGAGGAACTCCCGCTCGACGACGTTCTCCGTGTTTCTGATTGCCGCGTCGTACGCAGTGTTCGCTTCGCCGGTGCGGCCGAGGCGGCGGAGGAGATCAGCGCGGACCACGTGAAATACCGAGTAGTCGTCGAGCGAAAGCTGGTCCACGAGCGCGAGCGCCTCGCCTGCCCCGCGCACCTCCGCGACAGCGACCGCGCGGTTCAGCGCGACGATCGGCGTCGCCGCCAGCGCGAGCAACTGGTCGTAGAGGGCAAGTATCTGACGCCAATCGGTCGCGGCGGCGGTCGGCGCGTCGCTGTGCACGGCGTTGATCGCCGCCTGAAGCTGGTAGTAACCGGGGCGATCGAGCCGCAGACACTGCCTAACGATCGACTGCCCCTCCGCGATCATCGCACGGTCCCATTTGCTCCGATCCTGATCGCCGAGGAGGACGAGGTCGCCCTCGGCGGTGGTGCGGGTGCTCCGCCGTGACGAGACCAACAACATCAGGGCGAGTAGACCCATCACCTCAGGGTCGTTCGGCACGAGTGCGACGAGCAGCCGGCCGAGCCGGATCGCCTCGCGGCAGAGATCCTCGCGCACCAGCAGATCCCCGGAGCTCGCCCGGTATCCTTCATTGAAGATGAGATAAACCACCGCCAGCACCGCGCGGAGCCGCTCTGGCAGCTCGGACTCGCTCGGCACGCGATACGGGATCCGCGCGTCTCGGATCTTTCCCTTGGCGCGCACGAGCCGCTGCGCCATCGTCGCCTCGGGCACGAGAAAGGCCCGCGCCACCTCGGTCGTCGTCAGGCCGCCGATGAGCCTCAGCGTCAGCGCGACGCGCACCGCCGGCGCGAGCGCCGGGTGACAGCAAGTGAAGATGAGACGGAGCTGATCGTCACGCACGGCCCCTTCCTCCTCGTCCAACGGATCGGATTCGTCGGCGGCGAGGAGCTGCATCGCCTGTGCGTGGCGGTCGTCGCGACGGGACTCTCGGCGTAGCCTGTCGATGGCGCGGTTGCGCGCCGTCGTGATGATCCAACCGGCCGGGCTTGGCGGGGCGCCGGCCGACGGCCACCGCTCGAGCGCGGCCAGGAAGGCGTCCTGCACCGCTTCCTCGGCGACGTCGATGTCGCCGAGGAGCCTAACGAGCACCGCCACCGCGCGGCCGTGCTCTTCCCGGAAGACGCGCTCGATGTCGCTCAGCGCCGCATCTCGTTGAAGGGCCGGACCTCGATCGGGAGCGTCGTCACGCGGCTGTACTTCGCCGCCCAGGCGAGCGCGGCGTCGAGGTCCGGCACATCGATCACCGTCACACCACCGAGGAACTCCTTCCCTTCGGCGAAGGGGCCGTCGGTCATGAGTATTCCATCATCCTCGTAGCGCACGACCGTCGCCGTGCTGGGTGGGTGCAGGCCGCCCGCGAAAACCCACTCTCCCGCGCCCTCGAGCTCGCGCTTCAGCGCATCGAGCTCGCGCATCATCGGCTCGAGGACCTCGCGCGGCGGAATGTCACCCTGCGGCTGATAGAAGCTCAGGAGATAGCGTGGCATGCGTCGAGACTGGTTGATAGGTCGCAAGGATGACGCCCTTGCTCGTCGTCTTCGAGTCCACCAGGCGCAGCGTCGCCGGCGCTCCGCTCTCGCTGAACAAGCGACGGCCGGCGCCGAGGATGATGGGGTGGATGGTGAGCATCAACTCATCGATGAGATTGCGTCGCAGCAGCGACTGGAGCAGCACGCCGCTCCCGAGGATGACGATGTCTTTGCCTGGCTGCTCGCGCAGCGCGGAGACCTGTTCCTCGGCGCTCCCGGCGAGGAGCTTGGAGTTCATCCACGGCAGCGGCTCCTCGAGCGTTCGCGACGCAACGTACTTCAAGGTGTTGTTCAGCACCGGCGTGAACGGGTTGTCCGTGCGATTCGGCCAGACTCTGTAGAAATCCTCGTACGTCCGGCGCCCGAACAACAGAGCGCCTGTCCGAGCCATGCTCTGGCCGACGGCCTTGGCCTGGTCGGGATCGTTGTAGGGCATCGCCCAGCCGCCGTAGGCGAAGTCGTCGCGGGGATCCTCGTCATAGCGCCCCGGTGCCTGCATGACGCCGTCGAGGGTGAGGTGAAGGAAGGCGGTGATCCGGCTCATGT
>DATBHD010000015.1:0-8930 GCA_036557635.1 Gemmatimonadaceae bacterium
GAACCTGCACATCGACGCGTGTGATTGCGTCGAGTCGGGGATACGGCGCAACCGTGCGGTTACACGCCACACTCCAAATGGCGAGCCAAGCGCCGACTAGAAAAAGCTGGCGAGTCATGAAACCTGTGTGTCCGCCCAACGCCCCAGCTAAGCTGCGAGCGAGTCAAAAAAAGCGAGCGAGCAATCCAAAGATCGCTCGTCAGCTTCAGCGTTCGTTAGACTGACGGTCGCGATCCCAATAGTAAATGTAGGGCTCTCTGTGCGGGTCCTCGGCCGAGTCAACGCATTCCTGAGGGCGAAGCGGTCGCCATGCCGTGTGACGCCGGAGTCCCCGCGCGAGATCCGCATGGGCGTCGAGAATGGGGAGGAAGCGCGACTGTGATTCGCAAAGACTCTCGTTGTTTGCACCGCCACGATAACCGGGCCAGCGCTGCTGGACCTCATCATCCTCCCAGCCACATACGTCGCAGATGTCGTAGGTGCCGAGCGGTTCGCGGAACACGAGAAAGCCACAACATGGGCAAGGATGCTTCACGAGAACGGTCACGATGCGTGTGTCAGTCTAACGTCTAGCGTTCAGCTGCGGGCGAGTCTTCTGTCCTTACTCAACCAAACGACTTCAAGCGAGCGTCTGCTGCAACGCTCCGTTATGCCGTGCCGTCGTGGGAGCTCTCCTCGTTCCCTCCGTCCCTACCAACTGCTCGCATCCGACGATACCACCGCCGCGTTTGGAATCCCAGACCCGTCGTCAGCGCCGCTAGCAGGAAGGTCTCGAACGCCTCCCCGCCAATCGCGAAGCGAACCGTGACGACGACAAACAACAACGTGAAGGCGGCCCCCAAGATTGTATAAGCGAGGTAGCGAGCGCGCGCCGCTGTTCGGATGACGGTCGAGCCCATAAGCCTCCTAGTGCTTTAGCATCGGCATAACGTCAATTCGACAGGGGGATTCGACAGGAAGTATGCTTCCAATTCCCGTCCCGTCGCAATCCAAATCTTCGACGACGATTCGCGTTGGACACGCAATCCCAAGCCTTGTCACGCGTTGGCAAGGGCGAGCGTTGAGCGTTTCTTCATGAAATCTGCCGGCCTTCCTGTTGAATGCGCGGGGCGCGCTCCAATTCGCCGAGGTTCGCTCGCCGAGGGGTGGCGCCGGCCGCCCACCCCAGCGTCGAGCTCGCACCTTCGCACGAATGCGCTCAAAGACGATCGGCCGGGCTCGTCACGCCGAGCGCGCCACGATTCATCACGTGCGTGTAGATCATTGTTGTCCGCACGTCGCTGTGGCCGAGGAGCTCTTGGATCGTGCGAATGTCGGCGCCACTCTCCAACAGATGCGTCGCAAACGAATGCCGGAACGCCTGACAGGTCACTCGCTTCGTTATCCCTGCGGCACGTCCGGCGGCGACGACCGCGCGCTGTACAACCGTCTCGTGCAAGTGATGGCGGCGTCTCTCACCCGCAGGGTCGGCGAAGGTGCGCGCCGCCGGGAACAGGTACGACCACAACCAATCGCGGCTCGCATTCGGATACTTGCGTTCCAGCGCCGGCGTGAGGCCGGTCGATCGAACACCGGTTCGATAGTCGCGATACCAACCGCGGCGCAGCTCCGCGAAGCGGCGACGGAGTACGCCAATCGCGGTCACCGCCAGCGGCACGCGCCGATCCTTGTCGCCCTTGCCGGCGCGAATCACAATCTCGCGCCGCTCGACGTCGACGTCCTTCACGCGCAGCGTTAGGCACTCCATCAGACGCAGCCCGCCGCCGTACATCAAGAGCACGCAGAGCCGCACGGGCTGGTCGAGTTGTTGCACGATCCTGCCCACCTCGCCGATCGAGAGCACCACCGGCTCGCGGCGCCGGTGGCTGGCTGGTACAACTCCCGGAATGCGCTCGAACGGTGCCCCCCCCCCAACACCTGCACATACAAGAACGTCAGCGCCGCCAATGCTTGATTGTGGCTCGATGCGGATACCTGCTGATCCGTCGTCAGCGCCGCGAGAAAGCTCCGCACGTCGGACGCCCCAAGATCCTTCGGGTGGCGCCGGCCGTTGTGCAGCACGTAGCGCCGAATCCAGTAAACGTAGGAGTCGATGGTCCGCTCGCTGTAGCGTCGTTCCCGCGCTCGGCGGCGCACCATCTCCAGCAGCCGCAAAGATCGCTGGGGATCCGGCGGTCCGACGAGATGTGACAGAGGAATCAGAGGCCGGCCAGACACAATGCAAAGGTGAGCGCTGCGGCCGCGAATCCCGCATCGAGACCAAGCCAGCTCGTCCCATTTCCTTGCCGCGATCGCGCCGACCCGATATGCTCGGGAGCCTTCAATCCATTCTCGCTATGCGTTCATCACTCGTCTTCGCCTGTGCACTCGCCGCGGCGCCGCTCGCCGCGCAGCAGCCCCAGCTCGGCTACTACCGCTTTCCGGCCATCTCCGGAAGTACAATAGTCTTCACCGCCGAGGGCGACCTCTGGCGCGTCCCAATCGCCGGCGGCGTCGCGCAACGCCTAACGACCGCCCAGGGCGAGGAATCGCACGCCGCCATCTCACCCGACGGCCAGACCATCGCCTTCTCGGCGTCCTACGAAGGGCCGACCGAGATCTACACGATGCCGGTGGCGGGCGGGGCGCCGACGCGACGCACCTTCGAGGGCGCCGCCGCGACGGTCGTCGGCTGGACGCCGGACGGCAAAGTCATCTACTCGACGCGCCACTTCTCGACCCTCCCCAACACCGAGCTCGCCACCGTCGATCCGCGTTCGAACACCACGACGGTGGTTCCGCTCGCGCAAGCAAGTGACGGCAGCTACGACAACTCGACCCTGTTCTTCACGAGGTTCGCGTGGCAGGGGAGCAACACCAAGCGCTATCGCGGCGGCACGGCGCAGAACATCTGGCGCTTCGCCTCCAACGGCGAGCACGCGCAGCCCCTCACCGCCGACTACACGGGCACCAGTCGCACGCCAATGGTCTGGAAGGGGCGCGTCTACTTCGCCTCGGATCGCGACGGGACGATGAACCTCTGGTCGATGGACGAGAACGGAAAGGACCTCAAGCAGCTCACGCGTCATGCCGACTTCGATGTCCAGTCACCTTCGTTAGGCGATGGCAAGATCGCGTATCAACTGGGCGCCGACTTGCGCGTCTATGATATTGCCTCCGGCAGTGACACGCCGGTGCCGATTACTCTGGTCTCCGACTTCGAGCAGACGCGCGAGAAGTGGATCAAGAATCCGGTCGACTGGATCTCCGACGTGCACCTCTCGCCCAACGGCGACCGCGTCGTCATCGCCGCGCGCGGCCAGCTCTTCGTCGCGCCCGTGCAGCAGGGGCGGTTCGTCGAGGCGTTCCGCGACAAGAAGGTCCGCGTGCGCGACGCGCGGTTCATGCCCGACGGCAAAGGGCTCCTCGCGCTCACCGACCAGAGCGGGGAGGTGGAGTTCTGGCGCGTGCCGGCGAACGGCATCGGCGCGCCGGCGCAGCTCACCAACGACGCCAAGGTCCTGCGCTGGGACGGCATCCCTTCGGCCGACGGACGCTACATCGCGCACACCGACAAGGACCAGCAGCTCTGGCTCTTCGACACGCAGACGAAGAAGAACACGCGCCTCGCCGTGAACAAGGACGGCGGCTTCGGCGGCGTGCGCTGGTCTCCGGACGGCAGATGGCTCGCCTACGCAGCGCCCGCCGACAATCAATTCGATCAGATCTTCCTCTACTCGGTGGAGAGCGGGAAGGCGACGGCGGTGACCTCCGATCGCTACGACAGCGAAAGCCCGACGTGGAGCCCGGACGGCAAGTGGCTCTACTTCCTCTCCGATCGCAATCTCCAGTCGCTCGTCGGCAGCCCGTGGGGCGCGCGCGCTCCGGAGCCCTTCTTCGATAAGCAAACGCTCATCTACGCGCTCGCCCTCAATCCCAACGAGCGCAACCCATTCCAGCCGGACGACGAGCTCGGCTCCGGGAAGCCGGTCGCGGTGAAGACGGACAGCGCCGGCAAGGCGGCGGCGCCGGACAGCATCAAGCCCCCCGCGGCGCGGCAAGGCGTTCCCCCCTCGCCGCGGCTGACGGTCGTCCTCGACGGAATCGATCGGCGCATCATCGAAGTGCCCGCACCGGCGGGGAACTACGGTAACCTCGCGACGGACGGCAAGCGCCTTTACTATTTGACGCGCGATGCCGGATTCGCATCGCACCCCGGGCTCATGAGCTTCCCGATCGAGAACAAGGACCCGAAGCCCGAGACGTTCATGGCCGACGTCCGCGGCTACGAGCTCTCGCTCGACGGCAAGAAGATTCTCGTCAGGCGCGCGAACGACTTCTACGTCGTCGACGCCGGCCCCAAGGCGCCGACCGATCTCTCCAAGGCGCAGGTCGACCTCAAGAACTGGGTCCTCCACTTCAGCCCGCGCGACGAGTGGCGGCAGGAGTTTACCGACGCGTGGCGCCTCGAGCGCGACTACTTCTACGATCGCGGGATGAACGGCGTCGATTGGCCGGCGATGAGAGAACACTATCGTCCGCTCGTCGACCGCGTCACCGAGCGCGCCGAGTTGAGCGACATCCTGGCGCAGATGGTGGGCGAGCTCTCGGCGCTCCACATCTTCGTCTACGGCGGCGACATGCGTCGCGGGACCGACGCCGTCGCCCCGGCCTCCCTCGGCGCGCGCCTAACGCGTGACGACGCCGGTGGCGGCTATCGCGTCGACCACATCTACGTGGCCGATCCCGATTCGCCGCAGGACCTCTCGCCCCTTGCACGCTTCGGCGTGAACGTCGGCGAGGGAGACGTGATCGAGGCGGTGAACGGCGTACCGACGTCGAGCGTCGCCGACATCGGATCGCTGCTGCGCGATCAGGCCGACCGGCAGGTGCTGCTCCGCGTGAAGCCCAAGGCCGGCGGCGATCGTGAGGTCGTCGTAACGCCGATCACGCAGCAGCGCGAGAACAACCTGCGCTACTCCGAATGGGAGTACACGCGGCGGCTTGCCGTCGACAAGAAGAGTGAAGATCACATCGGCTACGTCCACCTGCGCGCGATGGGCGGCAACGACATCGCCCAGTGGGCGCGGGACTTCTATCCGGCGTTCAATCGCGAAGGGCTCATCGTCGACGTCAGGCACAACAACGGCGGCAACATCGACAGCTGGGTGCTCGAGCGCCTCATGCGCAAGGCGTGGTTCTACTGGCAGGCGCGCACCGGCAATCCGACGTGGAACATGCAGTACGCCTTTCGCGGACACGTTGTCGTGTTGACCGACGAGAACACGGCCTCGGATGGCGAGGCGTTCTCCGAAGGCTTTCGCCGACTCGGTCTTGGAAAGGTGATCGGTACTCGAACGTGGGGCGGCGAGATCTGGCTGTCGTCGAGCAACATTCTCGTCGACCGCGGCATCGCGACGGCGGCGGAGACGGGCGTCTACGGCCCCGAGCGTCAGTGGTTGATCGAGGGGCACGGCGTCGACCCGGACATCGTCGTCGACAACGAGCCGCACGCGACGTTCCTCGGACAGGACGCGCAGCTCGACGCGGCGATCGCCTATCTGCAGGGCGAGATCAAGGCGCATCCGGTGCCGGTGCCGGCGGCGCCGGACTATCCGAACAAGTCCCTCAAGGCCACGGTGCAAGCGGGCAACGCGAAGGCCGGCGCGCCGAAGCGGAATGACAAGCGATGATGCGCGTGCGGTCGTTCTCTTCGCGACGTATGCCCCGAAGCCCGGGCTGACGGAGGACGACCAGCTCTTCGCGCAGGCGCTCGAGCGCCGCGGCGCCCGGGTCCGCGCCGCGGCGTGGGATGATCCGGCGGCGGCATGGTCTCACGCCGCCGCTGTCGTCATTCGGTCGACGTGGAACTACCACCACCATCACGCGGAATTTCTCTCCTGGGTCGATCGCGTGAGCGGCGCGACGCGCATGCATAACGACGCGCGTGTCGTGCGCTGGAACTCGCACAAGCGCTATCTGGCCGACATCGCGCGCCGCGGTGTGCCGGTGATCGACACGGTCTTCGTCGATCGCGGCTCGAACCTGGACGTGCGCGAGGTCGCGCGGACGCACGGCTGGCGCGACATCGTTGTGAAGCCCGCGGTCTCCGCTTCCGCGCACGAGACCCGCCGCTTCAGCGCCGACGCCCGCGCCGACGCGCAATCGCATCTCGATCGCCTGCTGGCGACGCGGGACGTGATGGTGCAGCCGCACCTCGCGTCACTCGCCGAGCAGGGGGAGCTGTCGCTCCTCTTCGCGCGCGGCCGGCTGACGCACGCGGTGCGTCGTCGCTCGGCGCTGGTCGACGGCCATCCGATGCCCAAGTCCGCTGCCGCCGCGGCCCCCGCGGCCGCCGTGAAGAGCGCCGAGGGGGTGCTCGAGGCCGCGGGCGCGCTCACGGGCGTCGAGCCTAACGAGCTTCTCTACGCGCGGGTCGATCTGGCGGCCGTCGGGGACGGCTACACGCTGCTCGAGCTGGAATTGATCGAGCCGTCGTTGTTTCTGGTGCACGCGCCTAACGCGGCGGAGAGATACGCGGAAGCACTCCTATCGAAGCAGATCGGAAGCGTGCGCACGGACTAACACTGACAAGGCACGGACGAACACGGACTGGCAAGAAGTATTGAGCAAAACAGTTGTCGGTGTCAGTCCGTGCCATGACCGTGTTGGTCCGTGATCACGCTTTGGCGGAATCGAGCCCCACACTGGGCTCCTCGATGGCAAATCCTCGTTAGGCTGTGAACGAACGCCAATCTAGGCGCTGCGCGTAACGTGGCGCGCCAAATACCAGACCCCCGCCGCCGTAATGACCGCGATACTGCCGCCGCCGGCCCAGAGGCCGCTCCGCGCCGTCGCGTCCATCGCGAGCACCGGCCCCAAGCTCACGACGAGGATGGCCGCCGCGGCGCCGGCGATGGCCAGCGCCCACGGCGCCCACGACCTGCCCTTCGCGATGGCGTAGCACGCAATGAATGAAAAGATGGTGACGTCGAGATGCTCGAGCACGAGCACCGGCGGGTCGCCGCCGCCGTGCAGGCCGCTCATCGCCTGAATCAAATGCTGCACGCCCAGCAGGGCAGCGACGATCGCGATCCCGGTGGTGATCCAGGATCGTCGCAACCCGACGCTCTGCTCGCGCTCCACGCCTGACGTTCCGCGCGCCACGCTACGGTACCGGCCGCGCGTCGCTCACGACCGGCAGCACCAGATGCGACGCCGCCCGCGGTGAGCGATACACCTTCACCGTCGCCGCCCGATAGTCCGAGGCCTTCGCCTCGAAGATGTTCGGCACGAACGTCTGCGGATTGCGATCGATGATCGGGAACCAGGTGCTCTGCACCTGGACCATGATCCTGTGCCCCTTCAGGAAGCGGTAGCTCTGCGTGTGCAGGCTGTACTTGAACTCGGTCGTCTGATTCGGCGTGACCGCTTCGGGATGCTCGTAGCTCTTGCGATAGCGGCCGCGCAGCACCTCGTTCGAGACCATGAACTCGTAGCCGCCCATCTTCGGATCGTTAGGCATGTCTTCCGGATAGACGTCGATGAGCTTGACGATCCAGTCGGCGTCGCTGCCGGTCGTCGCGGCGAAGAGATCGGCGGTCACGTCGCCGGCGATCGTCACGTCCTGCGTCAACGGCTCCGTTTGCCAGGTGAGCACGTCGGCGCGGCCGTCGACGAAGCGCTGGTCCTCGGTGAGCCAGGTGTACCATCCCGAGCCACGCGAGTCGTACGTCGCCTGGATCGGCCGGTGGCGATAGGGGACCGGATGCGCCGGATCGGATACGTACGAGTCGAACGCCGGCGCGCCTTGCTGCGCGACGGGCGCGTCGAACGAGAGCGCACCCTCGTCGTGGAAGAAGAGCGACTTCGCGGTGACGTTCACCTTCGGCGGCCAGCTGTCGTAGTGCCGCCACTGATTCGCGCCGCCCTCGAAGGTGATCGCCTCGGGCTGCTTCAGATTTCCGCGATCCTTGAGATAGAACGCGAAGAAGGGCGCCTGGATGCTGTCGCGATAAAACTTGGACGTCGGGCTTCCGAAGTCGATGTTGCCCAGCTTCTGGCCTAACGGCGCGTTCCATCCGCCATGGTTCCACGGCCCGACGACGAGATAGTTCTTGTTGTCCTTGTCGAACTTCTCGAGACGCTCGTAGATCTGCACCGGCCCGTAGAAGTCTTCCTGGTCCCACCACCCGGCGACGTTGAGCGTCGGCACCGTGACCTGCGTCAGCGCGGGGATCAGCGTCTGCACCTGCCAGAAGGTGTCGTAGTTCGGGTGCGCGACATAGTCGTTCCACGTCGGAATCTTTCCGTGCAGGTACTTGGCGTTCACGTTCGACAAGGGGCCTAACGCCAGGTACCACTGGTACGTGTCGTACTTGTCGAAATTGAAGTTCTCGACGTCCTTGCCCGCCTCCATCATCGCCGCGTACTCGAAGCCGTAGCTCAGACGGAACGCGCCATTGTGATGGAAGTCGTCCCCGAGCCACATGTCCGAGGGCGAGGCCTGGGGCGACGCGGCACGCAGCGCGGGATGTGGATCGGTCAGCGCCATGGCTGTCGTCCAGCCATCGTAAGACACGCCTAGCATGCCGACCCGGCCATTGTTGTTAGGCACGTTCTTCACGAGCCAATCGATCGTGTCAAAGGCGTCGGTCGCTTCGTCGATCGCTTTGGGATCCTTCCGCTGCGCCGGGCTGCGCGCCGGGCGTTGCATCACGAATTGCCCATCCGACTTGAACCTGCCCCGAAGATCCTGAAAGACGAAGATGTACCCGTCGTCGGCCAGCTCCTTGAAGGAGCCATCGAGGACGCGCGCGCGGCCTTCGATGCCGTAAGGCGTGCGCTCGAAGATCATCGGCAATGGACCCGACTGATCCTTCGGCGCGTAGATGTCGGTGTTCAGCCGAACGCCATCGCGCATCGTGATCATCACGTTCGTCTTCGTGTAA
>DATBHD010000016.1:0-1817 GCA_036557635.1 Gemmatimonadaceae bacterium
CCACCGCGCTCGTACCTGCCGCGTGCGCCTTGCGCGCAGCCCGCTCGACTTCGCCGAGCATCGCGACGTAGCGATCGTACTCGGGCGCGCGGCCGACGGCGCCGTGGCCAGGGATGTAAATCGTCTCCTTCGCCCGGCGTAAGGCCCGGACCGACGCGTTGAGCTTCGTCGGAACCGCATCGACGAAGTTCGGAAACATGGCATTCCAGAACAGGTCACCGCAGAAGACGAGGCTCGGATCGTCGAGCTCGAGCGACACGTCGCTGTCGGTGTGGCCAGAGCGGGGAATGACGCGTACCGTGCGTCCGCCAAGGTCGAGTGAGGTCGCCTCGGTTGCGGAGAAGACGATGGCGTCTTTCAGCGCCGCCGCGCGCGACGCGTCCGCCGGTTGATTCTTTTCGAGCACGAGTTCTTTCGTCCGAGAGGTCGACTGCACCTTCGGATGGTCTGCTTCGGTCAGATAACCGGCGACGCCGTTTGCGTGATCGGCGTGATAGTGCGTGAGGGCGACGTGCGTCGGCCACTTCCCGGTGAGCTCGCGCGCTTTCGTCGCGAGCCACTCGGCGCCCTTCGGCATCTGAAACCCCTCGATGGCCAGCACGGCGTTCCGTCCGGCGATGATGCCGCCATTCGACACCGTCGTACGCTCACCGGTGAGCGGTGTCGAGATCAACGCCCACACGCCGTCGGCGACTTTCTCGAGATTCCCGAACGGCTCACGAGCGACGACGACGCCCATCGGCATCCGCGCCCAGGCGTTGCGGAGTGCGGCCGGCATCAGTCCGGCCGCGAGAGCAAGGTGGGCCGCGCACGACCCGGACTGTGCGAGGAACTCGCGACGATCGATACGCATTCGTGGTGTCGTTGAGGAGCCGTCGCCTCGTGGCGACTGTGTGAACGATATCACGATCTCCCGTCACCGGAAACAAGGGACGCTAGACGCAGCGCGCTTGTCGTCGCAACATCCAGCATCTCATTCGCGGAGCCGAACTCGATGCCCTTGCTGTCGTTTCTCGATCGCGAGCATTCCATCGCTGGCGAGGACTACTCGCGCTGGCTCGTGCCTCCTGCGGCGCTGGCGATCCATCTGTCGATCGGCCAAGCGTACGCGTTCAGCGTCTTCAACCTCCCCTTGTCGCGATTGCTTGGCGGCGCCGATTCGGCGCCAGGCGATTGGAAATTGAGCACCATCGGCTGGGTGTTCAGCATCGCGATCGTGTTTCTCGGATTGTCGGCGGCCGTCTTCGGCGCGTGGCTCGAGCGTGTCGGTCCGCGAAAGGCGATGTTCGTGTCGGCGCTCTGTTTCGGAGGCGGGTTTCAAGTCGCGGCGCTCGGGGTGGCGACGCACCAATTCTGGCTGGTGCTGACCGGCTACGGCGTGCTCGGCGGAATAGGCCTGGGGCTGGGCTACATCTCGCCGGTCTCGACGCTGATCAAGTGCTTTCCGGATCGGCCGGGGATGGCGACGGGGATGGCCATCATGGGCTTCGGCGGCGGTGCGATGATCGCGTCACCGCTGTCGACGACGTTGATGGCGTACTTCAAGTCGACGGCGCCGCAGGGCGTTGCGCCGACGTTCGTGGTGATGGGACTTCTCTATCTCGCCTTCATGATGTTCGGCGTGTTCACCGTGCGCGTGCCGCGCGCGGGCTGGGCGCCGCGAGGCTGGGTCGCAGCGGATCATACGAACAAGATGATGACGACCGGAAACGTCACGGCCGATCGCGCCATCCGCACCCCGCAGTTCTGGTTGTTGTGGATGGTGCTCTGCTTGAACGTCACCGCGGGGATTGGCGTGCTAGGCCAAGCGTCGCCGA
>DATBHD010000017.1:0-18800 GCA_036557635.1 Gemmatimonadaceae bacterium
ATCTCGAGATGGAGAAGTAGTCGCCTGACCCTCGTCGACCTCATTCCAAATTTGGGTTCTTCGTGGAATTACGGGAAGGAAGGTGATCAGCCGTGAGCCTACGGCACCGAAAGAGTCCAGAGTGCTTGGGACGCGATGCCGCGAAACTGAGCGAATCCAACCGAGTGGCATAACGACTCCGTCGCACCGGTTCTTGTCTATCGTGTTCTTGGTTGAAATTCGACAAGCGAAGAACCTTCATTGGGCGCGAACATCTCGATCCGGGCACACCACATTCCGAGTGGCGGCGCGCGATCGATGCCCAGATGCGCAAGTTTGGATTCGCTCGCAATTCGCGCCATTCGCGTCCCCACAGCTCTCCAAGCCCGCGGCACCTCGAGAGTCCGGAATTCCTGGGACACGGATCTCCGCTCGAGACCTTTTCCCGAAATTCCCCGATGATCCCAACACTGCCATTCGGCAAACGATGCCTGCAGAGAGAGGAGCCAATGGCAGTGTTGTCCATAGCGTCCCGGAGGGCCCCACTCCCGCTATCGCCATTCTCACGCGACCACTCCCGCTATCGACAGCCTCACGCGCGCAAGCATTTGCTCAACCATGTGTGCGTGGCTTCGCCCATCTCGGCCAGCACATCGGCGTCCGTCTTGCCGGATGATTTCAAGACGTGAAACGAGTGATCCGCGCCCTCGAGCCAATGCATCTCGAAGTTCGAGCCGAGTCGCGGCAGCACGGCGTCCATCAGATCCCGCCGACACAAGGCGTCGCGAGTGCCGTTGAGACAGAGCACTGGCATCGTTATGCGCGGCAGATGCGCATCCCGCAATTGCTCGGGCTTCCCCGCCGGATGCAGTGGATAGGCGAGGAGCAGCAGCCCATCGGCCTGGAATCCGTCCGCGGCGAGCATCGACGCGGCACGTCCGCCCATCGAGCGGCCGCCGATGATCCGGCGGTTCGCCTCGACCTGTGCGACGACGGCTTCGATGCACGATCTCAGCACCGGCATCGGATCCGGGCGGCCACTCTTCCTCTCGCTGTAGAGGAAGTTGAACCGCACGACGTCCAGGCCACGCCCGCGAAGCTCCTTTGCCACGGCCTGCATGCCGCGGTCCTGCATGTTGCCGCCCGCGCCATGCGCGCAGAAGAACGTCGCAAGCGATGTCGCCGTCGTCGCCGGCTCGTGCAGCGCCGAGATCTCGGCGTCGCCGACGCGCACACGCCAGGTCAAGCTCATGCGACGGGAATCCCCATTTCGTCGAGGAATCGATGACCGCCTGTGCGCTGTCCACCGCGGCGCTCGGCGCGGGTGAGCACGAGGCGGTCGCGCGCGCGCGTCATGCCGACGTAGAGCAGCCGGCGCGCCTCCTCGATTTCGCCTGGCGTCGCCGGATGCAGCGGCGTGCCCCCCGGCAATTGCGCGTCCTCGACTCCCAGGATGTAGATCCGCGAGAACTCGAGCCCCTTGGTCGAATGCATCGTCAGAAGATTCACCCGTTCGCGCGCCGGAACGATCCCATCCTTGCTCGACAGCGCCACCCGCTCGAGGAAGTCGGCGATCTGATCGCCTAACGACTCGCCACGACACTGTCCGATCAACCGGCGCAGCCGCGCCATCGCCGCCGGATAGCGCTCCGACGCGCTCCGCTCGGCGCGAATGCGCTGCATCAGCGTTTCACCGCCGAGACGGTCGACGAGCTCCCGGACGGTCGGCATCGTCTCGTCTCGCTCGGCGCGGTAGTACTCGAGACAATCACTGTATCGGCCGAGCGCGAAGGGGCGCGCGAGACGACTCAGGAGCTGCGCCTCGTCATCCTTCTCGCCGTTCCAAAGCGCGAGCGCGACGCCGAGGTAGTCGAGGAGGTGGACGAGCGACGTCTTGCGGGCGCGCGCGACTTTACACTCGCCGAGAGCGAGAAACACACGCGCGAGGGTGCGTGCATCGTCGAGCGCGCGGTGGGACACGCCGGGGTCGATTCCAAACCGCGCCGCGAGGTCGCCGAGCTTGGCGCTCCCCGTGTGCAGCTCACGCGCGAGTGGAAGCGTATCGTACGTGCACAGTCGGGTGCGCGTTAGGCGCTCGAGGAGGGGGAAGTCGAACTGGTAGCCGTTGTGCGCGACGAGGATATCCGAGCCGCAGAAGGCCTCGACCTCCGGCCAGACCTCCTCGAGAGGAGGCGCGCCAGAGACGTCGCGATCGGTGATGCCGTGTGTCCGCGTCGCGCCGGCGGCGATCGGGCCGCGCGGCCTAACGAGCCTCGCGATCTCCTCGCGCACGATTCCGCCCCGCACCCGCACCGCCGCGATCTCGACGACCTCCGCGGTCGCGACCTTGTTGTCCGTCGTCTCGAGATCGATCGCCGTGAAGTCGCGGAACTCGTTGCGAAACGAGCCCATGCGGAGCAGCTGCGCCGCCTTGAACACGGTGACGGGATCTGTCATCCCGAGCGCAGCGCTTCGCTCCTCGGGATGACACGTGGCGACGCCAACCTCGGCCAGCATCCCCTCGAGCCCGATCTCGGCGCCGCCGAGGCGCGGCAATGGAATCGCCTGGCGCGTGCGCACCGCCTCGGCCAGCCGTTCGGCGACCGCCACCGTCTCGGGATTTCCAGCGGGATCGGTGAGCGCATCGTGATGCTCCTCGAGCGTCGTCCGGTAGACGCCGACGCGCTGCGAGAGTATCTCCTCGACGAGCGTGCCGAGCGCGGCGTGCCGCCTGCCTAACGCGTTGAGGTTGCGCAGCGTGTAGAGCGCGCGCTTGACCTTCTTCGCGTCACCGTGCTCGCGGGGCAGCGAGGTGGCCGAGTGCTGGAGCTGATCGACGAGCGTCCGCGTCGTGCCCGCCTTGGCACGCGCGTCGTCGATGAGCGGTCCCGGAAGCACGACCTCGAGAAACGAGTCGTCGTGCAGGTCGTCGCGAAAGGCGAGCGCGCCGAGCGCGGCGACGACGTACTCGCAGACGGGATCCTCGCCGAGCGCGCGCCCCTGAGCGAGCCGGCACGGGAGGCCGGCGGCGAGGAAGCTCGCTTCGGCGAGGTCGCCGATCTGGTGCTTGCGATAGAGGAGCGCGTAGTCGCCCCACGAAAGGCCGTGCGCTTCCCGATCGCGGCGCAGATCCGTGATGACCCAGTCGAGCTCCGCCTCTTCGTCCGGAAAAGAGCGGGCGATGACTTCGAATGGTGAGTCGCGATCGGCGTCGAGCTCCTTGCGGCCGAGGAGCGGCGCATTCACCTCGATCAGCTTGCGCGCGAGAGTGAGGATGGGGCGCGGGCAGCGGCGATTCTCGCGAAGCTGCACGGGGCGCGCGATGGAAAAGTCGTTTAGGAAGTTCAAAAAGACGCGCGGATCGGCGCCCGCCCACGAATAGATCGATTGGTCGTCGTCGCCGACGGCGAAGATGTGCCGATGGCCGCGTCCGATCGCGCGGATCACCGCATACTGCACCGGATTCAAGTCCTGGAACTCGTCGACGAGAACGCAATCCCAGCGCGACTGAATGTGCGTCGCGACATCCGTGTCGCCGAGCAGCTCGGCGGTCCTGATCACGAGCTGATCGAAGTCGACGAGGTTGTGATCCTCGAGGAACCGCTGGTAGCGATCGAAGACGTCGCCGTCGCGAGAGTACTCGAAGGACGTGCCGCGGAAGCGGTGCGCCGCGAAGCGTGAGAGGAGACGGCCGTGCCACCGCGGTGGGACGTCGAGCCGGCGCAGCACCGCGCGCTGCTGGCGCTCGTCGACGATGCCGAAGCCGCTGGCGAGCTCGACGCGGTTGCCGAACTCGCGCAGCAGCTCGGCGCAAAAGGCGTGGAGAGTGCCGGTTCGGACGCGCGCGGCGACGACGCCTAACGAGCGCGCGAGCCGGTCGGCGATCTCGCCAGCCGCCTTGTTGGTGAATGTGAACGCACAGAGGCGCTCGGCGGGGAGGCCGAGTGTCTCGATGAGGTATCGAATGCGCTCGATGAGGCAGAAGGTCTTCCCGGCCCCGGGGCCGGCGAGGACGAGCAGTGGCGCCGCCGCTGCCTCGATGGCCTCTCGTTGCGAGAGCGACGGCACGCGAAGAGCAGATCCCTCCCCTCGTCGTTCGCGCTCCTCGGAGCGAGCGCCGCGCTCGGGATGACAATCCTCTCTGTCATCGTGCCGTAAGGTGGCCAGGACCATAATTGAGGGTGATCCTAACTCCCTCGAGGACGATATGCTACGGATGATCGCGCTCGCACTCGTCGCGGCGCCCGCAATTGTTGCCGCACAAACTTTCAAGGTTACGAAGTACACCATCGGCGGCGAGGGCGGGACCGACTACCTCACCGCCGATCCCGTTACGGGCCGCGTCTACATCTCGCGCGGCACGCACATCATGATCGTCGACGAGGCGACGGGCAAAGTCCTCGGTGACATTCCCGACACGCCGCGCACGCACGGCATCGCGCTCGCCCAGCGCGACGGGCACGGCTTCACGACGAACGCGGGCGACTCCACCTCGACGATGTTCGATCTCAAGACGATGGCCGTCATCAAGAAAGTGCACGCCGGGATCGATGGACTCGACGGCATCATGTACGACGACCACACCGACAAGATTCTGACGATCGATCACAGCCATCCCACCGGAACGGCGGTCGTGATCGATCCGAAGAGTGGTGACGTCGTCGCGCGCGTGGAGTTGAATGGCAGGGGACCCGAGGGCGGCGTGAGCGATGGGAAGGGCCGCATCTTCATCAACCTCGAGGACAAGAACGCGATCGACGTCGTCGACACGAAAAGCTGGAAGGTGATCGCGACCTGGCCCATCGCGCCCTGCGACGGACCGACGGGGATCGCGATGGATCGCGGAGCGAACCGCATCTTCTCGGGCTGCAGCGACACGTCGGTGGTCGTCGACGCGACCTCGGGCAAGGTCGTCGCACGCATACCCAACGGCAAAGGCGTCGACGCGTTAGGCTGGGATCAGGCGCAGAAGCTGATGTACATCCCCGCCGGCCGCAGTGGCAATGTCACGGTGGTGCACGAGGATTCGCCCGACAAGTATACCGTTGTCGCGACGGTGCCGACGATGGTGGGCGCGAAGACGATCGCCGTGGACGAGACGCGACACGTCGCGTATGCCTTCACCCCCGAGTACGGCCCTCCACCCGCGGGCACGCCCGCTCCGGAACCCGGCCGCCGCGGTCCGCGCGGACCGATCATCGGAACGTGGTTTATCCGGATCGAGCACTAGACGGCATAGAGCACGAGGCGGCAGGGGCGAAGCGATAGGGTCTAGGGCTAGGTGCTAGGTGCTAGGTGCTAGGTGCTCGGGGCGACTTTCACTCCCTGTCATCTCGCACCTAGCACCTGCCCTCTAGCCTTTAGCCCCATAAACGCTGCAGTATTTCCCGTCCCCACCGGAGCGTCACCATGTTGCGTCTTGGCACGTTGGTCTCCCTCGTCGTTCTGGCTGCGTGCGCATCGTCGGGAGGGACGCGGCCTGCGACACGCGGTAGCGTCAGCGGTCGCTGGAGCGGCAGCTTTCGGTCGTCGGGTTCCGCGTCGAGTGCCACTTTCGGGCCGGCGATGCCGAATCGCGGCTCGGGAACGATCAGCCTTAGGCCGTTAGGCAGCGGCGTGCCTGCGACTCACGTCGAGATCTCGATCCGCGACGCGGCGCCGAGTATGTCGCTCGCCTGGGCGGTATTCGGCGGCAACTGCGGCTCGCCAGCGCCGATCGTCGCTGGACAGAATCAATTTCCGGTGATCTCCGTCTCGAGCAGCGGCGAAGGCCACGTCGTAGCGGACGTCAGCTTCGCGCTCGACCCGAAGAGCGACTATCACGCGAACGTGTACTTCACCCCGCGCGTGAACGACATGAACGATATCATGATGTGCGCAAACCTCACGCCCGAGTAGTCGTTCGGGGCATCCATTGGAGGATGCTGGGTGCTCGGTGCTCGGTGCTGTCTAGCACCCAACACCTGGCACCTGGCGCCTTCAGCCCAATAGTGTTGCGCAACTCCCCACCGCGAGCGTGACATGAAGGCGCAATTTGGCACGTTGGTTTCTCTCCTCGGTCTGGCTGCGTGTGCGTCGTCGGGAGCGAGCCGTCCGGCGTCGAGCGGCAACTTCGCGCGCTGGAGCGGCAATTTCCGGTCGACGAATTCCGCGTCGAGCGCCATGTTGGCGCCGGCGATGCCGAATCGTGGCACCGGGACGATCAGCCTCACGGCGTTAGGCGGCATCCCCGCGCAGACCCGTATCGAGCTCATGATCTCCGGCGCGACGCCAAGCGTGCAGCTCGGCTGGGCGGTGTTCGGCGGCGACTGTGGCTCGCCCGCGCCGATCGTCGCGGGACAGAATCAGTTCCCGCCCATCTCGGTGTCGAGCAGCGGCGATGGCCACGTCCAGGCCGACATCGCCTTCGCGCTCGATCCGAGGAGCAGCTATCACGCGAACGTGTACTTCGGCGCGCGCGCCAACGACATGAACGACGTGATGATGTGCGCGAACCTCACGCCGCAATAGACTAGATCGTAAGCTTCTTTCCCTGTGCGATGAGACGAAGCGCTTCCTTCAGCCGCTTGTGCTTCGTCTCCTCGCGCACGGCGGAATCGATCCAGGCGATGTAGTTGCGCTTGTGCGAGGGCGCGAGCGCGTCGAACGCCTTCCGCGCCTTCGGGTGCTTGTTGAGCGCTTGCTCAATATAGGCCGGGGGCGTGGCCGTCTTCTTGAGGTCGGCCGTCGCCGGCCGGCGGTGCGTCGGCGCCCGCTCGACACCGGGCGGCGCGAGGCGGTTGCTCGCCGCGAGCTCGGCGTACCGCTTCCGATTCACGTCGGACCATGCGCTGTCAGCCCGGCGCGGCGTGAACTTGCGGGCATAACGATCGTCGTCGAGCCGCTTCACGAGACTGTCGACCCAACCGTAACACAGCGCTTCGTCCAACGCGTCGGTGTACGCGACCCCCACCTTGCCGGTGTGCTGCTTGTAAAACACCAGCCACACCTCGGTCACCCGATCGTGATTCCCCGCGAGCCAGCGCCGCCACGCCGCGGCGGTCTCCGCCTCGACTGTTGTCATGGGTCGTGGTGACGATGATCGCGCTGCACCGTTGCGTGCCATAAAGTGTCGCCGTGCTCGCGCCGTGAATGACCTCGATCGCCTCGATGTCGCTGTCCGCTCAGGGCGATTTCTCTCCTTCCCACCGCGCGATCGCGCGGGCAACCGCGGCGCGGGTGTCGGCGTGGGTGAGCGTCGGCTGCGCGCCCTTGAGCGCGGGCAGCCCGCGGGTAGGGCCTAACGATTGTACAATGGCGCCGAGCGCCCATTGTCGGACGTACGCTCGCGAATCATTGAGATCGGCCACGAGGTAATCGAGCGCCTGCTGACTGCCACGCGCCGCCATCGCCGCCAGCGCGAAGGACGGCACCTGCTGCTCACCCATCAGCTCGTGCACCGCCGTTACGAGGCTCGTGTCCTGGGCCCCCGGTCGCGCCGCCGCGAAGAGCGCGGCATTCTGAATGGCGCCATGATACGACGGCGTGCGCAGCCCTTCGACGATCAGCGCCCGGCGGCCGACGGTATCGAGCCGAGCCAGCGCGGTCAGCGCGGCGGCGCGCACATCGTAGCTCGGGTCGCTGTGCCAGCTCCCGCGCGCGAGGCCGAGTGCCTCGTCGCCGCCGAGCTGGCCGAGCGCGGCCACCGCGGCCGCGCGCACCTGGCTCGACGTGTCGCGGAGCGCCTTGGTGAGCGGCGGCAGCGCGACCGCCGCCGGCAGGCTGCCTAACGCCGTCGCCGCTTCGCTGCGGATGAGGAAATAGTCACTTCCCGTCGCCGCCGACGCGAGCGCGCTCTGCGCCTCGCGGTCGGTCGGCCGCTTGGCGAGCTGCTGGATCACCCACGTCCGATTCCAGAGATTGGGGTCGGCGCGAAGCTGCGTCGCGAGCCGCGCCGTCGGCTGATCGAACTCGAGTCTCTTGAGAATTCGATTCTCGTCGTCGAAGACGATCATCGTCGGCTCGCTCGCCACGCCATCGATCGCGATCGTGTCGACGCGCTGCCGGATCCAGCTCGTGCGCACCACGTCCCTGCCTCCGGCGACAGCGACGCGCACCGTCACCGGCATCGTGAACGTCTCGGGGACGACGTAGCGCATCCCCGCGCTGTCGGCCTTGAGGGTGTCCCGCTGCGTCTGTTCGACGACGAGCGTCACCCGCTTCGCGACAGCGTCATAGGCCGACGTCACGGTGAAATCCGGGTAGCCCGCGCCGTACACCCACTCGTTCCAGAACCAGGCGAGGTTCTCCCCCGTCGCGTCGAGGAAGGCCTGCCGCAAGTCGTCGCTGACGGCGTTTCCGAAGGCGTGCGTCGTCAGGTATCTGTTGATCCCCGCCCAGAACCGCTGCTCGCCCAGGTAGTTCTTCAACATCTCGAGGACGAGCGCGCCCTTCGGGTAGATGTTGTTCGAGCCGTTCGACGCGAGGGGCATGCGGCGCCGGGCGTCGATCCCCATGAACTGCCGGTACTCGTCGAGATAGTAATCCTGCTCGAGCCGGGCGCCCAGCTTCTCGCGCCAATACTGGCCCGGCATGAACTCGGCGAAGCCTTCGTTCAGCCACATGTTCGCCCAGTTCGCGGTGGTGACATAGTCGCCGAACCACTGATGCGCGAGCTCGTGCGGAATGAGTATGTGCTGATACCAGGGGCGGTCCTGATACGCCCTGTCATCGGGCAGCCAGTCGACGAGCGTCGTCGCGCTCACGTTCTCCATCCCGCCGAAGAAGTCGGCGACAGTCGTCTGCGCGTATTTCTGCCAGGGATAGGCGACGCCGGTGAGACGTGAGTAGACGTCGATCATGTCCGGCGTGATGTGAAAGAGCCGCCACGCGAGCGCGCTGTCGGCGTGATAGACGTAGTAGTCGACGGGCACGGTCTTCCACGAGTCGTGAATCTTTGCCAGCGGCGCGACGACGAGTGAGACGAGATACGTCGCGCTCGGCCGATCTTCGCGCCAGCGGAGCGTGCGCGTACCGTTCGCCTCCCTGGCGTCACTGGTCAACGCACCGTTGGAGACCGCCATGAATCCCGACGGCACCGTCGCATCGACTTCCCACGTCATCTTGTCGTTCGGAAAGTCATACGTCGGGAACCAGTAGTGGTTGTCGTGATCCTCGCCCTGGCTCCAGATCTGTCGCGGCGTGTGGGCGCGCTCGTCGATGAACGTGAGTCCGCGGCCGTTCACGACTTTGCCGGAATAGTCGATCGTAAAACGGACCGTGTCGCGGAAGGCCGCTGGCCGCGCCAGATAGACGACGAGCGTGTCGCCGTGGCGGCTCGTCCGGAGCGTGGCGTTGGCCGACGAGGTGACGCGCTCGATCCCGAGCAGCGCGCCGGCGTCGAGGATCACCGAGTCCATCCCCGGACGCAAGGCGATGAGCGTAGTCGTAACACTGCCGCCGAATGACAGCGAATCCCAATTGAAGTCGCGAACGACGATGCGCTGGTGAATCAGATCATAATCGTGCGAGCGCGTGTAGCGGTCGTTGGCGATGCTCTCGAGGTTGGGATTCTGAGCGCGCGCCGGCGCGGCGAGCACCATCAGCGCGGCAATCAGCACTATGGAGTGAGATCTCATGCTGGAAAGCTAGCAACGACGGACGCGTCTCGGAGCGTCAAGACACATTCATTACAGGAATGGCAAGATCCAGCCTGCGAGCCATGACGACGCCGGCGGTCCTCCCGGGGCGCACCGTCGGGCAGCCTTGCTCCCACGAAGCCGAGCCGAGCTCATTTGTCGCCACGATACAAGACCAGCGGAACTCGCGACGCCGTACCACTTGGAAAGACACGGCAGGGATGATAATACGCTAATGCGGCCCGGGGGAGCCACCGGACATTGGCGGAGGTCCGCGCAGGATCTCGAGGCGCTGCTCGACCCAACCGTCGACTTGGAGGTACTGCACGCGGAGCTGGTGATGCCCGCCGCCGAGCGGCGCGACGTCGACGCGCGACTCGTGCGGCGTCCAGTCGTCGATGACCAGCGCATCGTCGACCCAGACACGAATGGCGTCGTCGCTGATCGTTTGCAACGTGTAGGCCCCGGCTGGGAGGTCGGCGGTGCCCGTAGCGGCGAGAGCCCACTGCGTGGACGGAATGCCCGGAACGGTGGGTCGGTACCACATGAGATCCAGCCGCGGTACGTGCCGCTCGAGGAGCGGCGTGCCGCGAACCAGTGCGGCGAACGCATCGGGGCGCGTGCGCGGATCCGTCGAATCGGACCAGGCAAAGACGCGCTCCGTCCAATCGATAGCCGGCTCGAATCGATCGTAAGAGACCACATCGGGGGGCGCCTCGGGTGCTCGCCGGAACGCCAGCGTCACCGCCCAGTCGCCGAACGATCCGGCACGCGGCGTCACCGTGATCGTATCCGTCATGCCGACCGCGGTGACCCGGCCGGCGCGCTTGGAGAGCGCGCTCACGTTGCGGGTGCCTTGCACCGTCCACCATCCGCGAGGGCCGAGAACGGCGAGCCGCGGCGGCACCGCACGCACGCTGTCGACCGGCCACAGTTTCGGCGTGCGCCAGTCGTACGGGCCCCACTCGTCGACGATGATCGCGGCGCGCGGCAGCGCGGCGACCGGTGATCTGGTCTCGTGCCCGTTAGGCAGCCGCGCGGGCAAGCGCCGCCGCAGCTCGTCAGGCATCGCTGCTCCGGAGTCGCCCCGCACGACCGTCGTGCTGCTCGATACCACTTCCGTGTCCGTCTCCGCGAACCGATTGCCGCGCATGGTGAGCATTCCCGAATTGGACGCGCGCACGCCGACGCGATTCCGCGCGAAGCGGTTGCCGTCGATGACGTTGTCCCGGCTGCGCGTGTCCCGGTGCTTCGGGTAGCCCCAATCCGACGGCTCGATCGAGTCGGCCCAGAGCCGCACCCCCGTCGTGTCGCCGGTTAGTGTGTTTGCAACAATGCGATTCCCCTGCCCGTGCTCGATCGCGATGCCCGTTCGGTTGTACAACAGTGTGTTGTCGACGATCCACGAATCGAAACTGTAGCCGCCCCACACGCCGTAGTCGCTCCCGACGACCCGATTGCGTGCGAACACGTTGCGACTAAAAGTCGCCTCGATGCCGTTCGCGGGAGCAAAACTGAAATCGTTCTGGTAGACGACGTTGTCGTTCGCGCCGCCTTCCCCCGTATCCATCGTCGACTGTCCGGCCCAGAGAAAGAGTCCGTCGCCGCCGTGAGTGACCGAGTTGTACGCGATCACGTTCCGGCAACTCTGCTCGTACACGAGAATTCCCGCCGAGTCCTGGCCGCGATGGTAGTAGCCCTCGCTGTGGCCGCGCACATCGTAGTCGATCCGATTGTGCATGATGCGGTTGTCGCTCGAGCGATAGAGGCCGACGCCGAGGCCGGAGTTGAATGAGAAGTCGTTGTTCCACACGAGCATCGAGTCGCTCCGCGTCATGAGGAGCGCGTTCATCCCCTGGGACACGATGTTGTCGCGGATCTCACCGCCACGCACGCCCTCGAGATACATCGCCGCGCCGAATCGCAGCCACTCGTTCTGTTCGTTATGGTGGAACGACAGCCAATCGACGAGACTTTCGTGCTCGAGGACGCTGTAGAGCCGCGGGCGCCAGTTGTGGGACAGATCGTTGTCGATGAGGACGAGGTGCCGCGTCCCGCGCGCCCGGATGGCGACCTGGTACCCGAGGATTCGGCCGCCGCGGATCGTGACGTTGCGGCCGCCGTCGACGAGGATCGCGACGCCGCGCGACTCGTCGGGCGCGGCCGCCTCGGCGGTGCCGCGCAGCGTGACGCCGCGCAGATCGACCGTGACGTCGTCGCCGCGGACGACGACGAGCGGCGAGTCGAGCGACGCCGGAGCGCGCAGGCGATAGACGTTAGGCGTTATGCTCGTCGAGTGCGTGATGACGAGCCCGGCGCGAAGTGCTTGCCGTTGCGCGCCGGCGAGCCCACTCGGCAGGGAAACAGTTATGAAAATCAGACGGAGAAGGCCAAAGCGTGAGCACGGACGCACACGGACACGCCACGGACGAACACGGACAACCTCTTGCCCGTGTTGGTTCGCGCCGTGTCCGTGCTCGTCCGTGATAACGCTGTTTCCCAGGCTAGCCGCTATTCGTACCGGAGCGCCTTCGTCGGCTCGACGCGAGACGCGCGGCGCGCCGGCAGCCAGCTCGCGGCCAGCGCGACCAGCAGCAGCGTGAGCGCCACCACCACGAAGACCAGAGGATCGCGAGGCGACACGTCGAACAACAGTGGCGCCAGCCAGCGGCCGACGCCGAGCGCGATCCCGCCGCCGATCACCACGCCGGCGATCCCGAAGCCCATCCCTTCGCGTACGACCAGGCGGATCACGTCGGCGGCCTGCGCGCCTAACGCCATGCGGACCCCGAGCTCGTGCGTCCGCTGCGCCACGTTGTACGCGATCACGCTGTACAAGCCGATCGCGGCGAGCAGGAGTGCCAGGAGCCCGAACGCCGTGAACATCGACGCGCCCAGCCGCCACGAGCGCGTCTGCTCGCCGAGGATCTGCGAGAGCGGTGTCGTGGTGATATAGGACGCGCCGGGCATCTCCTTCTGCAGCGCGCGTCGCACGGCGTCGGCGTATTCCGCCGCGTCCCCGCGCACGCGAACGAAGAGTCCCGTCTGATTGGGATTGAACTGCGTCGCCGGCAGATAGTAGTACATGTCCGGCTCTTTGCTCAGCTGGGACGACTTGATGTCCTCGGCGATGCCGACAACGGCACGACACGGATTCGTATCAGCGCTCATGCGTACGCACTTGCCGATCGCGTCCTCGTTAGGCCAGAGCGTCTTCGCCATCGCCTGGCTCACCACCATCACCAGGGGCGAGTGCTCGAGGTCCGTCGGAAGGATGCCGCGCCCACGCAGAATGCGAGTCCCCATCGTCGTGAAGTAGTCCGGGGAGACGGCGCTGAGATCGAAGCGGCCCAATCGCGCGACGGTATCGATCCCCGAGACGTAGAGGCCCATGCTCCAGGTGCTCCAGAAGGGGATCCCGATCTGCAGCGTCACGCTTTGGACGTTAGGCGTCGCTTGCGCGCGCTCCATCAAACGACGGCGCAGATCGACCTCCTGCGCGCTATCGAGCTGGACGCCGCGCATGTTGAGGTCGATGACGAGCACCGGATCCGCGTCGAAGCCGAGGCGGATGTTGCGGACGTTGTTCAGGCTGCGTACGAACAGCCCCGCGCCGACGAGCAGCAGGACAGAGAGGGCGCCTTGCATGAGCAACAGCCCGGCGCGGAGCCGCGAGCGCTGGTACATCCCCTCGCGCGCGCCGGACTTGAGATCGCCCGTCAGGTCCGCGCGGCTCGCCTGGACAATCGGCGCGAGACCGGTGAGCAGTCCCGCGAGAATCGCCGCGACGCCGGCAAAGAGGATCGTCCGTTGATCGCGGAGGACGGGCGCCGACGCGCTGTTCGGCAAGAAGGCCGAGCGGAGCCCGATGTTACTCCACTGCGCGACAAACACGCCGGCGACGCCTCCCAGCAGCGCGAGGAGCACGCTTTCGGTGAGCAGCTGCGAAAGCAGCCGGCCGCGGCTCGCGCCTAACGCGAGCCGCACCGCGATCTCGCGGCGGCGGCGGAGGGCACGCGCGAGCAAAAGATTGGCGACGTTCGCGCACGCGATGAGGAGAACCACCGCCGCGACCCCGCCGAGCCAGGCGGCGACCTTCGCGAAACCGGAGGCGTTCGGTCCGCGCTCACTCAGAATGGAGCCGATTTGCGCGCGAGGACGCAGCGTCTGCGTTGGTGGGTTCCGCGGCGACGTCGCGCGCTCGGCGTCGAGACTCTGAATGAAGGCTTGGGTGAGGTCGGCATTCGCCTGCGTGTCGCTCACACCGGCCTTGGTGCGAGCCATCATCTGCATCCAGCCCCAGTGGTATGTGGTCCACCAGCTCTCGTCCTTCTTGAGGAACCCACCACGGGCCATCGTTGCGCCGTAGGCAGTGATCGGTATGAAGTACGCCGGCGGCTGGCTCGGCCACAGCCCAACGAGGCCCGCCGCCGACACGCCGATGATCTCGTAGAGGTCCGGCCCGATTTGCACCTTCGTGCCGATGATGTCCTTCCGGCCGCCGTATTCGGTCTGCCAGCGCGCATAGCTCGCGACGGCAACACGCGCTCCCTCCGGCGGCGTGTCCTCACTCTCGAGGAAGTAGCGGCCGAGCGCGGGTGGCGCGTCGAAGAAGCTGAAGAAACTCGCGCTCACGATGCCGATGCGCATCTCACGCGCGGCGTCCCCGATGCCCACGGCGAGGTCTCGTTCGGCAAAGCCGGCCGTGCGCTCGAAGGACTTCGTCCACTTCGTCAGGTCGACGTAGCGCGCGTATTGGCCGCCGAAGGAAACGCGTTCCTTTCCGCGGTACGTCTCGAAGCCATAGACGCGGTGGGCGGACGCGGGATCCTTCATCAGCGGCGGCGGACGGAAGAGCATCCGATCGACGAGCGAGAACATCGCCGCGTTGGCGCCGATCCCGAGCGCGAGCGTCAGGATGATGGCGGTGGTGAAGGCGGGTCTCGCGCGGAGGCCGCGAAGCGCGTACGTGAGATCTTGCAGGAAGGAGTCGATCATGAGAGGTGAGACACGCCGATCGGGCCGTGGGTTCGCGCCGACGCGTGACGCACCGTGGCGAGCCGCAGTGTCAGCGCCGGTTCTCGGGATGAAGCTGGAAGGTGCGCAACTTACTCAGTCCCTCGCGGGCTTTACGGATCGACACCAGATCGGTGTCAGCCGATTGCCATTGCGAGAGGAACCGTTCGTACAAGCTCCGCACACGCGCCTGGTCGCCGATGCGCTCGTACGTCTCGGCGGCGTTCAAGGGCGCGATGAGTCCATACTGCTCGGCCTCGTCACCGTACCACTCGGCCGTCGCCCCCGCGAGCGCCTCGTACATCTGCGCGGCGTTCCGGAGATCGCCGCTCTGCGCGAGGGCGCGCGCGAGGGATTCTCTGATGTACTCCGACGAGTCGTTGGCATAGGCCAACCGGATCACGCGAACGGCGCTGTCGGCGTGCCCCTGCGCGAGCGAGACCTCTCCGCTCAGGACCTGCACATTCGAGCGGTCGAACGGATTGTCGGGGCGGGCCCGCCGCCGCAGGGTGTCGAGTACTTCCACTGCCAGCGGAAGTTGCCCGTCGCGTACGAGCGCCTTGCCGAGGTACATCAGAAACTTTGGCTCGAAGTAGGCTTTCCTGAACAGGTCGTACGCGGCGCGAATCTGCGTGCTCGCCGAATCGCGCCATCCCTTCTCCTGCTCGACGGACGCGAGGAAGAGTCGATTGCGGGCCTCGGTCAGCTCGTGTTTGGGCGTCTGGCTGAGCATCGTCGCCTGGCGAAAGCGATCGATCGCCTCGCCGTAGTGTCCCTGGACCATCGCGAGGAGGCCTAACGAGCGATTGCCCCGCGCCTGCTGATCGGGACCGCCGCCGACGAGCATCGAATCGTGAGCGGCGCGCGCCTCGTCGAGCTTCCCCGCACTCACGAGCGTCTCGCCATACTCGTGGTTCAGGTTGTCGAGGCGGAACATGTTCGGCTGCAGTTTGAAGGCGCGCTTGTAGTTGCGAATCGCGGAGTCGTACGCCGCGAGCTGCTTGTACGCGGTGGCAAGGTTGATGTAGTCGGATGCGCTGCTCGAATCGCGCGTGAGCTGGTTCCGGAGCGCCGCGATCGCCTCCTGCGGGCGACCGAGGCGCATGTAGTCGTAACCGATCCTTCCCCACGCGAGGCGGTCGCCGGGATACACCGCGAGCAGAGCGCGGCGGAGCTCGATCGCCCGCTCTCGATTCCCCCGCCAGCTCTCGACCGCCGCGCGAACCGTTAGGCGCTCGCGGTCGGTGAGCCGGTCGAGCTGGCGGAGCGCGTGTTCGAAATGCTTGTCGCCATTCGGGCGGTCGTTGCTCCAGTAGTACGCTGCGCCAAGGTCGGCGTGCGCCAGAGCGAAATCGGAATCGATGGCGACCGCTTCCTCGTAGAGCTCGACCGCCTCCTTGCGGTGGCCTGATCTCCACGCCGCGAGGCCGTCCGCGTATTTGCGCAGGGCCTCGAGCGAGCCGGTCGTAGCCTGCGGGAGGGGAAGGTCGTGCTTCGCGATCGCACCCGCGGATTCGCCGATGTCGCGCCGCAAGCGACGCACGAGATCGTCCAAGCCGGCAATGATCTGCGCGCGCCCCTTCGCGACGTGGGTCTCCGCGGCGCGGGTCGCGCCCGTCGCGGCGTCGACGATGCGCGCCGAGAGCATGTAACTGCTGTCGACGCGATCGATGGCGACAATGACAACCGAGTTGATCCCCTCGCGCTGCGCGACCTCGCGTGCCGTGGCTTCGTCGAGGCGCATCCCAGCGACCGCGGTCGGGGAGCGGCCCATGCGAATGAGCGTTTGCTCAACGCTCGCGCGGGGGAACACGCTCACGTACGCCGATTGCTGCAACCCGGCGGCGAGGGCGGCGTCGAGCGCGCGGTCGAAGATCGAGTCGCGCGTGCGATTGTCGATATCGGCGGCGAGGATCCAGCCACGCTCCGCGTCGCGGCCGCGGCTGGCAAACATCCACGCCATCGTGAGCACGAGTAAGACGATCATTCCCGCGACGATGCCCGCCAGCTTATACGGTCGCGCTGTTTCGGCGACGAGCCGGTACGGAGTCGAGCGGCGCGGCATCGGCGTCGGAGTCGCCTGCGGGATTGGCGCGGGCGATGGCAGCGGAGCCGAAATGCGGGCCTGAGCTGCCGGCGCGGCGGGCGCGCTCGTGGCGCTCGCGGCCGGCGGATCGCTCGGACGACCCATCGCTTCGGTCTTCCCGGGATCTTTGCGAAGCTTGTCGGCGAGCGCGGCGACAGCGGGATTCGGCTCGGCGTCGAGATCGTCGCGAACGAGCGTGTGATAGATGTCGGCGTGACGCAGCGCCGCGGCGCGGTCGCCCGTCGCGGCGAGCTCCGACATGAGCGAGAGCACGACGCGCGTCTTGCGCGGCTCCATGGCCGCGAGACGTTGCCAGCGCTGCACGGAACCGGAGTGATCGCCCTTCCCGGACGCTTCGGTCGCGAGCGACTCGAGCGCGAACTCCACTTCCCGCGTTAGGCGGGCGCGCTCGTCATCGACCCAGCGCTCGAATCCGGGCGCGCCGCTGACGAACACGCCGTCGAGAAACGGCCCCTTGTACACCTCGACGGCGGCGGCGCGGTCGCCCCGGGCGAGCGCCGCCTGAAATTCCTCGACGTCGCTCGTGATCGCGGCCGGATTGAGCGCCGGCTCCTCTCGGCCGAGTACGAGCCCCTCCGCGCCGAGGTCCTTCTTGAGGGAGTAGAGCGTTTGGTCCAGCGCGTGGCGCGCGCGGTCGCTGTCGCTCTCCGGCCAGAAGAGAGCAAGGAGCTTGTCGCGGGGCACACCGCGGGGCGCGTTGACGGCGAGTACGGCCAGCAACGCCAGCCGCCGCCGCGCGGAGGTCGCGGCGGTCGACGTCGATGCGCCGTCGGACTGTTCGATCGACAATCCGCCGAATGTGCGAAGCCTCAACACGGCGGCATGGTCTCCGGTTACGCTCGGGTTAGCGTAACGTTCGACCTGAGCGGGGCGCAAGTACTTCCAACGGCGCGGATCAGAGCGATGCGCGCAGCTCAGGCCCGCTCATTCCCGTATTGTAGACCCGCGCCCCCGGCTCGAACTCCTTGCCCCGCGCCAGCTCCCCGACGACCACCGGATCGAATCCCGCATCGCGCACCAACCTGGAGGCGGTGTCGAGCGCATCGGGATCATTGCTCGCGAGGGGGATTCCGACCAAATCGCCCTTTCGGTGCGCTTCCTTCCGCAGCGTCTTGTAATAGACCGTATTGAACGCCTTCACCCAGCGGCTGCGCGGAAAGAGTCGGGCTGTCCAGCCGGCCGAGCCGCCCGTGTCACGCGTCGCCTCGACCGCGAGGTGGCCATCGCGCTGCTGGTAGGCGTTCGAGGTGTCGAGCACCACTTTTCCTGCCAGAGCGGGGGCGAGGTCTTTCGCGAGGCCGGGCATCGCGTCGAGAGGCACCGTGAGCATCACGACGTCGCCGAACGCCGCCGCTTCGGCCGGCGTCCCCGCCGACGCCCGTTCGCCCAGTCGCCTAACGAGCGACTCCAGTTCGTCAGGATGTCGCGAAGCGACCTTCACTTCGTGTCCCGCGTCGACCCACAGCTTCGCCAGAGTCGAGCCGATCATCCCCGCGCCAACGATGCCGATGCGCATGACATCCTCCGCCCGATCGAGAAGTGAACACCCCTCGTAATCTGACAGTGCGGGCAATCGCGGCCGTGCCGTAGCGAGCCCATCGGATACCGCCGAACCGCGGGCGTGGAGCACCCTGTCCCGTCGGGATCGATGTCCGGCTCCATCGGATCACCGGCGTGCCTAACGAGCCGCGGCCCGCTCAGCGCATCGCGACCAGCTCCGCCAGACGCGCGTCCGGGTTGCGCCACGCCGCCTTCACGTAGGCAAAGCCTTCCCGCGCAGCCGCATGGTCGCCGGCGAGATCCGCCGCGATTCCCCACTCGCGCTTTCGCAGGATGTGGTCGATCGGGCCAAGGTTCGAGGTGGTCGGCTGCATCACGCGCTCCGCTTCGGCGTATCGTCCTCTTGCGACGAGCAGCCGGCCACAGTCCAGACCCTCGAGAAAGCGCAGCGCGACCGATGCCGGGTTGGCTGCGTCGCACACCGCCAGCGCGGCTGTCGTGTCCGAGCGCGCAAGCGCCAGATACAGCGCGACGCTCCATTCGACGTACGGCGCGACGCCGGTCTTGTCCTTCGTGCCGCG
>DATBHD010000018.1:0-1831 GCA_036557635.1 Gemmatimonadaceae bacterium
CTCACCGCCTTCGAGCGCGCGCAGTCACGCTTCCCGCGCGCCGACGCGCGCCCCAAGATTACCCACTGCACCCTCATCAACGACGATCTCGTGCGGCGCATCAAGGCGGTCGGCGCCGTGCCGGCGATGTTCACGACGTACGCCTATTATAACTCTGATAAGTTCATCTTCTATGGCGAGGAGCTGATGAGGCGCTGCATGGCGTATCGGACGCTGCTCGACGCCGGCGTTCCCGCGGCGGCGGGCTCCGATTTCAGCCCGGGCCCCTTCGCGCCATTGATGGGTATTCAGGGGATGGTGACGCGGACCGGCTGGGACGGCAAGACGTGGGGCGCGAACCAGCGCATCAGCGTCGACGAGGCGATCCGGGTCAACACGGTGAACGGTGCGTACGCCTCGCATGAGTAAACGCTCAAGGGATCGATCGCCGAGGGCAAGCTGGCCGACTTTGTCGTCCTCGCCGACGATCCACACACCGTACCTGTCGAGAAGATCAAGGACATCGCGATCGTTCAGACTACAGTCGGCGGGAGGACGGTTTTCCCATGAACGCCACGACTCACGAAGACATCACGCTCCAGCGCCCGAAGCTTGCCGAGATCGACGCGTTCGGCCTCACGCATCCGGGACTCGTGCGCAAGACGAACGCGGATCACTTTCTCGTCGCGAGCCTGCACCGCACGCTTCGCGTCCACGCGACGAGCCTCGGCGGAGACATCGGCCCGCAGGAGAGCGAGACGCGCGGATTTCTCCTGCTCGTCGCCGATGGCGTGGGCGGTCTTGCCGGCGCCGCCGAGGGCAGCGCGAAGGTCGTTGCGACGGTGGCGCAGCATCTCCTCCACGCCAGCGAGCTCTGCTCGCAGATGGCTGTCACACACGAGAACGAGGCGATCAACACGCTCCGCGACGCGGTCGCGAGCGCGCACCGCGCGCTGCTCACCGCGCCCGACGGCGAGGGCGGGACCGCCGCCTCGACCCTGACGATGTTCGCGTCGTTCTGGCCACGTGCGTTCGTCATTCACGTCGGCGACAGCCGTGCCTATCGCTATCGCGACGGCGCCCTGGAGCGCCTAACGACGGACCAGACCTTCGCACAGATGATGGTGCAGGCGGGCGCTCTCTCCCAAGCCGGCGCCGAAGCCTCGCACCTGAAGCACGTGCTCTGGAGCGCGATCGGCAGTCAGGAGGTGGTGCCCGACGTCCTCGTCACCGACGTGACGAGACGCGGCGTGATCCTGCTCTGCACCGACGGCCTAACGAATCACGTGAGCGACGACGAGATCAAGTCGCAGCTCGCGTCGTGCAAGTCCGCCGAGCGAAGCTGTCGTGAGCTCATCGACCTCGCGCTGTCGCGCGGTGGGAGCGACAACGTCACTGTCGTGATCGGCCGCGTCCGCGGCAGCGAGGAGATGCATGGCCAGTAGCGTTACTACGGAGTACGTCCTCGGCCGATGTACCTCGCCGATCCCGTGGTAGAGCTGCGCAGGCTGACACGATTCGTTAGGCATGGGGGCTCTCGGACGGGATGACTAGGAGTCACTTGTCGCCGAGGTCCTCATTCCAAATTCGGGATCTTCGCGGGATTCCGGGAACCGGCGGGCCACGATGTGGGGCCAGACGAAAAAGGGCGAAGCGACTGGGGGTACGGATTTCACGGATTTGAACGAATCTTCCGGATCGCTCCTCTGCACACTCGGCTCTTCGCGCGACGAGCGCGACGAACTTTGTTACGGCACACCCGTACCACGTGCCGCTGCGCCGTTCCACCGCGTCGTCGGTGGCGCCCTTATGGGCGTCGCGCACCCCGGCGTTCGCTGGTTGGCGGCTCAGC
>DATBHD010000019.1:0-21404 GCA_036557635.1 Gemmatimonadaceae bacterium
GAGCCCGGGAGAAAAGGCACGCGCGAGGTACAGGTAGACGCCGCCCGTGACTGGAAACGCCGACGCCAGCTCGGCGGCGATGAGTGAGCCGCCTAACGTGAGCAAGCCCGCGACGATCCACACGGCGACGATGCCGACGACCGACGGCACCGCGCTCGTAACGGTCGACGGCTGCACGAAGATCGACGCGCCGATGATCGTGCCGACGACCATCGCGGTGGCCTGCATGGGACCAATGGTCCTTCGGAGGGAAGTCCGTGTCTCAGCCATGTGCGGTTGACACTCCGCACCTCGATACTCCCCACTTCCGAACTGATGGCTATCGGTTCATGACGGCGAAAGCCGTCAGTTGAGAAGTGGGTGGTCTCTCAGTGGGGAGTGGTCTATTGCTACCGGATTCCCACGACCTTCGGCACGACGTACACGCGCCTGAGCGCCTCGAGGTACTCGTTATGCAAGCCCTCGATCGTATCGAACTCGCGCTTGACCGCGGCCCGGTACTCCGGATGCGTCGCGAAGTCGAAGAGCAGTGACGCCATCGCCTGCGCGTCGACGACGAAGCCCGAGTGGCCGACCTCGGTGAGCGCGTCCGCCTCCATCTCGTACGTGTGGTTCGGCGCGTTCGAGGATTTCGCGCTGAAGCCGACGCCGGGAATCTTGCTCGACACGCTGCCCGTCTCCTCGTAACCCATCGGCTTCCCGGGCTCCGGAAGCACGCCGGTCGCGCCGAACTTCTTCATGTACGCGAACGCCAGCTCGTCGAGCGTCGCGACGCCGACGCCGTCGCGGTTTTGCCCATAGTGATCGATCTTGACCTGCGTGCCCGTCGCCAGCGCCGCGGCGCGCGCCGCGTTGTCGACCATCTCCGTCTCCTGCGCGAGATACACCTCGTCCGGATAGCGAATGTAGAAGTCGGCGGCCGTCTTGTCCGGCACTACGTTAGGCGCCGCGCCGCCTTCGGTGATCACGCCCTGAATGCGCGCCTCGGGACGCAGATTCGAGCGGATCGCGTCGATGTTGTTGAAGAGGTGGATCACCGCCTCGAGCGCGTTCCGTCCATTCCATGCGGTCAGTTGATGCGCCGGCGCGCCGAAGAAGGTGTACTTCACGCCGTCGATGTTCATGCAGCAGGTGCCGAAACCCGGCGCCGGGCGCGTCGTCACGCTCGTCGAATGGCTGCGCACGAGCACGTCCATCCCGTTGAACACGCCCGCGTCGTACATCACGGTCTTCGCGTTGGGCGGCATCATCTCTTCGCCCGGCGTGCCAAAGACAACCACCGTCCCCGGCGTCTTCGTTCGCGCGAGATACTCTGCCACGGCGACCGCGGCGGCGATGCCGATCGGGCCTTGTGTCGAGTGCTGGTCGCCGTGGAACGCGCCTTTCGTGCCGCGTAAGGCATCGTACTCGGTTATGATGCCGAGATTGGGAGAGCCGGACGACTTCGTGTAGCGCGCGACGAACGCCGTCTTGAGGTCGCCGACACCCATCTTGACGTCGAAATCGTGCTTGCGCAGGTAGTCCACGAGCAGCCCCACCGATCGCGTCTCCTCGAAGCCGATCTCGGGATGGCGCGTGATGTCGTCGCCGAGGGCAAGAAGCTCCTTGTCCATGAGCTCCTTCGCGCGTGCGGCGACGGCGTCGCGGGGCGCGTTCGGACCGGTTAGGCGCGCGACCATGGAGGCGACGTTGAGCGATCGCTCGAGGCTGTCGAGCTGGTGCACGACGGAACGCGCGGCATCGCGCTCCGTTGGCGTCTCTTGCGAGCGCGCAAGTCCCGGGACGAGCGCAACGAGTGCGGTGAGCGTAGCGACGAACGGGCGCATTGGCTTCTCCGAAGGTGGAATACTGGTCGGCATAAGGCTGCACGACGACAGCGAGCACGGCTAGTGGCGGAACAGGTCGGTTACGGAGACGGTGGCACGAGGCCAGCAACAGAAACGGGCCTACCAAATCGATCGGCGGACTCGAGCGAACGGAAATCGAACCCAAGGAGACAACATGGCGGACGTCAACATTCAGCAAACCCCCTCGACCGGCGAGACGCGGAGCGGCGGATCCGGCGCAGTCTGGGCGATCGTCGTGGTCATTCTGCTGCTGGTGATTGGCTGGTTCGTGTTCGGGGGCCGGCTCACCCGGAGCACAACGTCGACGATCAACGTCAACGTCCCGGGGCAGACGGATAGCAGTGCTGCTAGGGGGGCAGGAGCCGGTTCGGGGGCTAGTGGCGCAACGAAGTCTCCGTAGCCGGCTGGCCAAAAGCGTTATCACGGATGGACACGAACACGGCACGAACTAGCACGGACATCGACTTTGTCTGTGGTCGTCCGCGCTGTGTCTGTGTTCGTCCGTGATGACGCTTCGCAAGAGGCTAAACGCTCCTGGATTTCCACCTTCCGCGCTTGAACAGCACGGCACTGAGCAACGCGAGTGTCGAGAACGCCACCGTCACCGCGTAATAGACGCCGCGCGGGCCAAACCCCAGGGTCTTCGCGAGAAGGAAACCAAGCGGAATCTCCCACAACCAGAACACGACGACGTTCAGGATCGTCGGGGTCATCGTGTCACCGGCGCCATTGAAGGCCGCGGCCAACACCATGCCGTACGCGTAGAACAGGAACCCGAACGCGATGATGCGGAGCGCGTCCACCGCGTTAGGCACCACCGACGGATCGGTCGTGAAGATGCTGGCGATGGGGTGTGCCAGGAGCACGAACAGTACCCCCACCGACCCGAGGAAGCACATGTTGTAGAAGCCGGCGATCCACACCGCCTGCTCGGCACGCTCGGGCTTCCGCGCGCCGAGCGCCTGCCCGACCATCGTTGCCCCCGCGTTCGCCAGCCCCCACGACGGCAGGAGCGCGAAGATGATCACGCGGATGCCGATCGTGTAGCCGGCGAGCACGCCGCTCCCGAACGTTGAGAGAATGCGAATCAACCCAATCCAGCTCGCGGTCCCGATGATCGTCTGCAACGTACCGCTCGCCGACAACCGCAGCATGCGCAGCATGAGGCCGGGCTCGAAGCGGAGATGGCGCCGCCGGATCGAGATGCGCGCGCCGTTGCCGCGGAGGAGGCGACTCAACGCGAACAGCGCGCCCGTCCCACGCCCGATGTTCGTCGCGATCGCCGCGCCCTTGACGCCAAGCGCGGGGAAGGGGCCGAGCCCGAAGATGAGACAGGGGCCTAACGCGATGTTGATCGCGTTCGCGAGCCAGAGCACGCGCATCGCGATCGCCGCGTCGCCGGCGCCGCGGAAGATCGCGTTCACGAGGAAGAGCAACACGATCGTCGCGTTGCCGCCGTACATGATACGCGCGTACGTCGTGCCCACGTCGAGGACGCGCGGCGACGCGCCCATCACGCGGAGCAGCTGCGGCGCGGTGATGCCGCCCGCCACGCCGAGGGTCAACGCGACCAGCGCGCCGAGGATGATCGCTTGAACCGCCGTGCGCGCGGCCCCGTCCGGGTCGCGCTCACCCGTGCGTCGCGCGACCATCGCCGTCGCGCCGATGGCGAGTCCCATCGCGAGCGAATAGATGATCGTCAGCATCGATTCGGTGAGTCCGACCGTCGCGACCGCATCCGCGCCAAGGCGCGAGACGAAAAACACGTCGCACACGGCGAACACACTTTCCATCACCATCTCGAGGACCATCGGCACGGCGAGCACGAGTATCGCCCGGCCGATTGGACCCTGCGTGTAATCGCGACGCGACCCGCGCAGCGCCTCGCGCACGCCCGACCAGAAACCTTCGATCGGCGGCGACAGAGGGCGGGGCGCGGGCGCCGACGCAGTTCCGTCGAGTGCTTCGCTGAATTCGGATGACATATGTGGTGCTCTTCGTCCGTGAAGAAAGTGAGAGGGGCGGCACCGAGATCGGTGCCGCCCCTCTCCTCACGAGCTCAGGCAAACGGGTCGATCGATCAGTGCACGAATCCATGGCGCGCGCGCATTCCAGCAGCGCTGACGCACACGGCGACGATTGTCGGCTTGTTCGTGAACTGTTTCATCGACTCGATTGGAAGCGTCGGGTGACGACAGCGCCTCGCCCGACTAGTGCGGACTCAATGTAGGTGGGACTCGAACGACGCACAATGGCGCCGTCCAAATCTGTGATCTTCGCGGAACTTCGCGATGTCGGGCGAAGCTATGCATCTCGCATCATCACGATTCAGAGTTCAACAAGTAGCAATTATTTGAACACGGACAAAGCCAGACAACGGCCGGACACTGCCGGACGAAAAGCGGAGCATTCTTTTCCAACCCGATCCAGTTTCCCGAAACTCCGTGAAGGATCCAAAGCTGGCACTTCACTTGCCGCGACGAGCGTTCACCAAACAGTGAGCTCGCCGGCGCTCGCGATTCGGCTGCGCGGCGACAGGATGCAACCAGTACGGCTTGGTAGGAGAGCGCAACATGGCAACACGGGGCCCGGAACGAAACGAGGAACGCACGAACAATCGGAACGCGAAGAGCAGCACCAACGGCTCGAGCACGACCCGCGGCGACCAGCCGCGCAACCTCGAGACCTCTCGCGAGAGCGGCACCGCTCGCCCGAGCTCGTCGCCACGCGGGGACATCGATCGGCAGCGCGGCGGTCTGCTCCCGTTCTATGCGCTGGCCGGCGCCAGTCCATTCTCCCTGGTGCGCCGCATGATGGAGGACATGGATCGGCTGTTCTCGAACTTCGGTTCGTCGCCGGAACAGCTCGATCGCGTCGGACTGCAACGCCGCACGCAGTCGGCGCCTCAACCGTTCTCGACGCGAAATCTGTGGGCGCCGCAGGTCGAGGTCTTCGAGCGCGGCAACAACATCATCGTCCGCGCGGATCTGCCCGGACTCACGCGCGACAACGTCGACGTCGAGATCGAGGACGAAACGCTCATCATTCGCGGCGAGCGTCGCAGCGACCTCGAGGACAAGGGCGAGGGTTACTATCGCAGCGAGCGAAGCTATGGAAGTTTCTATCGCGCGATCCCCCTCCCGGAAGGCATCGACGCGAGCGCGGCCAACGCGAGCTTCAAGGACGGCGTGCTCGAAGTGTCACTCACGAAGCCCAAGCAGCAGCTGTCGAAGGCGAAGAAGATCGACGTGAAATGAGTAGACGGTCGAGGGTAGAGAGTGGAGGGTAGAGAGTGGAGGGTAGAGAGTGGAGAGTGGAGAGTGGAGGGTAGAGAGTGGAGGGTAGAGAGTGGAGAGTGGAGAGTGGAGGGTAGAGAGTGGAGGGTAGAGAGTGGAGAGTGGAGGGTGGAGAGCGCTCAGCGCTCAACGCTCAACCCTCTACCCTCTACCCTCTACCCTCTACCCTCTACCCTCAACCCTCTACCCTCTACCCTCTACCCTCTACCCTCTACCCTCTACCCTCTACCCGGCTACGGCACCGCTACCGGATCCCCATTCACGTCCAGCAGCACCACGGGCGCGATGCCCGTCGCTTTGAGCGGCTGCTCGATCACCTTGCGATCACCGACGATGACGATCGCGAGATGATCGACGTCGATGTACTTGTTCGCGACGCGGGTCACGTCCTCCTTCGTCACCGCGCGCACCCTTTGCGCATAGTGCTGATAGTAGTCCAGCGGCAACTGCTCGAGATAGAGATCACTGATCGAGCTGTTCACCGCGCGCACCGACGAGAAGTTCTGCGGTAGACCCTGCACGAGATTGTCCTCGGCCGTCTTCAATTCGTCGTCGGTCACGGGGCGCTCGCCACGAATCCCCTTCAGCTCCTTCATGAACTCGATCAGGGCGCTGTCCGACTTCGCGGTGACGATGTCGCCGCCGGCCTCGAAGGGACCGGGGCCCTTGCCATACGAGAAGGCCGAGCCGACGCCGTAGCTGTAGCCCTTCTGCTCACGGATGTTCGCGTTCAACCGCGACTGGAACATGCCGCCGAGCATCGTGTTCAGCACCTCGAGCGCAAAGTAGTCCGAGGTGCTGCGCGCCGGTCCGGGAAGTCCGATCGCGAAGCTCGACTGCGCCGCGCCCGGCTTGTCGACGAGATAGATCGTCGTCGCCTTGGGCGTCGCAACCGGCGGGTAATCGAAGGTCGGCATCGATCCGCCCGCGCTCCACGGCGCGAGCACCTTCTCCACCATCTGCCGCACCGCGTCAGGCTCGACGTCACCGACGACCGAGATGATCGCGTGGCCGGGGGTGAAATACGTTTTGGCGAAGCTCACGATGTCGTCGCGGGTGATCGCGCGCACCGATTGCTCGGTCACGGCGCGCCCGTACGGATGCGCGTCGGTGTACAGCACCTTCGGAAAAACCCGCGCCGCGATCGATCCCGTGCGATCCTTGGCTTGCGTCAGCGCGACGAGCCGTCGCGCGCGATAGCGCTCGATCGCGTCGTTAGGGAAGGACGGATTGACGAGCAAGTCCTCGACGATCTGAAGCACGCGCTCGACCTTGTCGGTCGTCGCGAGAAAGCTGACGGTGCCGCTCTCGTCGCCGACGCCGATGCGGACGCCCGTGCCCAGCAGCTGCAACGCGTTCGAGATGTCGTCGCCGCTCTTCGTCGACGTTCCCTCGGTGAGCATCGCTCCCGCGAACTCGCCGACGCCCGGCTTTGTCGCGGGGTCGTACTGGTTGCTCCCGCCGACGAAGTTGATGGCGAACGACACCAGCGGCAGGTTGTGGCGCGGCGAGACGATGAGCTCCGCCCCGTTGGCCAGTTTCATCGTCGTCCAGGTCGGGACGTGCAGCTCGGGCGCGGCGCCGGGGGCTGGAATCGCGGTGCGGTCGAGCGCCGGCTTCGCGGCCGGCTTCGGCTGCTGGGCCACGATCGTGCCGCCGAGGCACGCGGCGAGAAGGGACGCGCCGCCAACGGCGCGCCGCAATGTATAGTAAAAGCTCATCACTTGGCTTCCTCGTCGGTAACGGTCACGCTCTCGGCGGCCTTCGACGCGTCCTGCGCCCTGCCTAACGGGACGACGGACAGCACCACGCGCCCCTTCGTGAGATACTGCCTGGCGACGCGCTGCACCTCGGCCGGCGTCACGCTCTCCGCGTCACTGTACTGCTTGCGATAGTAGCCGGGATCACCGTGAAACGCCGAGCCCTGCGCGAGAATGACCGCCTTGTTCAGATTCGATTCGAGCCCGCTCACGAAGCCCAGCTCGATGCCGGCCTTCGCCCGCGCGACCTCCTCGGCCGTCGGTCCATCCTTCTGGAGACGCTCGATGATCGAATCCGTCGCCAGCTCCAACTCGGTGAGCGAGTGACCCGGACGCGGCGTGAGCGTGACCTGGAACAGGCCCGCATTCTCGCTCGTGGCCTGACCGGCGCCGATGCTCGCCGCCCACTGACGGTCGTACACGAGCTCCTTCTGCAGTCGCGACGTGCGCGAGCCGGCGAGGACGTTGGCGAGTACGTCGAGCACGTGATCGTCCGCGTTCGACGCGCCGACCGTCGGCCAGGAGATCGTGAGTCGCGGGATCTGAACGCGATCCTCGAAGGTGAGGCGCTTCTCGGCCTCGAGCGTCACCAGCTTCACCTGGGGCCGGACGATCGCCTTGCCCCGCGGCAGGTCGCCGAAGTACTTCGCGACCCAGGCCTTCGCCTCGGCGGGCTCGAAGTCGCCGGCGATCGTGAGCGTCGCGTTGTTAGGCGCGTAGTACACACGGAAGAAATTCTTCACGTCCTCGACCGACGCCGCCGAAAGGTCGGCCATGCTGCCGATCACCGGCCAGGAGTACGGATGACTCTTGGGGTACGTCGCCGCTGATATGATCTCGCCGGTGCGTCCGTACGGCTGATTGTCGATGCGCTGACGGCGCTCGTTCTTCACGACGTCGCGCTGCGCGTTCAGCTTGGTGAGATCGAGCGCGTCGAGCAGAAATCCGGTGCGATCCGATTCGAGCCAGATGGCCGACTGGAGATAATTGGACGGCACGACCTCGTAGTAGTTGGTGACGTCGTTGTTCGTCGAGCCGTTGTTGAAGCCGCCGACGCCTTCGGTGAGCTTGTCGTGAAGCCCGTACGGCACGTGGCCGGAGCCGGTGAACATCACGTGCTCGAAGAGGTGCGCGAAGCCGGTGCGCCCGGGAACCTCGTTCTTCGAGCCGACGTGATACAGCATGTCCAGCGCGACCGTCGGCGTCGCGTGATCCGGCGACAGAATGACGGTGAGCCCATTCGCGAGTTGATAATGTTCGAATGGGATCGAAATCTCGCTGCGGGTCGCGGCGTTCTGCGCCGACGCTGCGGGGAAGGGAGCGGCAACGACCGCGGCGATGAGCGCCGCCGCCGCACCGCGTCCATACGCCCGCGCGGAGGATCGAGTGATCCGATGCACAATGCGGGTCCTATGTTGAGTGACAGGACGATGGTACGGTTGGAGCCTGAATTATGGTGCGAGCGTCGTGATACCGGCAACGCACGCGCGGGTTCCCGTACGAGTTCCGAACGGCTGGGATCACTCGACGGCGCTGAGCACGCTCGCGACCGCTTCGGCGATGCGGCTCGCGTCGGGGACGCTGCCCTGGGCGATCCGGGGCGAGCCGCCGCCCCGGCCGCCGAGTGTCGTGACTGCCTCACGAAGCGCGCGGCCGGCGTCGATGCCGGTGTCTTCCGAGGTCGCGAACAGCAGCGACGGTGGATCGGCGAGTGTTCCGGCGAGCACGGCGTGCGGCAGCGCGACCATCGCTTGCGCGAGATTGCGGAGCTCGTCCATCGACGCGCCGTCGTGCCTAACGACATGCCGTCCGCGCGCGTTCGCCGGCGCCGCGTCGTAGAGGGCGCGTGCCCGAAAACCCGCGAGCTCGCGGTCGAGCCGCCGTCGCTCGTTCTCCGCCGCGCGGAGCTGCTCGTGCTGCGCGCCGACCAGCGCCGCCGCGTCGTCCAACGACGCCGACAGGGAGCCGGCGATGCGCGTCAGCGCCTCGAAGTCCGCGCGCGCGCGGCGTACCGCGCGCATGCCGCACACGAACTCGAGCCGCGCCGACTTTCGTACGCGTTCGACTTTGCGAATCAGCAGCGCGCCAATCTCGCCGGTCGAGCGAACGTGAGTACCGCCGCACGCGCTGCGATCCAACCCCGCGATCGAGACGATGCGCAGCGTGCCCTCACGTTGACTCTCCTTCCGCAATCCGGTCGCCGCCGACGCCTCCTCGAAAACGATCGTAACCGGCCGATTCTCGACGGCGATGCGATTGGCGCGCCTTTCGGCCTCGACGATCCGGTCGGCGCTCACCGAGTCGACGTCGAGATCCAGCGACGAGTAGTCGCTCCCGAAGTGCACGCTGACGGTGTGATAGCCGTACGCCTCCTCGAGAATCGCCGAGAGCAGATGCTGTCCGGTGTGCTGCTGCATGTGGTCGAAGCGACGCGACCAATCGATCTCACCGGCGATGCGCTCCGGGGCGTCTCGGAGAGGGGTTTCCACGACATGCGCGATGCGCTCTCCCTCGTCGACGACGTCGGCGATCTTCGCGCCGCCCAACATGCCCAGATCATTCGGCTGTCCGCCCGACGTCGGGTAGAACGTGGTCCGGTCGAGGTACACGCGCCGGCCCTCGTCGACGACGTCGACGACGCGTGCGTCGAAACTCGTGAGGTAGGAATCCGTGTAGTACAGGCGTGTTGTGCTCATAGCGCGCGACTGGAGATGGTGATAAATATGGCGCGCCATCCACCGAACGGCTCTCCATTCATGCCCCGCGATCACGCTTTTTGATGGAACGCGGGCACCGCTTACGGAGAGACCCTGAATAGCACCGGGCCCCTCAACGGCAGCGTGCGCGGCACGCCCTTGATCGTCCAGAGGAGCACCACGAAGCAGACGAGCGTCATCCCGCCAAGGGTCAGGAGCAGGTCGTTGGTCGCCACGATCGCGCTCGTCCGGCGCTGCTCCGCATCGAGCGAGAGCCTAACGAGTTGGACCGCCTTCTCGTTCGTGATGTGCCGCTGGCCGTGCTCGATGGCGGCGACGAAGTCGCTGCGCATCTGCCAGTTGTCGCTCGCCTCCACGATCTGCCGGAGGCGCGACGCGGTGTAGAACATCCCCGCGCCGATCAGGGCCAAAACGAGCGTCGGGGCGATGAGGAGGAATTTTCGGTCGAGTCGCATACCGAAAGGACAGATCGCATGCGGGTCCGGTCACACACGCCACGCTAGAGCAGCGTCCCGCGCAATACGATCAATGCCACCGAGAAATAGATCACGAGGCCCGTCACGTCCACGAGCGTCGCGACGAAGGGCGCCGACGCGCTCGCCGGGTCGAAGCCCACGCGCTTCAACACGAAGGGCAGCATCGACCCCGCCAGCGATCCGAAGCAGACGATGCCGACGAGCGCCAGACCGACGGTGAGCGCGACCAGATGACTGTGCACTCCGTAGTCGAACAGGTGCAGATGCTGCCATACCTCGATGCGCACGATACCGATGACGCCGAGGATCGACCCGAGCACGAGACCCGTCGGCAGCTCCCGCATTGCGATCCGCCACCAGTCTCCGAGTCGAATCTCGTGCAATGCCAGCGCGCGGATGATCAGCGACGTCGCCTGCGAGCCGGAGTTGCCCCCGGAGCTCATGACGAGTGGAATGAACATCGACAGGACGACCGCGCGCGCGATCTCGCCCTCGAAGTGCTGCATCGCCGTCGCCGTGAGCATTTCCGAAAGGAACAGGGCGCACAACCAGCCCGCCCGCTTACGGATCATGTGCAGCAGGCTGATGTCCATGTACGGCGCGTCGAGTGCCTCCATACCGCCGAACTTCTGTACGTCTTCGGTCTGCTCGCGAACGATCGCGTCGATGACGTCGTCGACGGTGACGATGCCGAGGACGTGTCCGCCGTCGTCGACCACGGGCACGGCGAGCAAGTTGTATTTCGAGATCAGGCGTGCCACTTCCTCGCGGTCGGCGAGCGGGCGCACGGAGAGGGGCTTGCGCTGATCACCCACTTGCTTTACGACCGCCGCGCGCTCCGCTGTCATGAGCTCGCGCAGTGACACGACGTGCACCAGTCGCTGATCCTGGGGATCGAGCACGTAGACGGCGTACACCGTTTCCTTTGCGCGGCCGACTTCGCCGATGTAGCGAAGCGCTTGCTCGACCATCCACGTCGCCGGGATGCCGACGAACTCGGTCGTCATGATGCCGCCCGCGCTCTCGGGCGGATAGTCGAGCAGCATCTCGAGTGAGTGCCGCGTCTCGACGTCGAGCAGCTTGAGCAACTTCACACGATCGGTCTCGCGCAGCTCGCGAATGAGATCCGCTCGCTGGTCGGCGGACATCGCTTCGGCAAGCGCGGCCGCCGCTTCCGGCCGCATGCAGCTCACGATCGCCGCGCGATGCCGATCGAGCTCCGGCTCGTCGAAGACCTGCACCGCGAGATCGAACGGCAGTGCCGCCATGACCTTCGCCCCGGCGTCGGGGCCGAGCTCCCGCAGCGCTTCGGCGACGTCGGCGGCGCGCATCCCCGACAGCGCTTCGGCGAGCTCGGTGGGATCTCCGTGCAGCAGATACAGCAGCTCCGGCGGAGCCGATGTGCGCGATCCGTTGTTGACCATCACGTCCCCCCCTCGGCGTCGGATACAGACTCGCTCTAAGACTCGCAGATGAGTGCTGCGGTTACGGGCGGAGCGCGAGGAACTTAGCGACTAGTCCTTCAGATCCTCATCCGACTTGTCCGAGGACGACGGCTTTTGCGTTGGTGGCGCGATGTTCTTCTTGGGCCGGCCACCTTTCGCGCGCTCGGCGTCGGCCGCGAGCAACGCGTCATATGCTCGCCGAGCCTGCTCCAGCGGATGCTCTGGCGGCCGCGTGCGCCCGGCACGCCGCGCCTTTTCACGACGATAGTGCTCACGCGCCGCAAGCTCGGTTGGCGTGCGCTCGCGATCGGTGCTCGGCGGAGCCGACTCCTTCGCCGGAGTCTGGCTCGCGCCTTGGGTTCGTGTGGCTCGCTTTCGCTGGCGCTTTTCCTGTCCTGTCGACATCGACGTCACTCTCCCTCTCCCTCTCCCTCGCCCCTCAGCTCCTCTTCGCTTCCATCGCGTTCCTGATCATCACGTACTCGCCGACGTTCTCCATCGTGAGGACGCCGAGCAGCTCATGCCCGCGCACGACGGGCATCGCATTGCATCCACAAGTGCGAAGGCGATCGACGGCCTCCTCGGCGCGCTCGTCCGGCGTCGCCGTTGCGAAGCGGCGATGCATCGCGTCCCCGACGGTCGCCGCCGGCCCGCGGTCTGAGAGCGCGCGTAACAGATCCGCGCGCGTCAGCACACCGACCAGCGCTCCGCTTTCCTCCACCACGGGAAAGTCCTGCTGAAAACCCTCGAGCGTGAGCTGAACGGCGCGCGACAACGGGTCCTGTGGCTGGAGGGTCTGTACCTCGCGAATCATCAGATCCTCGATCGGGACGCCGTCGAGCGTCGTCGACGTCTGCGCCGCGGCCGCTTCGCTGCTGGCGCCCAACCAGACGAACAGCGCGATGAGCACCCAGAACGGATTGAAGCGGAGTCCGGCGATGCCTAACACGAGCGCGAACACACGGCCGACGCGCGCCGCGACCTCGGTGGCGCGGGCGTAGCTGTCCATTCGCATCGCCAGCAGCGCGCGGAGCACGCGCCCGCCGTCCATGGGAAATGCCGGCAGGAGATTGAACCCCGCGAGTACGAGGTTCACGAACACCAACTGATACAGAAAGACGCGGGCCGACATGACGATGTCGATGTCGTAGAGATCCCCGGTCGGCAGCGGACCAGAGAGGCGAACGATCGCGTAGAGTACGAGCGCCAGGACGATATTCACCGCCGGTCCCGCGAGCGCGACGAGCAGCTCCTGCCGCGGATCGCGCGGCATGCGCTCGAGTCGCGCGACGCCGCCGATCGGCAGCAGGATGATGTCCCGCGTCACGACGCCATACCGACGCGCCGTGAGCGCATGTCCCAGCTCGTGCATCACGACGATCGCGAACAGCGTCACGACGTAGACCATCGCCGCGCCTACCGCCGCGGCGCCTTGCGCGTACGTCTGATACGCGATCCATGCCAAGAGCAACAGGAAGGTCGCGTGGACGTAGAGATCGATGCCCACGAGGCGCCCGATGCGCCACGACCACCTCATCGCGCGCTCCTCGTCATCGAGACGGCCCGGCGACGGTCGCCGCTCCCAGCCATCGCGTTCCCGGGCGCCGTTTTCGCAAATACAAATTGAGCGACCCGAACTTCAGGGCCGATTTGAGCTGCACGAGCGTGCGTGTGCTGTCGTCGGTAAACCATACTTCGGCGCGGCCGCCCTCGCCGAAAATACCGGATGTCTTGATCACCGGCCTAACGACGATCGCATTGAACTCGCCCGCCGGCACCTTCACGCGTTCCTTCCGCAAAACGACGACGCGCACCGGATTCCTGTCCGGCCGGAAGTAGCGAGCAAACTCGTACGTCCTCCCGACCTCGAGCGGAATGCTGCGCAGGAAGAAAAGGAACGAGGCTTCGTCGAGCGGATCGGCGACCGTCGGCGTCTCCGGCTTGCCATTCTCGCTGAGCATGTTGCGATCGGGGAAGAACTCGAAATTGCGTTGGCGATCGTACGAACCCTCGTCGATGTTCTGCACCGCGCGCAAGGTCGCGTACGACTGCGGGTCGAACCAGCTCTCGTAACTGTCGTTCACGCGAAAGAAGCGAATGCCGCCCTTCACCGTGAACGTCGCGTGCACCGCGGGAGCTCCGCGAATGCTGTCGAGACCCAATACCTCGAGCACCGCGCTCCCGACGCCGAGAAATCCGTACTTCACCTGATACTCGAGTCGCTCCTTGTCCCCGAAGGGAAGATCCCCCAACGCGAGAGCGATCGCGGACGGTTGCGGCGGCGTCGGCGCAGTGGTCGCTGGCGCCACTGGCGCTGCGTCCACCGGTGCCGGCGCCGGAGCACCGGGCCCAATCGTCGTCGAGTCGCCGCGCTTGTTCGACGAATCACGCGCCTGCGCCTGAGGCACCGGCCTCGAAGACGAAGCCGCTTGCCCTACCGTACCGCTGATGCGTGATCGTGCGCCGGCTCGAGAGACGCTCATCGGCGATCGCAACGGCGCCGCGGTGACCCGCGCCGCATTGGCTGACGCCGGTGCCGCGCTCGTGACAGCCGTGTCCGGCGAACGCCCGCTTTGCTCGCGACAGCCGAGCGCACCGAGGACCGACAACAGGATCCACGCGCAGCCGCTTCGTTGTCTTCGCATGAGAATCGTCGAGTATGCCCTGAGTCGTTCAGGAAGTTCATGCCGCATGCCACGCAGCGGCCGCGATGAGGATGGATGCGACCGCGCGGCCGACGCCGTACAATTGCCCACACTCTCGTACTCGAGGACGCGCGACATGACTTGCCCAGCTCTCGCTTCGATGTGCCTCACGGCGTTCGCGGCCGTCGCCGCGTTGGCTCAGCAGCCGCCAGCTCAAACTCAAGCGGACGACTACACTCGCTACGAGCTGCTCGCCCCCGGGTCGGCGAAGTTCCGCATCGCCTACGAGGTAACCGCGACGACCCCGGGAGCGACGCACTTCTTCAATCCCATTCGAAAAGGAAGTGTTGCCAGCGACGAGCATGTCTACGACCGCTCCACCGGCGAACCACTTTCGTTCGACGTCGTGAACGGCGACGTCGCCCGTGGGGGTGGCGTGCGCGGCGCCGTCTCGACGTCCCAATACATTCGCGTGCGACTCGCCCGTGCCGTTCCAGCCGAGGGCGAGGCGAGAATTCTCATCGACAAAACGTACTACGATCCGAAGAGCTACTACGAGGAGAACGAACTCCTCGTCTTCGCGCGGCCGCTCGGGATCAAGCGGAACGCAGTTGTTCTGCCCCCCGGTTACGAGATCGTCTCCTGCAACGTTCCGTCACAAGTCATTGAAGAATCCGACGGGCGCATCGCCATCAGTTTCTGGAATGCGATGCCGGGTGAAGCGCCCCTCATCGTCAAAGCGCGCAAGCTCGCCGGCACGCCGCGCAGACCGATAACCGCCGCCCCCGCGTTCGCGAGCGGCGTGCGACAGGCCGGTGCCTCAGGAACGACGCCCCCGGCGCTCCGTCTCCCTCTCGACCCCCGAGCGCACCAGAACCGGGAGATAGTGTATTTCCTGCAGCAGCCGGAAACGCACGCGTTCGACCTCTATCACGACTACACCGAGACGCGCCCGGGAGTGGATAAGTACCTCAATATCGTGCGCACCGGGAGCGCGGTCTCCCAACCATCGGCACGCGTCCTGGACACTGGCGAAGAGCTGAAGTGGGAGGTCGTCACGGGAGATGCCATCCAACGTGCCGGCCTCGAGGTGAGTGACGTGACGCCTCAGACCCAAGTGGTGGTCTTTCATTTCGCGCCGGTCAAGCCGAGCGGGTCAGTGCGACTGCGGATGTACGAGACGTACACAGACAGCGCCCGCTACCGGCTCGACGACGGCGTACTCGTGTGGGACCGCTCCTTCGGTCGACCGGCGAACGCCGTCGTGCTGCCGGCGGGCTGGTATCTCACGAACAGCGCGATACCAGGCACGGTCAGCGAGACGGCGGACGGGCGCGTGCGTCTCGACTTCATCAACGGTCGGCCCGACGACATCGACGTCTTCCTCACGGCGCGCCGGCGCGAGCGGGCGAGCCCATGACCGTCGCGACACAGACATGGACAAGGCCGCCAGCATTCTCATCATCGACGACGAGCCGCAGATTCGGAGCGCGGTTCGAGACGCGCTCCGCGAGGTGGCGGATCGCATAGGTGAAGCCGCCACCGGGGCCGAAGGATTGAACGTCGCGGTGGCGGAGCGGCCGGAGCTCGTCGTGCTCGATCTCGGTCTACCCGACTCCGCGGGCGTCGACGTGTGTCGGGAGCTGCGACGGCTGCTGGCGTCGCCGATCATAGTCCTGTCAGCCAGGCACTCCGAGGATGAGAAAGTATTACTCCTCAACGCCGGCGCCGACGACTACGTTACCAAGCCGTTCAGCGTTCTCGAGCTGGCCGCCCGCGCGCGAGCCCAGCTGCGCCGCGCCCGCACGGCATCGCCAGCGACTCCATCGCCGGTGACGATTCACGGCCTCACGATCGACCCGGTCACGCGCCGCGTCGAGCGCGACGGCCGGCAAATTCACCTCACGCCCATCGAGTGGCAGATCCTGAGCACGCTCGTCAGCGCCGGCGGCCGAACGCTCACGCACCAGCAGATCTTCGACGCGGTGTGGAGCCGGCAGTTTGGCAGTCCGCAGCAATACCTGCGCGTCCACATCACGAACCTTCGGCGCAAGATCGAGAGCGATCCGGCCTCGCCGCGGATCGTGATCACGGAGCCGGGCGTTGGCTATCGCGCCGACGTAATGCGTTGAGGTGGCTCAGCCTCCCTCTGGCGCGAGCCGACAGGATACCACTCCACATGAGCCGTCCGGCGTTCGTCTGGCTCTTCTGGATCGTCATTCTCGCCGCGGCGACGGCGGCGATGTGGTGGGTTCGCGGACAGATCGATCAGGCACATGTCGTTCTTTTGTATTTGCTCATCGTCCTCGGCGGCAGCGCGACCAGCGGCCGCGCGCTCGGCTTCACGCTCGCTCTGCTCGCGTTCGTTCTCATCGACTACTTCTTTCAGCAGCCCTATTACGACTTTTTCAACGACAAGCCGCTCGACCTGTTCGTCCTGATAACGTTCTTGACGACCGCGATCGTCTCCACGCAGCTGCTCGCTCGCGCGCAGTCGGAAGCGAGGGAAGCGCGCGCGCGCGCCGTCGAGGTGACGTCGCTTTCTCGTCTCGCCTCGGAGACGCTCAACGCGGGACGCGCCGAGGAGGCTCTCGTTCGTATCGTCGACGTGATTCAGGGAACGCTGGGCGTCAGCGGCTGCGTCATCTGGCCTTGGGCTCCTGACCGGGGCTTCGAGCAGTGCATAACGACCGCGGGGATCGAGTCGAAGCGGCGCGAACCCGACCCGCTCGTGCAGCGCGCCGCCGAGCGCGGTGAGCCGTTGACGTTGTCGGTGGACGGAGCCCTCGACGGTCAGTACGGCAATGGCGCGCCGCACCACGCCGCTCCAGGCACGCGTGAACTGTTTCTCCCGTTAGGTGCTCAGAAGGGAGTCGTTGGCGTCCTCGTGCTCTCCGACGATCACCCGATTGTCTTCGATCCACCGAAGCAGCGCTTTCTTGCGGCGCTCACCTACTACGCGGCGCTGGGCATCGAGCGCGCCCGTCTCGTGCGCGAAGCCGAGCATGCGGCTGCCCTGCGAGAGGCCGACAAGCTGAAGGACAACGTCCTCGCCTCCGTGTCGCACGACCTGCGTACGCCGCTGACGACGATCAAGGCACTCGCGCAAACCGCGGCCTTGCGCGGCGACACGGCCGCGGCCGCGATCGAGGAGCAGGCCGACCGCCTGACGAGACTCGTCGCCGACCTGCTCGACCTGTCGCGCATGAAAGGCGATGCGTTCCGCGCCGCGCCCGACATCAACACCGCCGAAGACCTCATCGGCGCCGCGCAGCGTCAGGCGCAGGGGCTACTCGCCGGCGGCCGATCGATCCAGACCGTGGTCGACCTCGAGAGCCCCGCGCTCGTCGGCCGCTTCGACTTCACGCAAGCGCTGCGCATCATCGGGAATCTCCTCGAGAATGCGCTTCGCTACACGCCGCCCGGTGGGAGCGTGGAGCTCGGCGTGCGACGCGACGGCGACGCACTCGTGTTCACCGTCGCCGATCGCGGTCCCGGGATTCCCGCGGCCGAGGTGGATCGCATCTTCCAACCATTCTATCGTCACGGCGATACGGCGCCCGACGTCGGCCGCGCGGGACTTGGACTCTCGATCGCGCGCCGTCTCGCGGAGATTCAACAAGGCTCGTTGGGCTACGAGCCGCGTCCCGGCGGCGGGAGTGTGTTCGTTCTGCGGTTGCCGGCGGTCGATCTGGACGAGTCCTGACTCTTTGCGAACCAAGAGCGTGCGGACGGACAACGCGGACGCCTCATGGACAGCCACGGACGAGTTTTGCCAAGTGCTCATTACTTCGCGAAGTGTCCGTGTCCGTCCGTGATAACGTTTTGGAGTGCTGGACGCCTCGACCCTAGGCTTAACGCAATCTTAGCCGTGCCATTCGTCGGCCGCGCGTAGCTTGCCAGTGAGCTCCGGATCGTTCGCGGTCGGATAGTCCGCCCCGGCGTTGCGGTGGGTGGCGGCGCGGCGGGACCGCGACGATCGGGGCGCCGCTGTAGTTTTCCGCGATGGCCGAGCACGCCGCGGCACCCACTCCCTCCGCGTCTCGTTATGCGTGGTACGTCGTCGGCGTTTTGACGCTGGCGAACGTTTCCGGGTTCCTCGATCGGCAGGTGTTGAGCCTTCTCGTGCCCACGATCGAGCGCGACCTCCGGATCAGCGATACGCAGATGAGCTATCTCATCGGCCTGTCGTTCTCGGTGTTCTACACGGTGCTTGGCCTTCCGATCGCCTGGTGGGCCGATCGCGCCAGTCGCCGCACGATCATGGCGGCTGGCGTCACGCTGTGGAGCGTGATGACGATGATCTCCGGCCTGGTGGCGACGTATCCGCGTCTGCTGTTGGCGCGGATCGGCGTCGGCGTCGGGGAGGCGACGTTGACCGCGCCCTCGGTCTCGCTCATCGCCGATTATTTCCCGCGCGAGCGCGTCGGCATGGCGATGAGTGTCTGGTCGTTAGGCATCTTTCTCGGATCGGGGCTCGCGTACTTCGTCGGCGGCTGGCTCGTCGGGCTCGTGTCGTCGGTGGCGATCGTTAGGCTGCCGCTCGTCGGCGCGCTCCGGCCGTGGCAAACGGTGTTCCTGCTCGTCGGCGCGCCGGGGCTGCTCATCGCCCTGCTGATGCTCACCATCCGCGATCCGCGGCGCGCCGCCCCGGCGCGAGCGGCGACACGCGAAACGGCGCTCATTCCCTACCTGCGCGCCAACCTTCGAACCTTCGCGACGCTCGGCTTCGGCTTCGCGCTCTCGGCCTCGGTGAATTTCGGAATCGCCGCGTGGCTCGCGACATTCCTCGTCCGCACCTACGGCTGGACGCCGGCGCGCGCCGGCATGCTTCAGGGCATTCTCACGATGACTGTCGGTGTCGGCGGGACATTGGCGGGCGGCCGCGTCGCCGACATCCTCTCGCGGCGCGGATACGTCGACGCGCCGCTCCGCGTCGGCATCATCGGCGCCGCCGGCATGCTCCTGAGCGCCTCCGCGTATCCGTTGATGCCGACGGCGGCGTTCGCCGTCGTCGGACTCGTGGTGGTCAATTTCTTCGCCGCCTTTCCGTGGGGCCCGGCGGCGGCCGCCGCGGCGGAGATCGTACCCGCGTCGATCCGCACGCAAGGCGCTGCCCTCTATTATTTCGTCTTGAATCTCGTCTCCGGCGCCCTCGGTCCCACCGCCGTCGCGTTTTTCACCGACAGCGTGTTCCACGACCCGGGCGCGCTGCGGTACTCGCTCGTCGTCGTGAACGTGCTCGGCATGCTTTCGACGATCGGGCTGCTCGGGCTCGGCATTCCGGCGTATCGGCGGACGGTGCGCCAACTGACAACTGAGTAGACTGACAACCGCGTCGACCGCGCAAACTGAATCAACGGCGCCGCTGAATCGACGGCGCAGCTGATCCGACCGCGCTACTGAGGCCACCACGAGGAGCGCGGCGCCTAACGCCGCCGGGCTATTCGCCGTCAGCTCGGGCCCCGCCGTTGCCTCAGTTCCGCCGTCGCCGCAACAAGACCGGCACGGCCTCTGCACAGCCGTATCTGCCTACTTCTGGAGGATGCGGCGATGGAGAACAACGCGGGTGGGTCGGAGTCGGGTGGTGGCTACGGCAACAGCGGCGACTTGACCGGTTCGGCCGGCTACGGCGCCAGCGGCGTCAGCGGTTCGAGCTTCGGCGGCTCGTCGAGTACGGGTGAGACCGGTGGCGTGACCGATCGTGCCCGCGATCTCGCGGGCAACGCGAAGGACAAGCTCGCCGACAGCGCGCGCGATTTGGCCGGAAACGCGAAAGACAAGCTCGCTGACGTCGGTTCGAGTGTCCGCGAAGGCGCGAGCAGCGCGAAGAACAAGCTTGCCGACGCCCTCGAAGCGGGCGCCGACCGGCTCCGGCACCGCGGCGGCCATGGCGAGCTGAGTGGCTCGTCGGCCGGCGGGACAGCCGACGTCTCGATCAGCAGCGACGGGACGTCAGAGGTCTCTAATCGTGTCGCCGGCGGCTTGAAGGCCAGCGCGGACTGGCTCCGCCAGGCGGACGTCGACACGCTCAGAATGGGCGTCGAGCGGCAGGTGAAAGAGCACCCCGGCCGAACGCTGCTCGTTGCGCTCGGCCTCGGCTACCTGCTCGGCAGAGCAGTCCGAAGGTAGCAGTCGAGCATGGCGGTCGCCGCGCACCAGAACGGCCGTCGCTCGGTCGGCGCTCTCCTTCGCGATCTGGCGGAGGAGAGCGTTGGCCTGCTACGGAACGAGGTTGTGCTGGCGCGTGTGGAGACCATGCAGGCAGCGGAAGGCATTGGACATGGCTCCATGCTTGTCGCCGGCGCGGCGGTACTCGCGCTGCTCGGCGGGCTCGCGCTCATCGCCGGGTTGATTCTACTCATCGGCGATCAGTGGCTTCCGCGTGACCTGTACTGGCTCGCCGCGCTCGGCGTCGCCGTGGTCACCGGCGTCGTCGCCGCGTGGTTCGCGCGGCAGGGGATGACCCTGCTCTCGCCGACGCGCTTCGCGCCGAATTCCATGGTGACGACTCCTCGCGAGACGAAAGACGACCTCGCCGCGGCCGTTAGGCACGGGTGAATTCCTGACGACCAACGCCCTCAACGTGGAGATTCCGCATGGCTGAGACACCGGCCGACGTCCGCCGCGACATCGAAGAGACGCGCGAGCGGATGTCCACCACGCTCACCGAACTGGAGCATCGATTGAACGTCGTGCAGATCGTGCGCGATCATCCGTGGCCCGCGCTCGCGCTCGCCTTCGGCGCCGGCATCGCGCTGAGCGCGTCCGGCACCGACTCGAAGGCCGCTGCCGCGACGATGGCGGCAACGCACGCCTCGAAGAGCAAGGTCGCCGCCGCGCTCGACGAGATCGTCGCCAACGTGATGACCGGCGCGCACTCCGCGCTGCAACACCGGATCGACGGATGGGTGAGCGAGCTCAAATCCGCCGTCCGTGGATCGCCGAGTCGCGTGCAGCGCCCGGGCATCGTCGCGTCATCGGGAGGCTACGGCACCGGACCGACCGACGATTTCGCGAGTGCGCGGCCGGGCCGGGCCGATTAGAGCGGAACTGCGGTAACCGCGAGCCGAGAAGGGCGAGCCGAAAAGGGCGAGCCGAGAAGGGCGAGCCGAGAAGGGCGAGCCGAGAAGGGCGAGCCGAGAAGGGCTCGCAGTTCTAAGAAGTGCTCTTCTTATACACCCATGACTTGTACACCCATGACTTGCCCGCCCGGTC
>DATBHD010000020.1:0-2569 GCA_036557635.1 Gemmatimonadaceae bacterium
GGGACGCACAGGCCAGTTCGACGCATCGAACGGCTTGTAGTCGATCCCGACGAAGTTGATGTCGCGAAAAATCTTCCAGTCCACGTGGCGGCGATCCAGATCGCGAATGCGATTCGCCGACACATTCGTCACCTCGACCTCGAGCAGGTTGCCGGTACGCCGCAACGGACCTGTCTCGACTCGAGCCGGAGTGGTGAACAGCACGCCCAGGTCGCGACCGTTCAACTTCACGCGCGCACTCTCGGCCACGCGGCCGAGGTCGAGCAGGTGACGCGACGCCGCGTCGGGAGCGTCGAAGGTGAGCATGTAACGCGCCGTGCCGGCGAATCGGTCTGCGTCATCGTCGCCGCGACCGGTCCACGCGACGGGTGCGTCGCTCGTGAACGAACGCGGAAGGACCGGACCACCGTCGACGAAGGAAGCCGTCCACTGACCGTGTAGAGCGACCGGTTCGCCTTGCGGCTTCGCATACGCCCACGTGGGCGCCCGTACTGCGCGTGTGAGTGTACGCAGGATCATCGACTGGCCCGAGTCGAGCTGGACGTACGCCTCGGTCCGCGTGCCGCTCACGCGTGTGCGCGCGAGACCGACGCGACCCGTCATCGGGTCCATCAGCGCGACCGCGGCAGGTCGTCCATCGACAGTGACCCATCGATCGACAGGCCGCCTCGCAACGATGAAGTAGTGCCGTCCATACGCGCCGCGACGGCGGATGAGCTGAAGATCGCTCTCCTCGGCGAGTGCGTCGCGCCGCACTCCAGCGGCGGCGAGAAGCGGATCGAGTTGATCGCCCGAGAACAGCCTGCCCTTCCCCACCGTTGCCGTGCGCACTCCACCGGAGTCGGAGGAGCTCCATGCGATCTCGCGTGTCGCCGCCGAGAGTTGCGCGCGCCGCTCTTCAAGACGTCCGAACCCGGGGACGTCAGCCGGCAGCGCGCCGACGAAAATTACCGTCGCGCCCTCGCGCGCCAGCGTTAGCATTCTCGCAAACGTCTCCGGAGGCATGTGCGTTGTCGCGGGCACCACGAGCGCCGAATAGCTGCCGCCGCGCGAGCGCAGGCGACCGGTCTGCATCGCGATCTGCTTCTCGAGCTGACGATCGGAGACGTAGTCGACGCCGTACCCCGATTCGTGCAGTGCGTGCGCGAGCACGCCGAACGGCTTCTCATGAAACCACTTGGGGTCGTGCACCCGGAAGTCCATCCGGCGACGAGAGACGTCGTGCCAGCTGTCCCAGATCGGCCAATACAAGAGCACATCGTTGTCCGCTTCGCCCGCCTGCATCCACGACTGCACGCGCGCGACATACCGATTGAACGCCGGCAAGTCGCGCCAGAATGCATTGCGCGGATTGAATTCCGTGGACGCATAGAACTGCCAGCCGGGCCACGCGGCGTCCGGCGGAGAGTAGGCGGTGCCGTGATAGATCAGGTGATTGATGCCGGCGAGGAACATCCGATCGGCGGCCTGCTTGATTTCGTTCAACGTCCCCGTGAAGTGCTCGCCGAGCCAGGTGAACGACTCGGCAGACGCCAATCGGTGGCCGGCGACATGCGCCGCGGACGATGCGAATTTGTTGATGAGCGGATCCGCATCAGGCCCGCGCAGCACGCCGAAGATCTCCGTCTCGGGAATGTCGGCTGCTCCGTACAGGTCGAGGAGATTGGCCGGCGACCCGTGTGCCTGCTCGCGCATCAGCGAACCGCGCGCGTGCGACCACGTCGTCAGCTGTTCGACGAAGTTCTCGAGCAGCATGTCGTCGAGCGTCTGTCGATAGTCCGACTGCACGCGCGCGACGTGATCCGGATCGCCGCGTCCGGTGAGCGCTGGCAGCTCGGACGCAAGGTCGTAGCCGCGCCGCTGTTTAAAGAAGTCGAATAAGCCGGTCGAGCCGTCGCCGGTGTACTCGAACGAATCGTGGAAATACGATCGGATGGCGCCGTGCGGCAGCGTGGCGGTGCGCTCGGCGAACATCGTGAGATAGTGCGCGGTGGCGGTCGACGAGAACGGGTCGATCGATGCCCCTTCCCCACCCGGCGCGGGACGCTTGACGTTGTCGCCCGAGAAGCGGGTCTCGGCGATGTAGATCGTCCATTTGCCGGGAGGTGGCGTCCACTGCACGACGCCCGGCGGCGACCCAGCGGGAATGTCGACGCGCTGTCCGTCCGACGAAACCGCGACGATCGCGTTGACGCGATGGCCCGTGAGATCTGTCTGCCAACTCTCCCCGACGCCGCTGTCGACGCGCACACTCAGTGAGGCATTCACGTCCGCGGGGTCGACGGACGGTCCACCCATTCGCCAACCCGACCCCTGGGGAAGATCGAGTCCCATACCGCGGCGGCGCGTTTCGGTCGCGGTGTGAGCGATCATGTCTACCCACTTGGGCGAGAGATATGGGATGTACGCGGAGTCGGCGCCCTTCGCGCCGTAGATGGCGGTGACTTCCACACCGCCAAACCCCGCGGCAGCGAGCTCGCCGATCTGCGTCGTGAGGCTCGGCTTGTTCACCGCGCTCCCGAGCCACCACCAACGCGTCCACGGCTTGGTGTCGCGGGTGATTGCCGGC
>DATBHD010000021.1:0-21928 GCA_036557635.1 Gemmatimonadaceae bacterium
CGGTGTGTTTGTCGTCGTGGCGGCGAGGCTGTTACTCGAGAATCTGGGCGCGGTCACGGATCGCATCGTGCTCTCGACAGGAGAGGCCGATCGTGATGCCAACGGTGAACGGCTCCTTCGGTCGCTCGTCGGCCAGATCGAAGTCGGCATTCAGCAGGAGACGTTTGGCGGTGACGAGCGCTCGGCCGAGTTCACCTCGTGGTGCCGCGTCCCTCGAGGGTGGATCGAGCGCTGTCGGATCACCTTGGCGATCGACTCCGCCGAGAGCGCGCCGGTACTCGCGGCGACGCTTCCGAACGGCGATCGCGTCGTGGTGCGCCGAGCAAGGTTCGCGCTGCGTCTCCGCTACCTCGTCGACGCGCGCGAGGGGGGAACGTGGTTCGCGAAGTGGGGCGACGGATTGTTGGCTCCGCGGGCCATTGGTGTCCTCGCCGACTCCGACACGGTCATCGTGCGCATCGGGGAGCGGGGATGAGGTCCGTGGTCAGCTCCAGCTCGAATGCGAAAGGCTTCGCGCTGGTCGCCGTGTTGTGGGTGATGGCGGGTGTGGCCGTTCTCGGCGCGAGCCTAACGACTTCGGCTCGCGAAGCAGTCGCGGCGGCGCGGAATCGGGTCGATCTGCTGCGTGCCGCATGGCGCGGCGAGGGGTGCGCCGACGCGGCGAGATCCGTGATCGACGAAGCCCTCGCCGGCGGCGCGCATCAGACAGGCGCTGCCTCGGCGTGGTCGAGCCTCGACGCGATCGTGTCACGCTCCGCGGTCGGGCAAGGCTGCGACATTTCACTTCGCCCCTCGGGCACGACGCTGGATGTCAACACTGCCGACAGCATTCGCATTCGCGCCGTGCTCACCGCGATCGGCCAGTCGGTCGGCCGCACCGACTCGCTTGTCGACGCGCTGCTCGATTGGCAAGACGCCGACGATACGCCGCGCCCGCATGGCGCCGAAAGGGCATGGTACGGCGACGCACACCTGCTGATCCCACGAAACGGCCAGATCGCATCGATCGAGGAGCTGCGGCTCGTGCGAGGGTTCGATCAGATCGGCGGCCTCGACACGTTGTTCGGTGTCGACGATGAGCGGATTGATATCGAGCTGGCCCCCCTGCCGGTGTTGGCCTCGCTGTCCGGGCTCGACCGGGAGGCGCTGTCGGCCATCGCCGAACGTCGCGCCAATGGTGTGCGCCTCGGCGATCTGAGTACGCTCGCGGCCGCGCTCTCAGCGGCGTCACGTGCGTCGTTGCTGGCGCACTATCCGGAGCTCGTCCGCCTAACGTCGACGACGCCGGACGCATGGACGCTGTCGAGCCGCGCGTCGGCGGGACAGCCGCCGATCACGGCGACACTCGAGCTGCTCTTGGTCAACGCCGGCGGACGTGCGGCCATCGTGAGGCGCCGGAGTTGGCCGTGAGCGATGTCCTGCGCTCGTCACTCACGTTCCTCGGCCCGCCCCGGCTCGGCATCGAGGTCGGTAGTCGCTGGATGCGGTCCGTGCTCGTGGTCAGGGGCAAGATCGTGAAGAGCGCGACGATCTCAATTCAGCCGGGCGAGTCTCCAGTCGCGACCCTCCAAGCCCTGGTTGACGCCACCTGCCGCGGGTCATGGCGGAAACCGCGCGTGTGCGCCGCGGTTGGTCCGTCCTCGTCGCAGCTCCGACGCCTGGTCAACCTGCCCGCGCTCGAGAGCAGGAGCGCGATGCGCGACGTCGTACGAAGCAGCGTCGCGCGTTTCTTCCTCAGGAATGGCGCTCCGCTCATCACCTCTTCGGTGCGGCGTGACACGGATGGCACGGCGTGGGCCGCCGCGATCGACGAGCCACCAATCCGTGCCGTGGCCGAAGCCTGCCGTTCACGCCGGCTCCGTCTCGAGACCGCCGCGCCGACGATCGTTGCCCTCCAACGCGCCATGACCGGCGAGCTGTTGGCTGCAACCGACGGCGATGTGCTCGTGGAAGCTCACGTCGGATCGCGCGGCGAGCTGCGCGACGTGCGACGCATCGCGGCAGCCGATCGAAACGGGCCGAATGTCGCGTCGGAGCTCGCCGCAGCCTTGCGACCGTTAGGCGAGCGGGCGAGGGACTACGCGGCGGCCTATGGCGTCACCCTGATCGATCGATCCGAGCCGCTCGCGCTGCACGCGCGGGACCTGCGGCAATGGCGAGACAGCTCGGTTCCGACCTGGCGGATGCTTCTCGCCGCTGCAGCGCTTGTCATCGCCGTGGCACTCTCACTCACGCTCCCGGCGCTGCGTGCGAGCCGGGTCGCCGCGCGAGCATCAGCGCGACTCGCGACGATCAATCGCGCGTACCGCGCGGCGCAGTGGACCGAGGCCGAGTTGCGGCGAACCACGCTCGCGCTCGACGAGCTCGCGGCTTTTCAACGAGACCAGCGGTCCGTGATCGATTTCCTGTCCGAGATCACGGCCAGCCTTCCGGAGAATGCATGGCTCCAGAGCGTACACGTCGATCGGCGAGGCGGCACGGTCGTCGCGTTCGCGCCGCGGGCGGCGTCGGCGCTCTCTGGTCTTTCGGAGATCAGGTCGATCACGGCGCCTGTTATCGTCGGCGCTGTTTCGAATGAACGAGTCGGTTCCGATCGCATAGAGCGGATCACGATCCGATTCCGGTGGCGCACGGCCGAGCGGGCGTCTCAACCGTCGAGCGCCAAGTCACCGGTGAGCCGCCAGTGACCCCCGCCACCTCGGGGCGCGATAAGCGTGTACTCATCGTCGGCGTGGCGCTCGTTGTCGTGGTCGCCGGCGGGTCGCGAATTGTGGCTCGAACGACAGACTGGATCACCACTGCACGCAGCTCGGCGACGTCACTCGTCGCGGAGCTCACGCGGCAGGAAGCGAGCATACGCATGCTCCCTCGCACTCGCGACTCGCTCATCGCCCGTCGCGTGCTTTTGGCGAATATGGATTCGACCATCCTGAGCGGCGATACGCCCGTATTGGCCGGCGCTTCGCTCGCCGAGCTGATGTCCGACCTCGCGGACGCCACAAAGGCGCAGGTCGGCAACGTTCAGGTGCGAACGGACTCCTCGACGCGCGGCATATTCGTCCCCGTGCAAGTGCAAGCGTCGGTCACCGGTGACTTGTCGGCGGTCATGCGATTCCTGTCGAAGCTGGAGGCGGGGCCCAAGCTCCTCGCGGTGCGCGAGCTGCGGATCAGCGTGCAGGGCGATCCATCCGCGGCGCAGGGCGGGCGCGAGCTGCTGCGGGCTGACGTCGTGGTCGAGGGGCTCGGGTGGGGGCGGAATCCGGCGCCACGTCAGGGAGGAAAACGATGACGGCGCGCCGCGTCGAACAGCTACTGTGGCTCACGACGTTCGCGGTCATTGCGGCTGGCGGGGCAGGCGCGATCGTTATGCAGCAGCCACTCGGCGCGGTTGCCGCCACGCTGCCGCCGCGCGCGCCTCCGAGAGTAGTCGCTTCGTCGAGAACCGCGGAGGGTCGGCTTCGCGCGATTCTCGCCGGCGACCTCTTTCGTCGCGAGCGAGGGGCTGTTCATGCAACTGTCTCGGCGCTGCCGCGATCGACACCCGGACCGCCAGCGCTACCCAAACCGCCGCTCGTGCTGCGCGGACTCGTGGGCGGGCCACCGTGGAACGCAATCCTCGACGGCGTCCCGGGCCATGACGGAGGCTTCGTGGTGCGGGCGGGTGATTCGGTCGCGGGGCTGAAGATCCGATCGGTGCGTCGCGATGGAGCGACGATACGAGGAATGGACACGACATGGATCTTGAGACTCGGCCGCGCACCGTGAGCCGTCGTACTGGTACGTGGCTGGCGCTCTCGAAACGTCTCTTCGCCATCGTTGGCGTCGCCATCGTGACGCTCGCATCGCCGGCGGCCGCGCAGACCGATTCCGCCGCGCTGATCCGTGGTGACAGCGTCGTGATTCATCTCGTCGACGTCGATCTGCGCGCGGCGGTCCAGGTGCTCGCGCGCTACATCGACCGGCCGGTGGTCATTGGCAGCATCGCCGGTGCCCGCGTGACCTTCGAAACGCCGCAGCCGGTGCCACGATCCGACGTCGTTCGACTTCTGCGCGGCGTGCTCGCGAGTCAGAACATCGACCTCACCACCGACTCGACGGGAATCTATCGCCTAACGGCGCGCGAGCCCATACGGCCGGCCGAGCAGCACGCGGCGGAGGCGCCGAAGCGCCCGGCGGCACAGCAGGGCGTCCAGCTCTTCGTCATTCACTTGAAGCATGCCCGTGCCGCGGACGTCGCCGCGACGGTGAACGCATTGTACGGCCGCGCCAGCTCGTTAGGCGAGCCGCCAAGTCAGGCGCAGGGCGTTGTGGCTGCCGCGGGAGGCAGCGCGACGCTCACGGGCGACATCACCATCATCCCCGACCCTCGCGCCAACAGCCTGCTCATTCGCGCGAGCGCGGCCGACTTCGATCTCATTCAGGCCGCCGTGGAGGAGATCGACGTTAGGCCGCTCCAGGTGATGATCGAGGTCCTGATCGCGGAGGTGAGGAAGGATCGCAGCCTGGACTTCGGTGTCGGCGCCGACGTTCCCGCGAGCAAGGTTCGCGGCACCCAGAATCTCACCCTCGAGGGCAGCACGACCGGCATCGGCCTTGGCGATTTCGTTCTGAAGGTGATGGGAATCGGCGGGATGGAAGCCACCGCGACTCTGCAGGCAGCCGCCTCACGAGGCGACGCCACGATCGTGAGCCGTCCCGTCCTGCTCACCGCGAACAATGAGGAAGCGGAGATCAACGTCGGCAGCCAGCGACCATTCGTCCAGGTTGCTCGCGTGCTTCCCACCGACAACACCGCGCGCGATCAGGTCGTGCAGTACAAGGATGTCGGCACGAAGCTGCACGTCGTACCCACGATCAGCGCGGACGGCTACGTCATGCTGCACGTCAGTCAGGAAATCAACGCGGCGACCGCCGAGCAGGCGTTCGACGCGCCAGTGATCTCGACGCGATCCGTGCAGACGAAGCTGTTGATTCGCGATGGCCAGACGATTGTGTTAGGCGGTCTCACCGACAATCAGCACGAGGTGCAGCAAGGCGGCGTGCCGGTGCTCTCCAGCATTCCGCTCCTTGGCGGCTTGTTCGGTCACGCCTCGCGGACGTCGAGCTCGACCGAGCTGTTTCTCTTCCTTACTCCTCGAATCATTCATGACGATCAGGATGTGGACGAGCTCACCGCGCCACTGCGGCTCAAGGCCCGGAAGATCTTCAAATGACTCGAATCGACGACGGGATTCGCGGAGAGTCGGGCGGAATCGACGGCACCGGTGCCGCCGAACGGGGAAAGGGTCGCTCGATGCGCGGCGCGAGCGGCCAGGCTCCGGGTCTGCTCATCGGCGGCTCCGCGGTGATGCGTCGAGTGAGGGCACTCATTCGAAAGGTCGCTCCATCTTCTCTCCCCGTTCTCATCCAGGGTCCCACCGGGTCGGGAAAAGAACTGGTCGCGCTCGAGCTGCACATGCTGAGTGGACGACCAGGACGCCTCGTCGCGATGAACGTGTGCGCGCTCGCCGAGGGCATGTTCGAAGATGCGCTGTTCGGCCACGTCCGTGGCGCATTCACCGGCGCGCAGAGTGACGTGCCCGGCTATTTGCTCGAGGCGGACAAGGGGACCCTGTTTCTCGATGAGATTGGAGCTCTCGGATTCGCAGTTCAAGCAAAGCTGCTGCGTGTAATCGAAACGAAATGCTTTCGTCCAGTCGGCGCTCGTTCGGACCGCAGAAGTGACTTTCGCATCGTTTCGGCGGCCAACGAGCAACTCTCGGAGCTGATTCCCCAGGGACGGTTTCGTGAGGATCTGCTATTCCGGCTGAATGGCGTGCTGATCGAACTGCCGGCACTGAATGATCGTCGTGAGGACATCCCCGACCTCGCGCGGCATTTTGCATCGCGTGAGGCGGGCGACACATCGCCAGTCATCGAATACGACGCGCTCGAGATCCTCATGGCCCATGACTGGCCCGGGAACGTGCGCGAGTTGCGTGCAGTCGTCGAGCGTGCGGTGATGCTGAGCGACAACGCGAGCATCGGGCGTCGCGAGCTCGCTCAGGCCATGGCATTGAGTGTTGGCCAGGCGAGTGCGCGGCGGCGTCGCAATCGATCAGACTTCGCCACGCAACGGCTGCTTTCTGTTCTCCGGGAGACCGATGGGAACGTCGGCGCGGCGGCCGCATTGCTCGGCGTTCATCGGACGACGGTGTATCGGCGCCTCGTGCGAGCCGGTGTTCACGGCTGGTGGGTGAAGGCCGACGCTGACCTGACGATCAAAGGTGAGCTCGGAGCGCTGCCGGGCGCCGAGCGCCGATCCGAGTGACCGGTCGCCGGACGGCCGCGAAGCGATCCTCGCGTTGGATGTTGCTCTTAGATGCGCAGCATTCTCGCTTGCGTCGCGCATCACCGTGCAACAGCGGCGAGCCTGACAAACGCTAACACGCCGCCGCGGCGGCACTTGGGAAGCTCGAGCGAATTGGTATCGCTCGTGCCTAACGTGATCGAGTGACCGTCACTGCGCTTCACGTCGAGCGCCAGTCGATGTGCCACTCATCGAGCGTCCAGCGGCGCTCGACGAGCACGATCACGCCGCCACTGAACCCCTCTCGGAGCCGCCGATGGATATGCAACACGCTCGTCACGATCCGTGGACCGCCAACAACCGCTCAGCAATCTGGCTCATCACGATGAGTCTCGCGGCAGTTCTGTTGTCGCCCGGCAGCGTCGCGGGGCAGATCAACTCGCCGCGCGTTCGTATCACGCCCGGCCCCGGGAACTACGCAGTCGGCGCGCAGATCGCGGTCGTCATCCAGTACTGCTCGAAGTTCGGCCTCGATATGACGAGCGAGCAGCTCACGGTGAACGGCGCGCACGTTACTCTCGCGAATACTTACACGGTCACTGGAACACAGTCCGATTGCACTCAGTACCGAAACCTCGAACGACGTGGCACGCTCACCCTGCCGGTCGCCGGGGCGAACAGCTTCCGTGCGCAGATAGAGAACGACCCTAACGGCATTCCTGGCGACGGGGATGGGGTGTTCACGCGGACATCGGTCATCTACACGACGCCCTACTCCGTCTACGGCGTCGCCATAGTCGCGGATGACCGCTATGCGCAGGCGCGAGCGTCTCAGTTGCGCAACGAGCGCTACACGATCACGAATACCGGCGAGGGCAGCACTACCTACTCGTCGTCGTGCACGTGGTCGCCGGGGACGGGTTGCTCGACGAATCCGAGCTCGGTCACCCTTGCCGCCGGAGCCTCGGCCGCGATTACAGCGACTGTATCCGTCGGCAGCGTGGGCTCAGCGGGGACTTTGACATACTCGGTCTCAGGCGGATCGGGACCATTCGCCGCGACCGGCAGCGCGACGACGGCCATCACCGCCGTGAGCGGTCCGACGACCGCCCGCGGCGTCACGCTCGTGAACCCCACCGGTATCAGCGATCGCAATCTTTGCGTGACCATTGGCGCTGGCACCGACGCGGCATCGGAGTGTGGCGACCTGCGACTCGTGCACGCGCTCCCGTCGATCAGGACGAAGGGGAAGCTGCGAACACCGGTCCTGATCTACAACAGTGCTCTGGCCGATCCGCTCGTCACGATTCCGGCGCAAGTCGCGCTCGGTGCTGGATTCAACAGCTCCGACGTCATCACGGCCAAGGTGGTGATCACGTCGCCGTCGAGCATGAGCGGCGTCACGTACGCGGGAGGTCAGTGGCTCGCGAGCGATTGGCCAGCGAGCGGTGAGGCCCAGCGTATCACACCTTCGTTCGACGGCAGTGCGTTGCCGACAGGTCTCTACGGCTACCGTCTCGAAATCCGACGAACCTCGGATGGAAGCGTCGACTCCGCCATCGGTACGCTGCTGCACGTGAACCGCTCGAATTCCCTGTTTCACGGAGGCTGGTGGCTCGCTGGACTCGAGCGTCTGTATTTCCCGCAAGGTGGTGGTTTGATGTGGGTCGGCGGCGATGGAAGCACGCGCTACTACACATCCGGCGGGAGTTGCGTGTGGCGGGCCGAGAACGTCGATCGCGTCGACCAGATCGTCTGTGGCACATCGGGGTGGTACACTCGCGTGCTGCCTAACGGTTTGCGGGTCGCCTTCGATCCGTCGGGCCTGCATCGATACACCGTGAACCGCCTCGGCGACACAACCGAGTTCACCTACAACGGCCAGCAGACCGTAGCGTCAATCAGCGTCCCGCCGCGGCGTGGCGGCGTTGGGGCGGCAAGCTACGCGTTCCACTACCACGCCGGTTCCAATCTCCTCGACAGCGTCAGCGCACCCCCTCTCAAGGCGAGCGTGCCGCGACGTGTGCGCATCACGTGGACGACTGGGCGGTTTACGGTATCGATGTACGGAGGCCGGATACTGCGATTCGACGATCCGGACACGACGTGCGTGCTCCTTCACTATGCGAATGAGACCGCGAACCAGGGTGACTACCGCGTCGCGAGCCGCGTGAATCGCCGTGGTGTCACCGGCACGTTCACCTATGGCGCGGGCGCGAAGCTCACGATCGCAAGCACCCCGGCAGGTGTTTCACAAACCATAATTGAGACTTTTCGCTCAGCCGAGGGACTGGGTGTCGCCGTCTCGCCGCCGGCGGCGGGAAAGTCGATACGACTCGACTCCGTCTATAGCTATTTCGACGGACCGCGCACCGATGTCGTCGACGTGACGAAGTGGTGGATCAATCGGCTCGGCGCGCCGGTGCGCGTCCGCAATCCCGCGGACGTTGAAACGCAAATCGTGTATGACGTCACGTGGCCGGGACTACCGGCGACCACGCTGGGGCCGACTGGCCTTCAGACCACGGCATACTACAACGCGCGCGGCCTCGCGGATTCGACGAAGGTATTCAATCCGCTCGGCGACGGTCAGGATGCGGTGACGCGCTACGTGTGGCACAGCACCTGGGACATGCCGATTCAGATCACGTCGCCGTCGAACTTGCAGACGACGCAGGGCATCGACGCGAACGGGAACACAGTGTGGCAACAAGTCGGCACGAACAGTGCCCGCCGCGTCACCTTCGACTACGATGCGACGACGAAGCAGCTGACGGCGATGCACACGCCAACCGTCGCGACTCCGGATCGGATCGAATACGACGGCGTGCTCCAGAACATTTCTCGGACGCTCACCCCGTCAGGCATCTGGACACGCCACACGACCGACGCACTGGGTCGCGACACGCTCGTCGAGTCTCAGATCGACGCATCCAAGAGCACGTCGGAGCGCATCATTTACGACATCGTCGATCGCGTGCGAGAGACGCGCACGGGCGCGCCGGCAATGCCGTACACGCTGGCCGGTACGGCCAACAATTACAAAGACACCGCGGTCGTGCTCCCGGAGACTCTGGTCGTGCGGACCACGTACGACGCGGAAGGAAACGTCACACGAGTTCAGAAGCTCCCATATCCGAATCGTCACCCGTGGGTGAACAACTGCGACGCACCGCACGGGCAGTGCACCGGCATCGGCTCGACCGACACGGGCTCGGTAGACATTCGGACCTATGACAACGTCAATCGGCTGCTGACGCAACGGCTTGGATCGACCGCCGGCACGTTCACATACGACCCCGCCGGGAACGTGGTGAAGCGCACTACGTGGGCCAACAAGATAACGACGATGGTGTACGACGCCGCGAATCGAGCCCTGATGACGATCGCGTCGTCGCAGTCGTTTGCGCAGGAGCTGTGCGACCAGTACGCGACGGGGCCTCTCAACGGAAGCGGGCTATGCTCGATGCACTTTCCGCTCTATCCGACGCCCGGAGGCAGCGGCCTAACGATCCCCGCCGATACGGCGCGATTCGTGTTCGGCCAATCGGGCGCGATGCTCGGAGCCTACAATGCGTTCGCTCGTATCGATCGAACCTACTATCCGTCGGGCGCCCTCCAGACGGATAGGCTGAGCCTTCGCGATTACACAGGTGCCGCGTTCAGCAACAGCTACCAGCTCGCGTACGTGTACGACTTGTCGGGACGGCGTACGGTGCTGCGCACGCCTAACGACGGCGGGCACTTCTGGAGCAGCGACAGCATCCGATACCAGTACGACAGCGACATCGGTGGCTTGAGCGACGTGTGGCAGGGAAGCGCACATATCCGCTTCCACTATGATCTCGCAGGCCGGCAAGACAGCCTCCTGATCGGCAGCGGCGCATCCGTCGGCGTTCGCGAGGGGCGCACCTACAACGTCGATGGCCTGGTCATCCGGCGAGTGCGCACGAGCGCAGCGCTCGGCAACCTCCTTACTGACTCGATTGGCTACGATCTGCGCGGCAAGGCGCTCGACGTGTACACCATGAGCCGAGCCTCGGATGTCGGCGCTCGGGAGTACCACGACCGGTATTCGGGCTTGGGCGCTGTAATCGCACAACAGAAGCTCACGGCGGCGGCCACCTGGGACATAGAGGAGTTCCGCTCGACGGCGATGGGCGATGTGTATCGATCGAGGACCTTTCACGCGGACGGTGGCAACAACGACGGATTCCCTACGCTCTCGATCTATAACCACGTCGGCGCGCTGATCGCGAAACAGCCGCAGCGCGATTACACCGTCGCCGGTGCCTCGACATTTCAGGATACGACGTACAGCAACATCGACGACGCCGGCAACGTGCAACGCACGGGAACCAACTTCCGGTCCTTGTTCATCAACGGTCCTTCCACGCAAACGGCGACTCGGAGCTATTTCTCCTCCGATCACAGGCTTCGCTTCTTTCAGAATTACGCGCTCAGGGTCAGCGGTCCGAGCAGCGGAAGTTGGGAGGAGTATTGGTATGACGCGCTCGGCCGAAGGGTGCTCTCGCGTGCGCGGCGCGACTCACTGTGCACGCCGTCGGGCGTGCTGGTTTGCTCGTCGTACATCGAGCGAACGGTGTGGGACGGGGCTCAGATCCTGTACGAGCTACGGGGCGAGGGGAGCGACGCCTCTTCGGCCGCCGCGCTGAATACCGACGTCTCGTTTTCGGCGTACGACTATGGGAAAGTGGGCTACGTCCACGCCGATGGCATCGACGCGCCCCTGATGCTGATGAGCGGGCGTGTGCCGAATTACAACTGGCGCGGGCTCGCGGAGTCGAGTGTCTGGCTCGACGGGACGGCCGCGGACTGCTCTGTGACCACGGGCACCTGCACGACGGTCGCGTGGCCGGGCAACCTGGGCGTGTACATGAAACCGCCGCTGACACCCACTGTCGCGAACCGCCCAACGTGGATGGGAAGCCTGCTGGCTAACGGTGTCGGTAGCGCGGGGATGGCTTACCGGCGGAATCGGTTCTACGACGGGTCCACGGGGCAGTTCAATCAGCAAGACCCGATCGGCTTAGCGGGCGGAGCGAACAGCTACGGGTTTGCCGCAGGCGATCCAGTCAACTTCAGCGATCCGTTCGGACTGTGTACCATCCCGCCCTGTCCTCATCCGCGTCCCGGCATGTTCATGGGGGCTGCGCTAAACGGCACTGCGCAAGTCGTGAACCGAGTCAGGAATCATCCTGCAACCGAGACGGTGGCGATGATTCTCGCCTCAGCCGTTGCTCCCGAGGCGACTGCGGTGGTCGGAGCCGCGAGGGGAGCCGCCCGATTGCAACGAATGGCGATACGTTACATGAGCGAGAGGGAAGCATTGGAAGTTGAGCAAACTGGTACGATCCCCAACTTGAACGCGGCGCGCGAGCCACGCAAGATTCACTACACGACCGACCCACCGCTAACATCAGCAACGGAGGCACAAGGTAAGTACCACCTGGGGGGCAGCAAGCCGACACATTCGTGCTCGTTCCCTCTGTGCAACGTCCTCGACGACGTTCCCCCAGACGGGACCGTCGAACCCGGCGCACATCAAGCGGCCACTTCACAGCCAATTGCTGGAGCTTCGATTCCAGTCAAGCTAAAGCCCTGACCGATGCTTGTACTTCCCGAACGAATCAGTGTTCATGCCGTTTCGAGTCTAGGTACTCAGCGCGGCGTCGGTGGTGTCCTCGTATCTCTTCGCACGCTACGCCACGGCAGCGCATACTACAGCACTGCCCTTGGACTCACAGACACCGAGGGTTGGATCAGGGTAGGAGGCGAAACAATCCAGCAGGCGTTCACCAGAAACCAAGACCTCTTTCCTTTCGACTATCGCGTGGCACTCGAGGACTGCGATCCAGAAATCGAGATCTACGCTCGTGGAGGCGCTGACTTCGAACGGTGGCGCGCAGAAACAAGTCACAGCACGCTGGTGAGAAGTGACGTGAAGAGTTGGTACGACAATGCACGCAACGGTGAGTTCGAGAGCACTTCACGACGCGCCGAGCTTTCAACGGACACCGCGCTCGCCGACGTGATGGTCGAGCTCGAGATGCGTTCTCGGGTGCCTTAGCCGTCAGGGGGAGGGGGGCCTGCCGAAGCGCGAGCGCCTTCTCGGGCGCCGCGCCCACCCGAGTGTCGCATTTTCTAGACGCTTCTCACGACGTTCGCCGAGACTGATCCCGAGTTCCCGCGGCGGCCCGGATCGAGGCTGGCAAAGTACGGCATCTTTTCGTTTCGCTCGTAGCCGAGCTGGCGTCACCGGTTCCCTCAACACTTGATGCAATCCAACGTTGAGGATATACTCGGGCCATGCCCTCCAGCGAGCTCGAACTCTTGCAAGGCACCCTCGACGTGCTCGTCCTTCGGGCGCTCGCGGGCAAACCACAGCATGGATACGCGGTCGCCCGATTCATCCGCGATTCATCCGAGGGCAGTTTCAGCGTGATCGATGGCGCACTCTACACAGCGCTGCATCGGATGGAAGAGCGTGGCTGGGTCGAGAGCGAATGGGGACTGTCCGAGAAAGGGAAGCGTGCGAAGTTCTATCGCCTAACGACCGCGGGCCGGCGCGCGCTGCGCAAAGAAACGGCGAGCTGGGAGCAGTATGCGGCCGCGGTGGCGAAAGTCTTACGCGCCGAACCGGCATGATCCATGGCTGAAGCAAGGTGGCGGCGATACCTCCGCTTCTGGCGATCGAACGTCGACGCGGATCTCGACGACGAACTGCGCTTTCATTTCGAGGAGCGCATCGAGACGCTCCTCGCGGCGGGGCGAACGCGTGACGAGGCGCTGCGGGCGGCCGAGCGTGAATTCGGCGACGTAAGCGCGGTGCGCGAAAAGCTGCTCGAGATCGACCGGCGAGTGCACGCACGACGGACACGCGCTCGCCGGTTGGAGCAGTGGCGGCAGGACTTTGCCTACGGTGCGCGGAGCCTGCGGCGCACGCCCGGGCTCGCGGCGATGATCATCGTGACGCTCGCGTTAGGCATCGGCGTCAATGCCACGCTCTTCTCGCTTCTGGACCGGGTGTTCGTTCAGACCCCGAGCGGTATCAGCGACCCGGCGCAGTTGAGGCGACTCTACTGGCAGGGCGGCGAAGGAAGCGCTCGATCGTTTCCGGTCGCGTTTTTTTCCATCCCAGTGGTGGATGCACTTCGCGATGGTCTCCGCGGCGTCGCCACGATCACCGTGTATCAGCGAGACGCGGAGCGCTTCGCCTCTGACGAGGAGCCGACGACGGTCGTGACGCTGGCGGGTGCACAGTACTTCTCTGTGCTCGGTGTCCGTCCGGCGTTCGGGCGTTTCTTCTCTCCAGACGAGGAGCGCATTGACCTGCCTTCGCCAGTGGCCGTCGTGAACGACGCCTTTTGGCGTCGCCGCTTCGGCGGATCTCCGGCGGACGCGATTGGCCAGAAGATCGTTGTCAACAAGCATGAGCTCACCGTGGTCGGCGTGGCGCCGCGCGACTTCACCGGCACTGACCTCGACGCGACTGACATCTGGGTACCGTTAGGCATGCTTGCGGCGCTATCTCCGATGGGGGAGCAGGGAAACGGGCCACAGTGGTACCAGCTTCGCTGGCTGTACGGGTTTCAAGTCCTGGCGCGCCCATCGCTCACGAACGAGGCGCGGCTCGAAGCGGCAGCAACCGCGGCGGTGCGGCGCGGATTTGGTGATGCGCCCGAGGGACGCAAGGCGCGTGTGCTAACGGGACCACTCGTCGCGGCCCGCGGTCCCGGCGAGCCCGAGCAGGAAGCCTCCATTGCAATCAGACTTGGTGGCGTCGCTGTCATCGTGCTGCTCATTGCCTGCGCCAACGTGGGGAATCTTTTGTTGGCCAGGGCGATTCAACGACGACGGGAGATCGCCATTCGCTCCGCGTTAGGCATCGGACCGGCCGGTCTCGTGAGGTTGTTCCTCGCCGAGAGCGTCATGGTGGCGATCGGCGCAGGCGCTGCGGCATTGATCGTCGCGGCGTGGGCGGGGGCCGTGCTGCGCCGGCTCTTGTTCCCGTCCATCCACTGGGCATCCAGCGTCCTCGATTGGCGCGTCGCCGCCTTCACGGCGCTCGTCACACTGGTCACCGGCGTCGCCGCCGGGCTTGGCGCAGCGCTCCGTGCCAGGCGCACCGACATTGTGCAGACGCTCAAGTCCGGTGGGCGTGAAGGGAGTGCTCGGGGCTCGCGGTTACGCACCATCCTTGTCGTCACCCAATCGGCCCTTTCTACCGTACTTCTCGTTGGCGCAATGTTGTTTGTGAAGAGCCTCCACGCCGTGCGCGCGCTCGATCTCGGGTATGACGTGCAACGCCTGGTCTCGATATCGGTGCACTTCGACAGCGGCGATCGCAAAGCCCACGAGGTCACGATCGAGGCAGGCATTCCGGCGTTGGCGATCAGCCTGGCAAGAGTCCCTGGAGTTGAGCGTGTCGCGCTCGCGACCATGTCCCCGATGTACGGCTTTGCATTCAACACCGTGTTCTACGCGAGCGGCGACAGTTTTCCGAAATGGAGTGATGGCGTTCCAAACGTGACGGCGGTGTCGCCTGAGTATTTCTCGACGGTTGGACTGCGCCTGGAGCGCGGACGCGGCCTAACGGCCAGCGACGTTCAGCGCGGCGGAGTCGCGATCGTCAATCGTACACTCGCGCGCTCGTCCTGGCCCCACGAGGAGGCAATTGGCCAATGCTTACGCGTCGGCCAGCCGTCAGCCCCATGCCTCACGGTTATCGGCATAGTCGACGACGCGCGCCGTGCACAACTCCTCGAGGATCCGGTACGCCAGATCTACCTTCCAGCCCCGCACAGTGGCGACTACTCGCCAGAGTACGTCATCGTCCGCGTTGCTCCCGAGCACAGTGCGCGTGTGGAGCATGTCGCGCGCCGCGAAGTGGCGAGAGCCTTTCCTGGTGCGGAGGCTGGCGTGATCCGAATGGCCGACTTGATCGCCCCTCAGTATCGGCCATGGGAGCTCGGTGCAACGTTGTTCAGCGTTTGTGGGCTCCTCGCGCTCATTGTCGCGTCGATCGGTGTCTTTAGCACTCTGTCACATGACGTCAGCCAGCGGCGGCATGAGTTGGGTGTGCGCGTGGCACTTGGAGCAAGCCTCGGCGACATCGTTCGGCTGATCGTGGGACAGGGCCTCCGCGTCACCATCGTGGGTACCGTCTTTGGCGTGGGCATCGCGATCGTGACCGGGCGGCTCGTCGCATCGCTCTTGTACGGCGTTGCGCCGGGTGACCCCGCCGTGCTCATCCTAGTAGCGCTCTTGTTCGTGGTCGTTGCGGGATTGGCCAGCGCATTGCCCGCATGGCGAGCGAGTCGCGCCGACCCGCTCCAGGCTCTGCGAGCAGAGTAGGGCCACGTGCCGACTGCACGGGCTCTGGCCTCGGTGCCCGACCGCTCGCTGCCGCTCCTGCTCTCTCCGGCCCCGACACATTGCCGGGTCACGCTCCGTACGGTACGATAACGCTCGAGTCAGCGAGCGCCGGAGCAATCACAGTGACCTCGTTCTTCATAGGCTGTTTCGCGTTCGGGTTGCTGTTCACCGTCGTGACGTTCCTGCTCGGAGGATTCGGCGGAACACAATCGCACGGTGCCGCGCATGGCCTGTTGAGCGGCCTAACGGGATCGCACGCCGCGACGCACGCGCACGAACAAAGCGGCAATCACGTTTCGCCATTCAGTTTCAGCACGCTGAGTGCGTTCCTCACGTGGTTCGGCGGCGCCGGGTATTTGCTGACGCGATACTCACCGCTCGCCGCGCTCGTCGTCACTCTCACGGCGCTCATCTTCGGTGTCATCGGCGCCACCCTCTTCTTCACCGCCATCGCACGGTACATCGTGCCGAGACTCACGGTGTTGAATCCCGAAGACTTCCGCGTGCAAGGCGCGGTCGCGCGAGTGACTAGCACGATTCAGGCTGGCGGCACCGGCGAGATCGTCTACGCGCTCGGCGGCACGCGACACGCCGACGGCGCGCGCAGCGAATCGGGCGAGTCGATCGAGCGCGGCACGCAAGTGGTCATACTGCGAATCGAGAAGGGAATCGCCTACGTCGAACCGTGGGCGACCTTCGCCGCCACGCATCAGCTGCCACATACCGAGATCGGTGCGATCGAGCCGCCAGCGCATTAACCACCACCTCTACCGGAGCAGGTTGTGAATTCCAATCTCACGCCGATTTTCATGATCGCGGGCCTTGCCGTCGTCGCCGTGCTGTTGCTGATCGCGACCTTCTCGCGAATGCTGCGCAAGGTCGGTCCGAACCAGGCACTCATTCGGTATGGCTTGGGTGGTACGCACATCGTGCACGGCGGTGCGCAACTCGTGCTGCCCCTCATTCACAGCGCGCAGGAGCTGTCACTCGAGCTCATGTCGTTCGACGTGGCCCCGCAGCAGGATCTTTATACGAACCAGGGCGTCGCGGTCACCGTGGAAGCCGTCGCGCAGCTCAAGATCAAAAACGATCCTGAATCGATTCGCACCGCCGCCGAGCAATTCCTCACCAAGCAGCCGACACAGCGTGAATCGCTCATTCGACTCGTAATGGAAGGCCATCTGCGCGGCATCATCGGACAGCTCACGGTCGAGCAAATAGTCAAACAGCCGGAAATGGTGGCCGACCGCATGCGTGGCAATGTCGCCGAGGACGTCGCCAAGATGGGCCTCGAAGTCGTGTCCTTCACCATCAAGGAAGTGCGCGACAAGAATCAGTACATCATGAACATGGGTCGTCCCGACATCGCCCGCATCAAGCGCGACGCCGACATCGCGGCGGCACAGGCGGAGCGCGATACGGCGATGAAGCAGGCGGAGTACGCGCGTGAGGCGGCGGTCGCGCGCGCCGAGGCCGACCAGCAGCGCGTGCTCGCCGAAACGCAGTCGCAGGCGAAACAGGCCGAAGCGCAGAAGGAGCTTGCGGTGAAGCGCGCGCAGTTCGAGATGGAAGCGAAGAAGCAGCAGGCGCAGGCCGACAAGACATACGAAATCCAGACGAACGTCATGCAGCAACAGGCCGTGGCCGAGGCCGTCGCGGTCGAGCGCGTGCGGAAGGAGGGAGAAATCAAGGTGCAGGAGGCGGAAATCCTGCGCCGAGAGCGCGAGCTGGCGGCAACCGTGTTAAAGGATGCTGAAGCGCAGAAGAAGCGTATCGAGACGCTCGCCGAAGCGGAGCGGCAGCGGTTGTCGCTGGAAGCGGCGGGGCGGGCCGACGCACAGAAGGCGGAAGGCACTGCCGCCGCCGAGATCATTCGCCTCAAGGGCTCGGCCGAGGCGGAGATCATCCGCGCGAAAGGGCAGAGCGAGGCAGCGGCGATGCAGCTCAAAGCCAGCGCGTATCAGGAGTACAACGAAGCCGCGGTCATCGACAAGCTCCTCGGCGGCTTGCCCGAGGTGGTTCGCGCCTTTGCGGAGCCGTTGAGCAAGGTCGACAAGATCACGATTGTGTCGACGGGCGGCGACGGCGCGGCGGGAGTCAACAAGGTCACCGCGGACATGGCGCAGATGGTCGCACAGGTGCCGGCGCTCATCGAGTCGTTGACCGGCAAGAATCTCCACGAGCTCATGCAGCAGGTGCGCCGGATCGATTCGAACAACATCGATCCGGTGAAGGCGCCTGCCGACGTGTCGATCGGGACTGCCGGTACGACGGCGCGGAAGTAGCCCACGGTGCGGCGGTACGTCGGCGGTAGTTAGCAGATACTAAACGTGGTGTCGCTGCCCGTCCGGCCCGCGACACCACGTGCTCCGCCGACGCTAGCATCCCGCTCCACGGGCCGGCGTCTTCGGCGCGGCGACGCCGACGTTCCAGCCCCACGGCATCGTCCCGTTGGCTCTTCGCCGGCACATCACAGCCTCGTTGAGGTCGTACATCCCGGGCATCAGATCGCGATCGGCGATCGGCGTCGCGGCGAATCGCATGTAACTCCCGCCGGCGGAATACGCCGGCCAGTCGGGCGCGTTCCTGGCCTGGGGACGGCCCGTGCGCGCGAAGCTCGTCCAGTAATCGCCGAGCGCATCGGCGAGCGCATGCTCTTCCTGCGTCTCCGGATTCTTCGGCCAGAGCGGCGGCGTGCCGTCGAACGTGTCGAACACGTAGGGGAGCTCGCTGGCGTGGAAGGCGTGCAGCCCGGCCTCGTCGGCCGCGGGATAGCCATGGTCCCACAGATAGAGATACGCGCTCACGCCTAACGAGGTCTGCTTGCGAACGAGACGCTCGGCGGTCCAACCATACAGCGCGTCGCGCGTGGTGGCGAAGACGCTCTCTTGCAGATTGGTCGGCGGATAGAGCGCGAGGAACGCGCCGGCGAGGTCGCCATAGCGTTCGCGGATCGTGCTCTCGTACACGGCGGCGCTTGCCGGCACGGGAGGGGCCAGGGGTGTGAGCGAGCGGATCTCGCCGCTGTTGAAGCCGGCGAGGAGCGGCACGCGCGCCTGCTTGCCCTGATCGAACACGTTCACGAGTTGGTCGGGCAGCACGTGGCCATCGATCGCGCCCCATGGCGCGTAGCCAACGGCAACCGCGGCGGCGGTGATCTGGGCGGCATCCATCGCCCGCATCGCCGCGAGATCCGGCTGCTTCAGCTGCCGCATGAGCCAGAGCCCCGCCTGCTCGGCCGAAGGCGCGCCATGCGCGGCGGTCTTCAGTTCCGGTGTCGAGATCATATAAGCGCTCTCGGCGATCCCCTTGGCAAACAGGCCGCGCGCGAGCGGTGATGTCATCAGGTACATGACGCTGAGCGCGCCCGCGGACTCGCCGGCGATGGTGACGTTGGCGGGATCGCCGCCGAACGCGGCGATGTTCTCCTTTACCCACGTCAACGCGCGGATCTGGTCGAGCAGTCCGTAGTTGCCGGAGATCCCGTTAGGCGACTCCTTGCTCAACTCCGGATGGGCGAGCCAACCGAGCACGCCGAGGCGATAGTTGATCGACACGAGGACGACGCCACGCTCGGCCAGGCGCTTGCCGTCGTATATCGGCTCGCGACTGGCGCCCGTCTGAAGCGCGCCGCCATAGATCCAGAAGAACACCGGCGCGTTCCTGGCGTCGGCGGGCGCCCAGATGTTCAGCGTTAGGCAGTCCTCGCTCATCGATATCGGATTGCCGGCGTAGATGTTGGAAAGCTTCGGCGCCGGTTGATGGCAGGCCGGGCCGAACCCGGTGGCCTCGCGCACGCCCTTCCAGCGCGGCAGCGGAAGGGGTGGTTGCCAGCGCAGCGATCCAACCGGCGGCCGGGCGAACGGAATGCCCCTGAAGACGTGCAGATCGCCTTCAGCGGTGCCGCTCACGGCGCCGGCGGGGGCATCGACCACCGGGCCTGCGGCAGTGTTGGCCTCGAACATGGAGGGGCTCGTCTTGGCGTTCACGGAGGCAGTGAGGGGAAGCAAGGCAGTGGCGATCGCGGTTAGGCGGGGAAGGGCAATCATGGGTTCTTCCGGGTCACGATGCATTCACAGAGTCAGGATCTTCACGGACTTCCCGGCCTGCTTGGTCACTCTGCGGTCTGGTCACTCAATAGTTGTGAACGGCTCGACGCAGATGAACGCGGATGACGCAGATGGCCGCAGATGAGAGAAGAGCGGTCACGATCTTTTTCAAAAAAGCGTTACCGCTTTTCGTATCTGTGTTCATCTGCGTCATCCGCGTTCATCTGCGTCGAGCCGTTCACAACTACAGAGTGACTTCATCTGCGTCGAGCCGTTCACAACTACAGAGTGACTTCATCTGCGTCCAGCCGTTCACAACTACAGAGTGACATCCGTTTCGCGCCGGAGGATCCGCGCCAGCGCGAGAAAGATCAGGATAGCGATTATATAGAAGGGCGCGAGTGTGTAGAGCGAGACCTGGAGCGCGTGGGGCACACCACGCGCCGCGAACCAGTCGCTCGCGGCGCCGACATAGGTCGGCCCGAGCCCCAGCCCGATGAAGTTCATCACCAGGAGCAGCAGGGCTCCCGATATCACGCGCTGATCCGGCCGGACCTCCTCCTGCACGAGCGCCACCGACGAAGAGAGGTAGAAGTAGTTGAGCATCATCGCACCGGTGAGGAAGATCAATGCGAGCTGCCACGTCGGGGCCCAGACGAACGCGACATAGAACGGCAGGGCGAAGACCAGTGACAGCGCGGGGACCGTCGCATAGGCGGCCTTGGAGCGCCGCGTGAGGCGGTCGATCACGCGGCCCGAGATCACCATCCCCGCGCCCATGCCGGCTCCCGCGACGAGGGCGTAGTAGACCGCGACCTCACGCAGCGTCATGCCCTTCTCACGCATCAGGAACAGAGTGGCGAAATTGCCCATGCCGTAGGTGATGAATTGCGTGGCGCCGCTGCCTAACGCCGCGAGCACGAGCGTCCGCCGCGAGAAAAACAGGCGCAGGGAATCGGCAAATCCCGCTCTGGTCGCGACCTCGGCGTCCGCGTCGAAGCGGCCGCGCATCGGCTCGCGGACGAACAGACGCACCGCCGTGGCCGTGACCAGTCCGACTGCGCCAATCGTCAGGAAGGCGTAGCGCCAGTCGAACGCGGCGGCGATCGACGCGCCGAACGCGATGCCGAGCGCCGCGCCGATCGGCGGGCCCAGATTGTAGATGCCTAACGCCGTTCCGCGGCGCCCGGGCGGGAAGGTGTCGGTGATCAGCGCATAGGACGGCGGCACGCCGCCCGCCTCGCCGAACCCGACGGTCATCCGCGCGATGACGAGCTGGGGATAGCTGGTCGCGAAGCCGCACAGAATCGTCGCCCCGCTCCAGATCGCGCACGCCAACGACAGCACGTTCACGCGGCTGGTTTTGTCGGCGAACCAGCCCACCGGCACGGCGATGAAACAATAAAAGAAGGCGAAGTACAGCCCACCGATCAGCCCGAGCTGCCCGTCAGTGACGTGGAGCGAGTCCTGGATCGGCTTCGCCAGGATCGACAGCAGCTGCCGATCGAGGAAGTTCAGCACGTACACGAAGCAGAGCACCAACAGCACGCTCCACGCATGCGGGTCCTCCGCGGCCTGGGAGGGGGAGAGCGGTTCTGCCGAGACTGCGGAAGCGGTCGTCACGGGCCCCAGCATGCCGCCACATCCTGCTACTGTCAATGCGCGTTATCATGTGGGTGAAGAGTTTCTCAGGAAGGTCACTCTTCTATAGTTGTGAAGAGCAGGACGCAGATGAACACAGATGGCCGCAGATGAAAAAGGCGGCGTCGATCGATTCAAAAAAAGCGTAGCGCTTCTCGTCTGCGTTCATCCGCGAAATCTGCGTTCATCCGCGTCCTGCTGTTCACGACTACAGAGTGGTCAACGCCCAGCAAACGAACATCTGAAGAGAATGCTCATGACTCTCGAAGGTCGTGTCGCCATCGTGACGGGTTCGGGGGGCGGATTGGGCCGTTCTCACGTGCGCTATCTCGCGCGCAAGGGCGCGCGCGTCGTCGTCAACGACCTGTCGCAGGCGGACGCAGATCGTGTGGCAGTGGAGATCACTGACGCGGGAGGCACGGCGATGGCGATCGCCGGCTCCGTCACCGACGAACGGGCCGCGGCCGCGATGGTCGCTCGGGTAGTCGCCGACTGGGGTCGAGTGGACATCCTGGTCAACAACGCCGGTATCCTGCGCGACAAGAGCTTC
>DATBHD010000022.1:0-16016 GCA_036557635.1 Gemmatimonadaceae bacterium
ACCCTCCACCCTCCACCCTCCACCCTCGACCCTCTACCCTCTACCCTCGACCCTCTACCCTCGACCCTCTACCCTCTTCCCTCAACGCTTCACGCAATCACTCCCCTCGGTGCCGTTCCTGATCCAGGAGATACGCCGCCAGCACTCGCGCCGTGAACGGATCCTCGTCGACGTTGCGTGAATAGGCTTTGAAGGCCGCGCGCGCGCCGTCGAAGTCGCCGAGCTGAATGCGCGCGACGACGATTCCGTTGCGCACGAGGGAGATCGGCAACCAATCCACGGAGTCGCGCAAGCGCGCGTCGATGAGCATCTGACCGGCTCGTGACGCGGAGGCAAAGTCCCACGAGGCCAATCCGTGGAGAAATTCGATCGCGGCGCGCGCCGGCGCGGGCGCATTCGCGCGGGCGGCGTACGCGCGCAACCGGGCGTAGAACGATTCGTCCGCCACGCCGGCGGTCCCTCCGTCCAAGAGTCGTTCCGACTCGCGCATCTCTTCGACCCACACGCGCCAGTCGGCGGGAGGCGTCGAGCCGGCCAGAATGCGCTCGAGCTGGTCGAGCCGCACACGGGCTTTCGCATCGTCGTTGTCGCGCCTGACGCTGGTGTCGGCAAGGCGCCCCGCCTCGAGCAACATGCGCAGCCGAACGCCGCGCGCGAGCTCGTCGACGCGAGTGATCTCGGGAAGCGCGGAGAGCGACGTCGTGCCGAAGGGGTGTTTGCGCGCCGAGAGCGCGGCGGCGATATCGAACCGCCCTTCACCGAAGCCGCTCACGCCATCAGCGTTGCTCTTGAGATAGCGAGTTCGCTCAGCGCCAAGATCGAGCTCGGGGTGGTAGTCCGAGTTGGGCGTCACCTGCGTCGCGAGATACGGGTGAAACAGCTGGCGGCCGCCAAGACGCGTGGCTTCGAGCGCTTCCGGCGTGAGAGGAATGGCGCGGCGCAGATCTCCGCTCAGCCCTGAACGATTCACGACGCTCCAATCGGGAGCGGGAAGCGCCCGCGAGTTGCTCGCGACGATGAGAATGTCCGAGTTCGACGTGAAGAAGATCTCGTACGAAGGAAAGTTCTGATCGAGCGCGGCGAGCACCGTCGTCGCGAGCGCGTCATCGAGCTCGTACAGATGGAGCCATTGCCCGAATACGCCGTCGTCGGCGAGATGGGTGCGTACGCGGCGATAGAACTCGGTCGTGAAGAGACCCGAGACGCCGCTGACCCACGGATTCGATGGCTCGGAGAGAATGAGATCGAAGTGTCGCCCACTGGCCGCGAAGTAGGACTTCGCGTCGTCGAGGACGAATCGGGCGCGCGGGTCGTCGAAGACGCGCCGATTCGCGGGATAGAACGCGCGCGAGGCCGCGATCATTTCCGGCTCGATCTCGATCGTGACGAGATGCCTAACGTCGGGGCTGCCGAGCAACAGGTGAGAGGTCATCCCCGAGCCCTGGCCGATGACCGCGACCTCCCGCGCCCCCGGACAATGCGCGAGCGTGACGACGGGGAGCAGCACCTGCGTCGCGATGTCGCGCTCGAGCGGATGGGGAGGACCGGAACGCGATGGATTCTTCCAGAAGTCGTCCATCGACGCGTCGGGCTTGCCATTGGTCGAAAGCGTGATGAACCCGCTCGGCATGCGGCGAATGCTCACCGAGGCGGTGCGGCCGTCGCGATAGAAGGGCACCGTGTAGTCACCCTTGCGCGGCAGCATCGCGTAACGATAGACGCCGCTCGTGAGGCGCATCGGATCGAAATCGGCGACGATCGCGATCAGCGCGACGAACCCGGCGATGACGACGGTGAGCGCCGTGAGCTGGGATGTCGGGTGTCGAAGTCGCGACGAGGGGCGCGTCATGTCGCCCTCGCCCGCGTGCACGACCGAGAGCAGCAGAGCGAGGCCGAGGGCGATGTCGACGAGCGCTCCGGTGATGAGCAGCAGCTTGAGCCCGAGTACGGGCATGAGCACGAGCCCCGCGATCAGCACGCCGGCGATCGAGCCGAGCGTGTTGAGACCGTACACGGCGCCGATCGCCCGCTCGCCGCGCACGCGGCCGCCATCCTCCATCAACATCTTGGTGATGAGCGGGAGCGTGATACCGGCGCAGAAGGTGGCCGGCATCATCACGAGAAGACAGATGGCGTAGCGAGCGGCGAGGAATCCGCGATAGCCGGCGTCGCTCTGCTTGAATGTGTCCAGCAGCGTCGCGACCCAGTTGAACGACGCGACGTAGAGGGGAAGCGTGGCGACGGCCAGCATGCCCATCACGCACTGCACGGCCCCGAGGAGCGCGAGCGGGTTCCGCGCGCTATCCGCCCGCCCGCGGATCCAGAAAGCCCCCAGCGCGAGCCCGAGAATGAAGGCCGAGAGCATCAGCTCGAAGGAGTGCGTCGCACTCCCGAGCACGAGGGAGAGCATGCGGATCCATGCGATCTCGTAAATGAAGGACGCGAGGGCGGTGCCGAAGGAGACGGTGAGAAGGAGCGCGACCGGCGTCGGCAGCGCGATGCCCGCGATGCCCGCTGCCTCGTTAGGCACTTCGACGTCCGTGGCCGGCGCCGGCACGTCGCTCGAGCGAGCCAGGGTGAGCCGCCAACCCCAGGCGACCGCCGCGGCGGCGACAAAGTTGAGGAACGCGGCCGTCACCAACGTCCCCGGCAAGCCGAAGCGGTCGAGGAGGACGAACCCCGCGAGGAGCACACCCACCGCCGCGCCGAGGCTGTTCGCGAAATACAGAAGCCCGAGCACGCGTCCGGATCGCTCGCGCAGCAAACGAAGCGCGCCCGCGCTCATGAGCGGGAAGGTGGTACCGAGCAGGATCGATTGCGGCAGGATCATCAGCGCGGCGATGAGCCACTTCACGACGACCAGCACCCAGCCGCCGGCAAGCGCCGGGAAGATCACATCATAGGCGGCGTCGGAGATGTCGATGTACGCGACGTTGAAGACGAGGCCGATGACGCCGACGGCAGCCTCGATGCCGGCATACCAGAGGAGCGGGTGGCGGAGGCGTTCGGAGCGCTGACCGACGACGAGCGCGCCTAACGACATGCCGCCGAGGAAGATCACGAGGACGATGATCTGCGCATAGGCACTGTGGCCGACGAGGAGGCTGAGGTAGCGGCTCCAGATCGACTCGTAGATGAGTCCCGCGGCGCCGGAGACGACGAAGACGAGAGTAAGGAGCGCGAGCACGGCGGTTTGCGGGTTGGACGTGGCGCGGGATGCGGGATGCCGGGATGCGGGGAGCGTGTCGTGTGGAACGGGCTGCGTAAAGACCGAGCACCGCACCCCACATCCCGCTCCACGCTCTACGCACAGGGTTCTACGATCGCGCTGAAACTCTCGCGAGGACTGCTCCGATATATCCGGAGATATATCGAGATCTCGATAGATATATCTGCGGCATATCGACTAGCCTCCAATATTGAAAGCAAGTAACTACTTGCATTCACGAAATGACCCTGCTAAGATCCGCCGCCATGGATACGCGCGAACGAATTCTGCAAGCGGCGGCGCGCGTCTACGCGCAGCATGGGTTCCGCGGCGCGACGACGCGCCTCATCGCCATTGAAGCCGGCGTCAATGAAGTCAGCTTGTTTCGTACCTTTGGGTCCAAGGCAGCGCTGTTCGAGGCAATGATGCAGTCGCATGCGGCCTCACTGCCGCTCCCGACGTTGCCCGACGTACCGGGCGACGCGCAGTTGGAACTGACCGACTGGTGCGCGGCGTTGCTGGCGCACATGCGGCAGTGGCGCTCGATCATCCGAAAGTCGTTCGGCGAGCTCGAGGAGCGCCCCGAAGCGGCGACCGTGATGTGCGAGGGGCCCAGCTGCGCGGCCACGGCGCTCGCGGCGTACGCGACTCGGCTGCAAACGGTGGGACTCGCGGATGAAACCGCGGACGTACCGACCGCCGTTTCCATGTTCATCTCGTCGATGTTCGGGGACGCCATCAGCCGCGACGTGTTGCCGCACGCGTTCCCACAGCCGGAGGAGGATGCGCCGGCGAGGTATGTCAGCGTGTTCCTGCGTGCCATTGGCGCGTTAGGCGCGGGCGATGCCGCCCCGCCGAGGATCGCGCAGGACGCGAAGGACCGTCGCGTGACGGCGTAGTTCGCCGTCCGCGAATCACCATCATCACCGTACGCTCATGACTCGGACCCACACCCGAGGTGTCACCATCGCCGTCATCGGCGCGCTCGTCGCGCTCGTGGCGCGCCCCCCGCGACCTCTCGGAGCCCAGCAGGACACCGTTCGTCGAGACCAGGCGGTTGCGGGGCGCCGGCTCTCCCTCGAGGAAGCGCTCAAGACGGCCGAGCTGCAAAGCGTCTCGGTGCAGGTCGCGCGCGCCGGCCTAACGAGGGCGGAAGGGCAGAAGTATCAGGCCCGGAGCCAGTACCTGCCGCAACTCAGCCTGGTCGGCATCTATCAGCGAACGCTCAACTCGCAGTTCCAGGGGGTCAGCTTCGGCGCACCCGCGGATACGTCGAGCACGCCGAAGCCGCAGGCGCTCTGCGCGCCGTCGATTCCCGCCGGTGCCTCGCCGGCGCAGATCCAGGCGGCGCTGGCGCAGGCCAGCACCTGTCAGGCGGCGACGGGAGGTTTCAACTTCCAGAGCGTCGGCTTCGGCGCGCCGAACCAGTACACCTTCGGCCTGAGCTTCACGCAGAACATCTACGCCGGCGGCCGCATCTCGGGCCAGTATCAGGCGGCGAACGCCACGTTGAGCTCGGCCTCGATCGAAGTCTCGGCGCAGCGCGCGCAGCTCGCCCTCGACGTCACGCAGGCGTACTACGACGCGGTCCTCGCCGATCGCCTCGTCTCCATTCAGGAGCTCGCGCTCACGCAGACGAACGAGATCCTGCAGCAGACGAAGATCGCGAAGCAGGTCGGCAACCAGGCCGAGTTCGATCTGCTCCGCGCGCAGGTGACGCACGACAATCAGGTCCCCGTCGTGCTCCAGGCGCGCAACCAGCGGCAGGTCGCATACTATCGGCTTAAGCAATTGCTCAATATGCCGATGGACGGTGCGCTCGACCTCACGACGCCGCTCGACGACTCGACGGCGACGTCGAACACGGTGCTCGCGGCGGTGAACGCCGGCAGCTCACGCGCGACCTCGCCCGCGGCCGCGACCGTCGCGACGATGGTCGTCGATACCAACGTCTCCGACCGGGCGGCGGTGCGTCAGCTCGAGCAGAACGTGCGCGCGCAGGAAGGCCTGCTGCGCGTCGCGAAGGGCGAAAAGCTACCGTCGCTGCAAATCACGTCCGGCTACCAGCGGCTGTATTTCCCGTCGCAACTGGTCTTTCAGTTGAACGACGCACGCATCAACTGGACGATCGGCGTCAGCGCCTCTCTCCCGCTCTTCACCGGCGGCAGGATCAAGGGAGACGAGCTCATCGCGCAGGCGAATCTCCAGCAGGCTCGCGCGCAGCTGCAGCAGACGCGCGAAGTCGCCGCGCTCGACGGACGCGTCGCGCTCAGCGCGCTGGAGCAGGCCGAGGCGACGTGGCAGGCAAGCCGCGGCACCGCTCAACAGGCGGAGCGCGCGTACAACATCGATCAGATCCGATATCGCGAAGGGATCTCGACGCAGACCGATCTGTCGCAGTCGCGACTGCTCCTCGAGCAGGCGTTGGCAAATCGGGCGCAGGCGGCTCGTGATCTGGCCGTCGCACGCGTGAAGCTCGCGTTATTGAGGGACCTCCCGCTGCAAGCGGGAGCGGGAACCGCGGCGCAGGCGCAGTCACAATCACAAACGCAATCGGGCACTGCGGTCAACGGCGCCGGACAGGGGAGCCAGAATGGCGCCGGGCAGCAGACTCCAACACGAACACAGACACAGGCCGCCGCGAGCGCGAGCGGAGTATCCGGAGGTATCACGCCATGAATCGCTTGACAGGGCAGGCGAGCCGCGGAGTGCGGGCAATCACTGGATTGACGTTGGCGGCAACGATGGTCGTCGCCGCCGGATGTCGCCGCGGCGACGCCAACGCGGAACCAGCGGGAACCGATGCCGTCGTCATCGGCCCAGAGAACATCGTCGTCGTGCAGAATCAGGAAATTCGAACGGGCCCGGCACTGTCGGGCGCGCTGGCACCCGAGCGAGAGGCAACGGTTCGCGCCGAGCTGTCCGCACCGGTCGTCGAGACCCTGATCGATCAGGGTCAGCGCGTCGCCGCGGGTCAGGTCTTGATGCGTCTCGACGACACGGCGATTCGCGACCAGGCGTTGTCGGCGCGATCGGCGGTCACGACCGCGCAGGCCAACCTCACGGTGGCGCAGCACGAGCAGGATCGAAATGAGGCTTTGCTCAAAGCCGGTGCGATCGCCGAGCGGATGGTGGAACAGTCGCAGGCGCAGGTGACCGCGGCGCGCGCGCAGCTCGCCACCGCTCAGGCGCAGCAGGCGTCGGCGGAGAAGATGGTGTCGAACACGCGCATCACGGCGCCCTTCGCGGGGATCGTGAGCGAGCGCGCGGTGAACGCAGGTGACGTCGTGTCGCCGGGTACGGCGCTGGTAACGGTAGTCGATCCGTCGACGATGCGTCTCGAGGCCTCTGTGCCCGCCGAGGCGTTGGCCTCGGTGCGTCTCGGCGCGCCGGTGGATTTCTCGGTGACGGGCTATCCGAACCGGCACTTCACGGGACGGGTGACGCGGATCAATCCGATCGCCGACCCGGCGACGCGGCAGGTGCGGATCATCGCCTCACTGCCTAACAGCGGTGGCACGCTCGTCGGCGGACTGTTCGCCGAAGGGCGCGTGTCGAGTGAGTCGCATCAGGCGCCCGTCGTGCCGCAGAGCGCGGTCGACGAGCGGGGGCTTCGGCCGAGCGTCGTTCGGCTGAAGAACGGCCGGACCGAGAAGACCGAGATCACGCTGGGCCTTCGCGACGCGGCGACGGAGACGGTCGAAGTCACGCAGGGCCTTACGCCGGGAGACACGGTCTTGTTAGGCGCCGCGCGCGGTATCAGCGCGGGAACGCCGGTCCGGGTCTCGGCACCGCCAAGCGACGTGAAGAAATAGCGCTGTCATCCCGACGAACGCAGCGACGACGGATCTGCTTTGGCAGAGCCCCGCGATAGCGGGTCCCCCGCTGCGCTCGGGATGACGTGCCGCCACTCATCAATAGGCAAACAGTCATGTTTATCTCAGATTTCGCCATCAAGCGGCCGCTGATCACCGTGGTGTCGATGCTGGCGCTGGCGGTATTCGGGATCTTCGCGCTGCTGAAGCTGAAGACAGATGAGTTCCCCGATGTCGCGCCACCGTTCGTGTCGGTGGGGATCGTGTATCCTGGCGCATCGCCGGACATCGTCGAGAAGCAAATCCTCGATCCCGTCGAGGAGCAGATCCAGGCCATCTCCGGCGTGAAGCAAGTGATGGGCAAGGCGTACGACGGTTATGCGTTGATACTCGTTGAATTCCTTTTTGAGAAGGATCTCAACGAAGCGACGCAGGATATCAGGGACGGTATTTCTACGATACGCGCCGATTTGCCCGTAGAAATGAAAGAGCCGATCATCAAAAAGGAGAACGACACCGATCGGCCGATCGTCTCGCTCGCGCTCTCGTCGACGACGCTGTCGCCGGCGGAGATGACGAGGCTCGTCGACCCGCCGATCACGCGCGAGCTGCGCTCGCTCCCTGGTGTCGCCGACGTGCTCGTGTTCGGAAAGCAGGAGCGTGAGCTGACGGTGGAGCTCAAGCCGCAGGCGCTTCAGGCCGCCGGCGTGAGCGTCGGCCAGGTCGTGCAGGCGCTACAACTCCAGAACCTCGCATCACCCGTCGGACACGTCACCGGCTCGCTCGACGAGCGTTCGATCCGTCTCAAGGGCCGACTCGAGAACCCCGAGGAGTTCACGCATCTCGTCGTCGCGGAGCGCAACGGCCAGCTCATTCGGCTCGGTCAGGTCGCCGAGATCAAGGACGGCACGATCGAGCCCCGCACGCTCGCATTGTATGACAGTCGTGAGGCGGTCGGCATCGATATCAAGAAATCCAAAGGCTACAGCACGACCGACGTGGCCGATCGCTTGATCAAGCGCGTCGACGAGATCAAAAAGCGACTACCGGCGGGCACTACGATCGAGGTGGTGAAGAATTCGGGAGTCCGTGTCGATCATGCAGTTCGTAACGTGCAGGAAGCGCTCATCGAAGGCGCGATCCTCACCGTGCTCGTCGTGTTCCTGTTCCTCAACTCGTGGCGGTCGACGGTGATCACGGGACTGGCGCTGCCGGTCTCGGTGCTGGCGTCGTTCATCGCCGTCTGGGTGATGGGCTTCAAGTTGGAGACGATGTCGCTGCTCGGGCTCTCGCTCGCGATCGGCATATTGATCGACGATGCGATCGTCGTCCGCGAGAACATCGTTAGGCACGTGGAGATGGGGAAGGACCATTACACCGCGTCGCGCGAGGGTACGGATGAGATCGGCCTCGCCGTCGCGGCGACGACGTTCTCCATTCTCGCCGTGTTCGTTCCGATCGGCTTCATGCCGGGAATCGGTGGCCAGTGGTTCAAGCCCTTCGCGCTGACGATCGCGTGCTCGGTGCTCGTGTCCCTGTTCGTCTCCTTCTCGCTCGACCCGATGCTCTCGGCGTACTGGGCGGATCCGCATCGCCTCGAGCATCAGAAGTCGCGCCTCACGAAGGCGCTCGACGGGTTCAACCACTGGTTCAATCGTCAGGCGCAGAACTACCGGAAGATCATCGCATGGGCGCTGGATCACCGCGCGGCGATGATCACGATCGCGACCGGTTCGTTCATCTCGGCATTCGTGCTGCCGGCCAAGGGCCTCACGGGACTCGGCGCGGCAATCGTCGGCGTCGTCATCGTCGCCTACGCGTTCAGCAGTGCGCGCCTGCACGGCTTGGGCAGGGCGGGCGTCGCCTTCGCCGGCATCATCGTCGCGTTCGTGCTTGTGCGCTCGGTCCCCGCGTGGCGTACCGTCGGCGTGGGCTTCTTCCCCGAAGACGACCGCGCGGAAATGACGATCGCGCTCGAGACGCCACCGGGGTCGAATCTCGAGTACACGCGTCTCAAGGCGGAAGAAGCGGCGCGGGTCGCGAGGTCGCACAAGGAAGTGCTGTACACCTACACCACGTTAGGCAGCAGCTCGACCGGCACCGTCGACGAGGGGAACATCTACGTCCGTCTCGTTCCGAAGAACCAGCGCTCGATTGGCGCCGAGGAGTTCGCGAACGTGCTGCGCACGGAGACGAAGCGCGTCGCCGGCGTGACGCTCTCGGTGTTCACGAGCGACTTTGCCGGCGGGCGGAAGCAGCTCCAGATGCAGCTGCGCGGCAACGATCTCGCCGCGCTCAATCAGGCTGCCGAGATGGTGCGCGAGGAGGTGCAGAAGGTGCCGGGCGCCGTCGACATCGGGCTCTCGACGAAGGGACAGAAACCGGAGCTCAACGTCGAGTTGAACCGAGGCGTGGCCGGTAGCATGGGAATCACCGTCGGTGAGGTAGCGCAGGCGCTGCGTCCGGCCTTCGCGGGGCTGAAGGCGGGCGATTGGGTGGATCCGAGCGGCGAGACGCGCGACGTCGAGGTGCGGCTCGCGCCGGAATCACGGCGGCGAGCGGCCGATCTGGCGGCGCTGCCACTCGTGGTCGCCGGACCGAACGGGTTGCCAAGCACGCTGCCGCTTGGCCAGGTGGCAACGATTCGGGAGAGCACGGGTCCGGCGATCATCGACCATCTCGACCGGGAGCTCGTCGTCACGGTGGAAGCCAACACATCGGGCAGGGCGTCGGGCGACGTGTCGGCGGAGATCGACTCGCGCATCAAAGCGCTGAGACTGCCGCCGGGCGTGCGGTATACGTTGGGAGGCGAGTCGAAAGACCAGAACGAAGTGTTCGGTCAGATCTTCTTCGCGCTCGGCGTCGCGCTGTTGCTCATGTACCTGATTCTGGTTGTTCAGTTCGGGTCGTTCCTCGACCCGGTCGCGATCATGATCTCGCTGCCATTGTCATTGATCGGCGTGATGGTGTCGCTGTCGATCACGCACAACACGATCAATATCATGACGCTGATCGGAGTCATGATGTTGATGGGCATCGTCGCGAAGAACGCGATCCTGCTCATCGACTTCGCGAAGTGGGCGCGCGAGAAGGACGGCAAGCCGCTTCGGGAAGCGCTGATCGAGGCGGGCGCGATCCGGTTGCGTCCGATTCTCATGACGACCTTTGCGCTGATCGCGGGAATGATTCCGGTCGCGCTCGGCCGAGGTGAGGGCGCACAGTTCCGCGCGCCGCTGGGGATCGCGGTCATCGGCGGCGTGATCACCTCGACGTTTCTGACACTGCTCGTGATTCCGACCGGCTACGAGATCCTCGACGAATGGCGGCGAGCGTTCTCGAGATTCCTGGGCTATCGCCCGCGCCAGATGACGGCCGAGCACCCCGTGCCGGCGATGGGGGACTGAGCGCAGCCGCGTGGCGCGCACCGTGCGCCACGCGGTCCCCCTGTACGCGTCAGGCGTGCCGCAGTACGCTTTGAGATGCTTGTCTATCTCGATGGTCGCTACGTCGCTGCCGGCGACGCGACGGTCTCCGCGCTCGATCGCGGCTTCATCTTTGGAGACGGTATATACGAGGTGTGGCGCGTCGTGCGCGGGCAGCTGTTCGAGGCCGCGCGCCACCAGCTGCGTCTCGAGCGGGGCTTGAGCGAGCTGCGCATCGCGCGTCCAGCCGACGCGTCGCCCGATCGCATCCGCGCTATCGGTGAGCGATTACTCAACGAGAACGAGCTCACCGGCGAGGAGGCGACGCTCTACGTCGAGATCACCCGCGGCGCAGCGCCGCGGACGCACTACTTCCCACCGGCCGAGACGGCGCCGACGATGCTGGTCATGGCGAGCGTCTTCGCGCCCAGCTCGACGCGGTTCACCGGAACGCGCGTCATCACGCAGCCGGACATCCGCTGGCTGCGCTGCGACCTGAAAACGGTGCAGCTCCTGCCTAACGTCTTGGCTCGTCAGATCGCGACGGAGGCAGGGGCAAGCGAGGCGATCTTCGTGCGCGAGGGCACCATCACCGAAGGGACGCACACGACGGTCTTCGGCGTCATCGACGGCGCGCTGCGCACGCACCCGCTCGATCACCTGGTGCTGCCCGGCGTGACGCGCGACGTCGTGATCGAGATCGCTCGCGAGGGCGGAATCGCCGTCCGGGAGGAGCCGATCCGCATCGACGAGCTCGCCCGGGTGAGCGAGCTGTTTCTCACCGGCACGACCACCGACGTGACGCCGATCGTCGCCGTCGATGGACGCGCTATCGCCGATGGCTCGCCTGGCCCGATCGCCCGCGCGCTGCTCGATCGATTGCTCGAGCGAATGGACGTTCGCACGCCCGCGCTGGCGACAACACGCGGTTGAGGCCAGCGACCCTGCTTTCGACCCTGCTCCTCGTCATCCCACGCGTTGGTGACTCGCTCACGGCGCTGCAGAGGCTGTGGGCGTACATCACGTTAGGCGCGACGGGGATCGTGACCGAGGAGGCCGCACCACTCGTCGGCGGGCTCATGGCGCACGACGGTCACTTGCGGCTCGCTGCTGTCGGCCTCTGGATCATGGTCGGGACGTGGCTCGCCGACATACTGCTGTACTACCTCGGCCGCTGGCGCGGGGATTGGGTGAGGAATCGCTGGCCGAAGTTGCGGGAGTTCATGCTGCGTGTGCTCACCGTGGTGCGCCGGCATCCGTGGCGCTGCTCGCTGACGGTGCGGTGGGCGTACGGCCTGCGGCTGACGCTGCCGCTCGCCTGCGGCGCGGCGCGTGTGCCCTTCTGGCTGTACGCGATCGGCGCCGCGATCAGCGCGGCGACGTGGTCGTTCGCGTTCACGTTCATTGGCTGGGGTTTCGGCGAGGCGGCACTCCGGATCGTGGGACACGTCAGGCGGTACGAGGTGCGGATCGCGCTCGGGATCGTCGTCGCCGTCGCGATCGCGTTCTACTTGATGCGGAAGCGGCATGTCGGCGACGAGGTCGTCGACGCGCTGGAGCATGAGCGCAGAGGCCGCCGCGGTTAAGCGTTGACGCGGGTCGCGGCGTCCTGGAGCAGCTCCCAGGCACGCCTAACGTGCCTCTCTTCGGTACGAATGTTCCCGACGGCGAGACGGAGCACATAGCGGCCATCCAGCTTCGTGTGCGAGAGAAAGACTTCGCCCGACGCATTGACGCGCGCGAGGATCTGCGCGTTCATCTCGTTGAGTACCTCCTCATGAACACCCGACGGCGCGTAGCGGAAGCACACGAGTGAGAAGGGAACCGGCGCGACGACCTCCCACGCGGACTCGGCGCGGACGCCGTCCGCGAACCCCTGAGCCAGCACGCAGTGTTGGCGGATGCGCGCGGCCAGTCCCGCCGTTCCGAATCCGCGGATCACCATCCAGAGTTTGAGCGCGCGGAAGCGCCGCCCGAGCTGCACACCGTAATTCATGAAGTCGATCACCGACTCGCGCTCGGGGGTGACGAGATATTCATGGACGAGCGAAAACGCCCGCTCGAGCACCTCGGGCTTCGTCGTGAAGAAGGCCGAGCAGTCGAATGGCGTGAAGAGCCATTTATGCGGATTGACGACGAGAGAATCGGCGCGCTCGACGCCATCGAGGACGTTTCGCATTTCAGGAACGACCGCGGCAACGCCGCCGTATGCCCCGTCGACGTGCAGCCAGATCGACTCGCGACGGCAGATCGCGGCGATTGCCGGCACCGGATCGATGCTCGTCGTGCTCGTCGTGCCGACCGTCGCGACGCAAGCGAGGGGCAGAAAGCCCTGCGCATTGTCTTCGGCGATGGCGGCGGTGAGCGCGTCGGGGCGCATGCGGAACTCGCGGTCGACGTCGATGTGGACGACGTTGTCGAGCCCGAAGCCCAACGCGAGCGCCGCCTTGTCGATCGACGAGTGCGCGTGGCTCGACGTGTAGACGCGAAGCCGCGGCAGGTCGCTCCGTCCCGCCATGCCCCGCGCGCGAATGTCGAGCTCCGGCTTCGCCTCCCGCGCCGCGGCGAGCGCGAGCATCGAGGAGATGGACGCGGTGTCGTTGAGGAAGCCGAACCAGCCGCCGGGAAGTCCCAACATCTGCCGCAGCCAGTCGGTCGTGACCTGCTCGAGCTCCGTGGCGGCCGGGGACGTGCGCCAGAGCATCGCTTTGACATCCAGCGTCGCGACCAGCATCTCGGCGAGAATCCCGGGCACCGAGGACGACGTCGCGAAATAGCCGAAGAAGCCCGGGTGGTTCCAGTGCGTGATGCCGGGAACGATCTGTCGCTCGAAATCTCGCAGGATCTCGCCTAACGGCTCGCCCTGTTCCGGTGGCGACGTCGGCAGCATCTCGCGAATCTCCCCCGGCACGACGCGCGAGAGCACGCTCACGCGCTCGGGATGGTCGAGATACCGCGCGATCCACTCGAGCGCCGTCTGGCCATGCGCCAAGAGCTCGGCGGTCGGAAGATCGCCGTGCTCGGAAGTTGAGCCGGGCGCGGACGAGGCAGTCATGACGTTCCTTGCGAGCGACGATCAGAAAATGTAGCGTCCGGCCAGTTCATACCACGATGGCGCCGGATGAATGGCAGTGGTCACCCGCAGCTGGAGCGAATCGTCGAGACGGCGCTTTACGTCGACGACCTTACGCGGTCTCGCGGTTTCTACGTCGACCTCCTTGGCTGCGAGCCGCTGCTGGATAGCGCGCGCCTCCTGGGCTTGAGTGTTGGGGGCGTGAGCGTGCTTCTGCTCTTTCAGCGCGGGGCGACACGCGATCCACTGCCGACACCTGGCGGTGTCGTGCCGCCGCACGGCGGGACGGGAATTCAACACATCGCGTTTGCGGTGCCGGATGAGGCACATCTCGAGCGCTGGGCGACGCGGCTCGAGGACTGTGGCGTGGAGATCGAGAGTCGCGTGCGGTGGCAGCGCGGTGGGCAAAGCGTGTACGTTCGCGACCCCGATGGGCACTCGATCGAGTTTATCACGCCCGGACTGTGGGCGATCTACTGATCGTCACGCCAATCCGAGGTTGTGCAACTTCGAACGGAGTGGAGGCATGACAATCCAATGGACTCCCGCGCGGCGGCGTCACGGACGACTGAACGCTCTCGTCTGCGGCCTCGCTTTACTCGTTTGCAAGACAGGCACGGCTCGGTCGCAAGCATCGCAAACCGAGATCGCAGCAGCGCAGGCGATGGGCACGGCATTCCTCAAGGCGGTACAAGCAGCTGACTGGAAGGCGGCGGCTGGCTTTCTCGATATTGTTCCACTTGATCACTACCGTCTGTCGCGAATTGACGCGGCCCGTCGAAGGCACAGAGTGCTGCCGATAACCGTCGAGCAGCTGATGAAGGTCGATTCGCAGATGCCGCGAGCCGTGGCCGAGTATCAAGTCCAGCAGATGAAGGAGCACTCGCAGGATTTCAATTTCTTGGAGCTCGAGTTTGGTATCGCGGATCCAGATTCGCTGGCAGCGATGCCCGCCAGTGTGGTCGCACAGCACTGGCTCGAGGTGCACGACCGGCGCTGGGACATGCGGACTGCGTACAAACGCAGTCGTTGTCCAATGTCTCTCCTGGACAGTCTACCGCCTCCGCAGTTTCGCATACTTGGAACTATCGTCAACGGCGACATCGCGTATCTATTGTATGAACGCGACGACGATCCCCCGCCCGTTCTCGATGAGGTACGATCGGTCGCGCCGAACATTCTGTTCTTGCGACGGGGCCTCGATTCGTGGTGGGTGCTTCCCCGGCAGAATGTGAGCGTGAACATGACTTATGCCATAAGCATTGAGTGCCCGTCGGCACTCAAACGGAAATAGACTCCCGAAAGAGTCCACGCGCCGATGAGGTCCGTGTCGCCTAACGCCACCGAAACCACTTGAGGGCTAACCAGAGCGTCGCCCCCGCCCACACAACCAGCAGCGCGATCTCCGGACCGACCACCGCCCAGCCCTCGCCGCGCAGCATGCTCGCGCGCAGGGCATTGTTCGTCGCCGTGAGCGGGAGCGCCTGAATCAACGGCTGGAACGCCTTCGGGAAATTCTCCGACGAGAAGAACACGCCCGAGAGAACCCACATCGGCATCATCGTCACGTTCATCAGCCCCGACGCACCCTCGATCGTCTGCGCGCGCGACGCGATCAGCAAGCCGAGGCCGCCGAAGGCGAACACGCTCGCGAGAATGATCAGCGACAGCTGAACGATCGAGCCGCGCACCGGTACACCGAAAAAGACCGCGGCGAAGCCGAGGAGCACGATGACCTCGCCGACGAGCAGCACGATCCGCGAGATCAGATATGCCAGCAGATACTCCACGCGCGACATCGGCGTCGCGACGAGTCGCTTGAGCAACTTCTTCCGGCGCGCGTCGACGATCGTGAATCCGAGTCCCCAGATGCTACTCCCCATGATATTCATGCCGAGGAGTCCCGGAATGACGAAGTCGATGTAGCGCGAGCCGCGTTCGCGCACATGCGTCTCGCTCACGCTCACGCTGTTGGCGCGGCCGTAGCCGCGCTGGATCGCGTTGTCGACGAGCAATCGTGCGTTGCGCGCATCGGGACGCGTTTCATCGAACTGATACTCCACCGTCCCGTCGGGGCGCGGGACGACGACGAGGGCGACGCGTCCAATGCGCAGAGCGACGGTCGCGCTGTCGGCCGGGAGCAGCTCGACGGCGAGCCCCGAATCCGCGCGCGCGGCCGCCGCGACGCGGGTCGCCGCCGCCGAGGGACCGACGACGGCGATGTGCACGACCTCGGCGGGCCGGTTCCGAAACGCGATGCCGAGTCCGATCGCGAGGATGATCGGGAAGGCAAACGTCCAGAACACCGCCTCCGGCTCGCGCAGGTATTCCTTGAAGCGAACCGACGACAATTGCATCAGCGACGGCGAGATACCGAAGCGGCGCGGCGTGGACGTTTCGATTTCACTCATCGCGCAGCTGCCTCCCGGTGAGATGAACGAATACGTCCTCGAGCGTCGCCGAGTGCGTGCGCAGCTCCGCGAGCTGGAGGTCGTGGC
>DATBHD010000023.1:0-8792 GCA_036557635.1 Gemmatimonadaceae bacterium
CGCAACTATCTCGAGATCGTCGTGCAGCAGCTTTCGCAGTATTTCATCGAGCTGGCGAAGGTGGACTTGGGGAAGTTGTATGAGTAGCTGAATGTGAAGCGGGAACCGCGTATGAAGCGGGGACCGCGTAGACGGTGGGAACCGCGTATGAAGCGGGTACCGCGTGAACGTCGGAGACCGCGTGAACGGCGGGGACCGCGTAGACGGCGGGTACCGCGTATGCGGCGGGTACCGCGTATGCGGCGGGTACCGCGTGAACGGCGGGGACCGCGTGAACGGCGGGGACCGCGTAGACGGCGCTGCGGATACGGAATGCGCGCGCTCTGCGCGCGCTGAGTCCAAATTCGTAACGCTGTTCACGCGGTATCCGCCGTTCACGCGGTATCCGCCGTTCACGCGGTACCCGCCGTTTACGCGGTCCCCGCCGTTCACGCGGTACCCGCCGTTCACGCGGTCTCCGCCGTTCACGCGGTACCCGCCGTTTACGCGGTATCCGCAATTCACGCGGTCTCCGCCGTTCACGCGGTACCCGCCCTTCACGCGGTACCCGCCGTTCACGCGGTACCCGCCGTTTACGCGGTCTCCGCCGTTCACGCGGTCTCCGCCGTTCACGCGGTCTCCGCCCTTCACGCGGGTTGACATCGCGCGGGATTCGTCTTAAATAACTATAAGGTTATACAACTGATAGGTTATGCATACCGTCGTCTCCAGTCGCCTCGACGCCACCTTCGCCGCACTCGCCGACCCAACCCGTCGAGCCATTCTCGCCCGGCTCGCGACCGGCGAGGCAAGCGTATCGGAGCTGGCCAAGCCCTTCGCGATGAGCCAACCCGCGATCTCGAAGCACCTCAAGGTGCTCGAGTACGCGGGCCTGATCTCGCGCAGCCGCGACGCGCAACGGCGCCCCTGCCGCCTCGAGCCGCAAACGCTCGCCGACGCCAGCGGGTGGCTCGACCACTACCGCGAAGTGTGGGAGCAGAATTTCGCGCGACTCGACGCCCTCCTGGACGAGATGAAAGCGCAGGAAAGGAAAAAGCGGGCACGCAAGAAGGCGCGAGCAAAGTAGCGCATAACGACCAGCCCCTGCGCTCAGCCCCTCTGTCTCACCTTCGACCCTTCGTCCCATGCTCAACACCGGAACCCTCAAGGTCACCACCCCGAGCGATCGCGAAGTCATGATGGTTCGCGAGTTCGACGCGCCGCGCACGATGGTCTTCGACGCCTTCACGAAGTGTGAGCTCCTGAAACGGTGGTTCGGCCCGCGCGGCTGGTCGCTCGTCGAATGCGAGAGCGACTTCCGAGTGGGCGGGTCGTGGCGATTCATGCTGCAGGGTCCCGACGGAGCGCGGATGGGAATGCGCGGGGCAATCCGCGAAATCGCGCGTCCGGCACGAATCGTTCACGCCGAGACCTTCGACGACTATCCCGGCGAATCGGTGGTGACGACGGATTTCATCGAGTCGCGCGGCAAGACGACGGTCACGATTGTCGTGTGCTACGAGTCGAAGGAGATCCGCGACGCGGTCATCGGGTCGGGCATGGAGCATGGCGCCGCCGAGACCTATGACCGGCTCGCCGAATATCTCGAGTCAGCGTCCCAGTCGACGACGGGAGCCTAACGACCATGCAAAAGATCGTGCCTTTCCTCTGGTTCAACGACAACGCCGAAGAGGCGGTGAACTTCTACGTGTCGATCTTCAAGAATTCGAAAGTCGGCCGGCTGACGCGCTACGGCGATGGCGGTCCGGGTCCGACGGGCCAGGTGATGTCGGCCACCTTCCAGCTCGAGGGACAGGAGTTCATGGCGCTGAACGGAGGACCGATCTATTCGTTCACGCCCGCGATCTCGCTCTACGTCAACTGTGAGACGCAGGAGGAAGTGGACGGGCTCTGGGAAAGACTCTCGGCGGGCGGCACGAAGGATCGATGCGGCTGGCTGAGAGACAAGTTCGGCGTGTCGTGGCAGATCATTCCGACCGCGTTAGGCAGATTGCTGGGCGACCAGGACGCGGCGAAGTCGCAGCGCGTGATGAAGGCGATGCTCGCCATGGACAAGCTCGATATCAGGCAGCTGCAAGAGGCGTGAAGAATCCTTCGTCGCTGTCGCGTGGGCGAGCGGCAGCGATCGCCGTCGGCGCAAAGTGGGCTCGAGGATCTTGCCAATCGTTCAGGAAGCGGCAGTTTCGGAGAGGCAGGTCACCTCACCGGCAACGGAGGCGTCCATGTTCCTCACGATTGCGCTGGTTCTCTTCGTGGTTTGGATTCTTTGCCTGCTCCTCTTCAAGATCACGGCCGGCGCGATTCATCTTCTCGTCGTGATCGCGATCATCGCCTTCATCGTGCATTTCGTACGAGGGCGAAAGACACCGACCCCGTAGGCGCAGGGCGCAGTATGACTCTGGCCGAGTGCTCCACGACGGCGTAATGTGGGGCACTCGACAATTCGGGACGGGCGATGCTTCAAGGCCTCGAGGAGCTGGAGGAACAGCTAGCCGGTCGCTATGTCATCGAGCGTGAGCTCGGCCGCGGCGGTATGGCGACCGTGTACGTCGCGCGCGACCTCCGTCACCCGCGAAGTGTCGCGATCAAGGTGCTGCGCTCGGAGCTGGCGAGCAGCATCGCCGCCGATCGCTTTCGCTCCGAGATCGGCATCGCGACGGCGCTGAGCCATCCCCACATCGTTCCCGTTTTCGATTCCGGGGGCGCGGGGGATCGGCTGTTCTACGTGATGCCCTACATCGAGGGCGACACGCTGCGGCAAAGACTGAAGCGCGAAGGCAAGCTTCCGGTGGCGGACGCGTTGCAGCTCACGCGCGAGGTCGCCGACGCGCTGGCGTACGCGCATGGTCAGGGCATCATCCATCGCGACATCAAGCCGGAGAACATCCTACTCGTCGCCGGCCATGCCGTCGTCACCGATTTTGGCATTGCGCGCGCGATCGCGCAGGCCTCGGAGATGCGCCTCACCGGGACGGGAATCTCCATCGGCACACCGCAGTACATGAGCCCCGAGCAGGCCGTCGGCGATTCGAATGTCGACGCGCGCAGCGATTTGTATTCGTTAGGCTGCGTGCTCTTCGAGATGTTGGCCGGCGGACCGCCCCACGACGGCGACACGCCGCGCGAAGTCATCGCGAGCAAGTTCCAGGGACGACCGAAGTCGGTGACGGCGCTGCGGCCGGAGGTCCCGCCGGCGATCGATCAGGCGCTCGCCAAGGTGCTCGCGCCGGATCCCGCCGAACGATATGCGACCGCCGCCGAGTTCGGGCAGGCGCTCGGCCGTCCCTCGCGCACAGTTCGCGCGCGGCAGTTCGTATCGACGCGGCCACGGTGGACTGTGGCGTTAGGCACCCTGGCGGTGGTGGCCGTCGCCGCGGTGGGAGCGGCGCTCCTCTCCGCGCGACGGTCGCCCGTGGTCGCGAGCGACGGGCGGCTCGGCATCGCGATCCTGCCCTTCCGCGCAACCGTGCCCGACGCGGCGCAGTGGACGGAGGCGATTCCCGACCTGCTCGCGACGGCGCTCGACGGAACGCCGGGGCTTCGCATCGCGGACCCGTGGGCGCTGTGGCGCGGACTGCGCGCGAAGCCTAACGATGCGGCGCGAAGCCCGGACCCCGCCGAGGGGGAGCGACTGGCCCGTCAGGCGCGTGCCTGTTGCTACGTACTCGGATCGGTCGCGCAGTTCCAGCCGCTCGTCGAAGTCGCCATTCGCATCTATCGGCTGGGCTCCTCCGAACCGTGGAGCACCTTCTCGTTGAGCGGCTCCCCCGACAGCGTGCCGGCGCTCGTCCAGCGCGTATCGGTCGAGCTGATACGTCGCCTCTCGGTCGACCGGCCGGGGCTCGTCTCCTCATCGGTCGTGCATCTCACGGACTCGCCGGAAGCGCTCAAGGCCTGGCTGCGTGCGCGTGATTACCAGCGTCGTGGTCTGGTGGACAGTGCCGACGCGTCCATCACGCGCGCACTGGCCCTCGATTCGAACTTCGCGCTCGCACTGGTCGACGCGAGCACGATTCGATCGTGGCTGAGCTTCTCGCGTGGCCAACAGTATTCGGGGCTGCGCGAGCTGGCCGAGCGCGCGGTGCGTCTGTCCGATTCGCTTCCGGAGCGGCAGCGGCTGCGCGCGCGGGCGATGCTGGCCTCGATCGAAACGCGCGGCGCGGATGCGGCGGACGCGCTCGAGAGGATTCTCACGCTCGACAGTCTCGATCTGCAGGCATGGACACATCTCGGGTATGTCCGCAACGCATACGGTTGGCAGTACGGCGCGACGGACAAGGACGCGCGGGACGCGATGGAGCACGCATTGCGCCTCGATTCGACGGACGTTCCAACGGTGGTGAACCGCGCGCATCTCGCGCTCGCGACCAACAACCTCGTCGATGTCGACCGGGAGCTGGACCGCGTTAGGCGGCTCGACACGACAACGGGACTGGCGCGCGGCACGCTGCTCGCCATTCGGGCAGTCCGCGTCGACGACGCCGGCTTCCCCTCGGTCGCCGAGGCGATGACGACCGCGGCGCCATCGGATTGGATCGCGACGTACCGCGTGCTGCGGGACTACCGGCCGGACCGCGCCGAACTGCTGTCGGAGCGCACGTTGCGCCGAACGAGCGCTCCCGTCGCGCGTATCGCGGCGGGCGCTCTGGTGCAGCTCTACGCCGCCGAGTCGCGCTGGCAAATCGTCGACTCGCTCATGCGCGCCCGCGCGTTCGAGCAGGTCGCCGGGTTCGACCAAACGGTATCGCGCCTAACGGTTGCGGCGGCGATCTCCGGCACCGCCGACGAGGACCTGGCTCGCCGTGCGGCAACGGTGCTCGAGAAGGGCCGATCGCCTGACAGCGCGTTGGCCCAGCTCGAGCGCGCACCGGTGTGGCTCGAGGGGTGGCTGATCGGCGCGTACGAGGCGATGTACGGTGACACGACGCGCGCGCGGCGGTGGATGGCGGCGATGAACACGCTGCCAAAGGGGGGATCTCCCGCGGAGTATGCGGCCGCACTCCACGCCGACATCAGTTCACGGCTCGCGGCGCGGCGTGGTGACCGCAAGACGGCGCTCGCGCAGGCTCGTCAGGCGTTCTCGCTCTGGAACATCCACACCGAGAATCAGCTCGAGCTCATGCCCGAGCCGGCGATCCGGTTCAACCTCGCGCTGCTGTTGCGCGCGGAAGGCGATCCGCGCAAGGCGGCCTCGCTCTTCCGGTCGCTCGTGCCGCCAACCACCTGGATGGGCTTCTACACACCGCGCGCAGCTCTGGAGTTGGCGGAACTCGAGGAGGCGGAGGGCGACGTCGTGAACGCGCGTCAGCACTACCTCCTTGCGCTCAAGACGTGGGAACACGGCGAAGATCCCATCAGCGCGTATCGCGATCGGGCGAGACGGGGACTCGCGCGGCTTGGCGCCTAACTGCCGCTCCCAGCGCGTCGTCGTGAGCACGCCGCGAGGTCCGGATCGTGGCGCTGAAGCAACCGCTTGCTGCTTGGGGCCCGCCGTTCACTGATTCGCGATAGCACTCGCTAAACACGGCGCGTACGGTAGCCGCATGAAAATCCCTGCCCTTCGGTGCCTCCCGCTGAGTGGCCTCGCGCTGCTCGCCGTCGTGCCACGAGCCGCACTGACCCAGCCAATATCCAAAGAGACCGAGCGCCAGCTCCTAGCGGCGCGAGATACGATCTGGCACGCGTGGTTCAGCAACGACACCGCCGCGCTGAGTCGGATCCTGCCGCACGCGAGCGCGGCAGCCGAGAACCGCGGGACCGATCCCATCCGGTGGGCCGATCGCGCGACGATCATGAACGGCGCCGAGCAATTCGCTTCCGCCGGCGGCCGACTGGAGCACATCGCCTTTGCCGGGACTCGAATCGCCCTCCAAGGCAGCGTCGCGGTGGTCACGTCGAACTTCACCGCGGTGACCCGCTCGACGCGGGGACTCGACACGGCCCGCGGACACGCGACGGAGGTGTTCGTGCGCGATGGCGAGCGCTGGGTGAATCCCTTCTGGCGTCTCGAACCGTTAGGCGGCTCGGGCGCGCGGGAGATTCCCCTCCCCGATACCGTCGGCGCGAACTTCGCGATCGCCGATAGCGCGACGAAGCCCGGAACGCCCGAGGATTACGACGCGCTGATCGGCGTCTGGGAATTCCGTTTTCAGAATCGCAACCCCGACGGCTCCTTCGGTCCGGCGTTTCGTGGTCACTGGTCGTTCGAAAAGAAGCCGGGCGGGATGCTGATCGAGGATCGCTGGCGCGCGGACAACCCAACTCAGGCGATGGGTGCGAGCACGTACACCTATCGCACTTTCGATCCAAAACGAAAGATCTGGCAAATGCTCGGCACGAGCTCGCAAGGCGGTGAGTTCGCGCTTGGTTTGACGTGGTCTCAAGGGGATGAGCGTTTCGGAATCCAGCGCTACGGCCCCGCGATCATGCGCATCCGGTATCTCGCGATCGAGCCGAACCGCTTCTTGTGGCGAGCCGATCGGAGCGTCGACGGCGGACGGACCTGGACACGCGACGCGTGGACCATGGAGGCGATGCGGATAGCGCGTTGAGGTTAGAGCGTAGAGGGTAGAGCGTAGAGGGTAGAGCGTGATGCGTGGTGCTGAACGCGAACGCGGATTCGCTCTACGCACCACGCCCCACTCTCTACCCTCTACCCTCTACGCTCCACCCTCTACCCTCTCCCCTCTCCCCTACCCTCTACCCTCTCCCCTACCCTCTACCCTCTACCCTCCGCGCCCCTAATGTGGCTCTCCGACCACGATGTAGCTCACCGAAGTGCCGGAGAACTGCGGCTCGTACCAGGTGGATCCGCAGTGCTGATAGGAAATGCCGCCGACGACGACGACGCTACAGGAAGGTGGCAGCGTGTACACCACCGATCCGATCGCCGCCGCGGTAAGCGCGGCGCCGGCGGCCACCGCCGCGCCGGTCGCAACGGGATGCCAGTCCCAACCATGATCGACATCGACGTCGACGTCGTAGTTGCGATCGACGTTGACGTTTCGATTCACGTTCGCGTTGTTGATGTTGCGATTGACGTTGGTGTTGCGATTGACGCTGGCGTTGCCGAAATCACGGTTGACGCTCGTACGAGCAGCCCCTCCATATCCGCCGGATAGGCGGTTCCCCCCTCCGCTACTCGTACGAGCGCCTCCTGACCGTGCACCGATCGATCCAGCACCTCCACCAGTAGAGCGTCCACCGCCACGTGCCCCTCCCCCTCCACGCCGCTGCGCTTCGCTCGTGCGTGGCACCAGCAGCGGCCACGCGGCAACAATCAATGCAATTGCGTACCAACGAACCCTCATACCACTCGACAACAGCATCTGCTTCACCGTCTGTGCTACTTGCTCGCCGCCGCCGCGCGTGTCATGCCGTACGAGGCCAGCGTGATCCGTGATGCATTTGCCGGCGGCGAGAACGCGAACACCGCGTCGCTGATTACGGGCGAGAGATCCCACGAGAGCGTCGCCGAATACCGTGGACGCGATGTCTCGTTGGTCGTCGTGATCACCAGCTTCACCGGCAACGGCGTGGCGCCGCGAGCAATCCAGAGCTGCCAGTCGACGCCTTCCTGCCGAAACGCATACTGCTCCGTGTCCGTGTTGTTGACGCGCGCCGATCCGATGTACTGCGCCTCTTTCAGATCCTTGATGCCATCGCGCGGAGTACCCCAGAGGAACAAATCCGCGATCGGGAATTCGATTCCGTACCGCGCGCGCGCCGTGTCGATCGTCGCGCCAATCGTGGACGGTGCAGGAACGCTGGCGTAGTAGTGCATGCGCGGCGCGTAGACCGTCAGCGTCTTCCCATCATAGATGATCTGGCGTTGCTTGCGATCCGTGTTGACCTCACCACGGAACCGGTCGGGAGTTCGCACCACGTACTTGAGCGTCCCACCCAGGTCGATTTTCTCGCCATCGCGAAGGACTTCTTCTCGCTCCGTCTGCCCCATGACGGCAAATTGCCGGAGGCCGCGAAGGTACGCGCCCATCTTCCGCAGCGCGTCGATCGCGCCCGGCTCGATTGCCGGCGCCGACTTGGTCGCGGCCTGCGCCGCCGCCCCATGCCCCGCGATCAACGTTAGGCACGCCGCCAGCATAGCTGCCTGGGTGGCATACCCTGAGATCGCGTAGTTGCGGGGCACTGCGTCCATCGGCTCGTCTCTCCTTTCTCGAACACCGTCGATCCGTTCGGCGAACGGTCGATCATAAAGTCATGAACTTGCGTCGATCTGGGCATTGGACCTAAGGCCCATCTCCCCGGCGTTATGGATTCCTGAACACCCCTGCCAGTCCGCTTTCATGCCCACGACCATCCAGCCCCAGCCCCGCTTGCGCGCGCCTCGTCCAGAGCCGTATCGAGGCGCCCCACCTTCGAGGCGCGGTCACAGGCGTACTCCCCACGGCGTCGCCACGGTGCACGTCTGCAGGTCCCCGTCCGAGTTGCCGAAGGCCAGAACACGCGGCATTGCAGCCTGATTGCCCCCGGTTGGATTCGCCCTCAATTCGCGCCATTCGCGTCCCCCGAGCTCTCCGAGCAGGCGCCGGCTGCAAGGACAACTCGTCGCGCGGGCGACGAAGCGGATGATGATTCGCTTCGTCGCATCGTCGGTCCAACTTGGCAACGGATCGGGCGCGGCCACCGTGCGCGGCAGGTGCCCAGCGGCACCTAACGCGAGCCCGAACGCCGCGGCGGCGCGCGCGATCCGTCTCGTGCGTCAGTCTCTCGCCAGCGCGCCAACGGCCTCGCGCTCGAGATCCAGGTACACCTCCTCACCGACGTCCACG